>JBNJEK010000134.1:0-11652 GCA_051745855.1 Armatimonadota bacterium
GAGGAGATCGGCTCGAGCATCTGGCGTGGCTGCTTCACCACCACCGTGGCGCGTTGCAGCTTCGACGGCGAGAGCCTGCGGATAATCGAGCAGGGCAACGAGATGGCGGTGGCGGATCCGCGCGGGCTTTACGAGGCCTCGCTTGCGCGCTTCGACGGCCGCTTCTTTCTGACGTTGCGCAATGACCTGCGGGGCTACGTCTGTGAGGGCGACGGGCTGAACTACGCCGAGCCGAAGCCGTGGCGCTTCAACGACGGTTCGGCGCTGGGTAGTTACAACACCCAGCAGCACTGGGTCACCCACTCCGACGGACTTTTCCTCACATACACTCGCCGCGGTGCGGACAATGACCACGTCATTCGCCACCGCGCCCCGATCTTCATCGCGCAGGTCGATCCCGATCGGCTCTGTGTGATTCGCGAGACCGAGCGCGTGCTTGTGCCGGAGTACGGCGCGCAACTGGGGAACTTCGGGGTCTGCAACGCCTCGCCGGACGAGACGTGGGTGGTGACCACCGAGGGTATGCACGGCGACGCGCAGCGGCCCTATGACATCCACCGCTCCGAGTCGCGGGGGGCGAAGAATCGGATCTGGCTGGCGCGGATTCAGTGGCCTGAGCGGAACGGTCTCGTCTGATCGGAGGCAGAGCCTTTCTGAATGAAAGAGGCCATCCGCCGGCGGCGGATGGCCTCATCATCTCCGATGGTGCGGGTGTGTCTACGAGTTGTCTGCCCGTTCATCCGGGGGCGAGACCCAGATGGGCGGCTCCCAGTCGGCGGGCTTGGTGCCCCAGCGGCTCGTCGGCGGCACGCGGTGCAGAGGCACATAGGTCGTCGAGCGGACGCCTATCTTGTAACACATGTCATGCGCCCCCTCCATGCACACGTCGAAGCGGTGAGGGCCCTTGATCGCGCCGCCTATGTCCTCGACGATCAGCACCTCATTGACCGGCGGGCCGATCCAGATGACGCTCCCCGGGCCCCAGTACTTCGGGTCGGCGGCGCAGATGCCGCGGCGGACATGCGATCCCCAGCGTGTGCGGTGCCCGGCGTCGAAGCAGTCGGAGCAATATGCCGTGATCTTGCATTCCTCCGGCTCCTTGCTCAGTCCGTTCACCAGCATCGGGAGCTTCCAGTCGGGCTGTGCGCGCCAGTTTCCCTCGAGGACGCGCTCCACCACCGGGCTGAGCGGATGGTCGGCCGGCCAGACGGACGGCCACGGCAGCCACGAGTGCTGCGCCGCCAGTTCCGACTGCCCCGCCACCGCGGGCGCGGCGAGGGTTACGATCAACGCGCCGATCATGGCCACGAACAGCAGGCGGCGCAGATCGACCTCGGACAGAGTACCTGACTTCATCGAACCAACTCTCTTTACACACCCGGCCCACCGGCAACGCACGGCTTCTGCACAGGACGGTCCACGGGCTTTCAACCGAGAGGCAACGCGTTATCCACATGAAACCCCGCGACTTGCGCACGGTTCATCGACGCGTTCTCCACAGTGCTCCGGGGGTGTTGTCAACGTGATTTGCACGCAAATGTCTACACGCAGTAGAAAACCGTAGCACAGCCGCGGGGGTTAATGCAAGGCCGAAAGCGATGCCGGGTGTAGACGGCAATTGTCGGTTGAGCAGTACCGTTGGGCAACGGACCCGGACTCCGGGCGCCCTCTGTCCCGCCCTGGCCGAGGCCGGCCCGGCCGTTTGGCCGTTGTCGTTGTCGTGCGGCGCCGGACGACAGAACGGCCGGGCTGGCGTCGGATGGGGCCAAACGGCGGCCCCCATCCTCTCCAGCCCCTCCACAACGGCAACGGCGGACGGTAACGACCGGCGGTCATCGCTTAAGACCACATTGACATGCATTTTCGCAATGGCCTATAATCGCGGTGCCTCCGATGAGATGAGGTGACGACAACGCGGGCAGGAGCCTTGAGACGATCGTTGATGACGAGTGAGGTGCTGAGCTGTGAGTGGATTTGGAGTCATCGGCACAGGTGTGTGGGGCGAAACACACCTGAAGACCTACTCGACGCAACCGGGCGCTGACCTGGTCTGTATCTGCGACCTGAACGAGGACCTCGTAAAGCAGCGCGCCGAGCAGTACGGCGCGAGTGAATGGACCACCGACTACGAAGAGCTTCTCGACCGCGATGACATCGATGCGGTCTCCGTTGTAACCCCCGACTTTCTCCACCGCGAGGTGGCGGTGGCGGCCGCTGAGGCCGGTAAGCACGTTCTGCTCGAAAAGCCCATGGCCACGACGGTTGAGGACTGCGAGGCCATGATCGATGCCGCCGAGGCAAACGACGTGCTCCTCATGGTTGATTTTCACAACCGCTGGAACCCGGCGATGTGGGGCATCAAGAAGAAGATTGTCTCCGGTGAGATGGGCGAGCCACAGATGCTCACCTGCAGGCTCAACGACACGATCTACGTGCCGACGGAGATGCTCAGTTGGGGCGGCGATTCGACGGTCGTGTGGTTCCTCGGCAGTCACATGGTGGATCTCGTCCGCTGGCTGTTTGACGACGAAATCAGCCGGGTCTACTCGGTCTCGCGGTCGCGGGTGCTGGCCGAGCGCGGCATCAACACCCCGGACTTCTTCCACACGATCTGTGAGCTTGAGGGCGGCGGGGTCGCGCATGTGGAGAACTGCTGGATCATGTCCACCGAGATGCCCACGGTGTTCGACTTCAAAATGGAGATGATCGGCTCTGAGGGCACGGCTTTCGCGGACGCAAGCTCACACAGGATGCTGCAGACCTTCACCCCGGAGGGCGCGAGCTACGCGGATGTCGCCGTGGTCACCGACGTACACGGCAAGCCCAACGGCTTCGGGGTTCAGAGCATCCGGCATTTTGCCGAAGCTGTCATTGACGGAACTGAGCCGGTCGTAACTCCAATGGACGGGCTGGAAAACACGCGCGTTCTGGTCGCGATTCACGAGTCGGCCGAGAGCGGGAAGCCGGTGGAGATCGAGCGCTGAGGCTGTCTTGAGCGCTGACCGCGAGAGAGTCGAGGCTCGTCGTCTGACGCACGTCAGGGCCGCGGGGAGAGAGGGGTCGTCGGCAGGTGGCAGAAGAGAATGGACGAGTCAGGATCGCCCTGTGCAGCATCGCGTTCCGCGAGCGGCTGCTGGAGTACAGTCTCGACCTCGCCTGTGAGGCCGGGATTGAGGGGGTAGAGATCTGGGGTCGAGAGCCGCATATCTCGGAGGCGTACGACGCCAATCGGGTGGCCGCCGCGCGCAGGATGGTGACCGACCGGGGGCTGGAGGTGGCGGTCTTCGGCTCATACCTCCGCCCCGGCGCGGTCGAGACGGAGAGTCCGCCGTTGCGAGATGTGCTGCAGATTGCGACGGGTCTGGATGTTTCGCTGGTCCGTATCTGGGCGAGCGACGTCGGCTCGGAGGAGGCCGATGAGGGCCTCTGGAAGCGAACGGTCGAGGAGTGCCGCGAGGCGGCGCGCGCGGCAGGCCGGATGGGACTGAAGTTCGCCGTGGAGATGCACACGAATACACTCGCCGACACGGCCGCGAGCGCAAAGCGTCTCGTCGAGGACGTTGGCGAGGACAACTTCGGCCTCAACTACCAGCCGCTGCCGAGCCTCAGTGACGATCCCGTCAAGCGCCTGAAGCGGGTGCTGCCCCATGTGTCACATTTTCACGCGCAGAACTATGCGGCGCTTGATGGCGATGCCGGGAAGATCGAGCGGACGAACCTCGCCGAGGGCGTCATCGACTTCGTGCCGCTGGTCTCCCTTCTGCAGGACAACGGGTACGACGGCTACGTGGCGGTGGAGTTCAGCCCGTCGAATGCCGAGGACAAGCGGGCGGCGGTGCTCCGCGACTGCATCTATCTTCAGAACATCAGGGGTTGAGCGTGATGCGCTGGGTCTGGATACCTCTTCTCGCGATCGGAATCGGCATGATCGTCTGGGGAGTGAATCTGTCCCGGCATACCGTGGTCGAGCAGCAGGCGAAGGCCCTGTGCACCTCGTGCATCGGTCTCACCGTGGAGTGACCGGATCATGGCCGATGGCAGCAAGCGTCCCCCGCTCTACCTGAGAATACGTCTGTGGGTCCAGTTCAGCGCCGCCTTCCTCGTCAATGCTCTCTTCCTCTACGACCTGCGTGGCATCTGCGTGCCGGTGCTCAACTGCTGGGCGTGCCCGGTGGCCTCTGTCGCGTGCCCGATGGGCGCCTTTCAGAACGGGGTGGCGGCGATGCGCGGCGCGCTGCTGCTGCCCTTCTACGTGCTCGGCTCAATCATCGCAGCGAGCGCGATCATGGGCCGCTCGATGTGCGGCTTTCTGTGTCCCTTCGGACTGGTGCAGGACCTGATGGGGAAGATCCGGCGCCGGCAGGCACGGATGCCACGCTGGATGGGGTACTCGAAGTACGTGATACTGGTCGTTCTCGGGATCGTCCTGCCCTACCTGACGTTTGAGCCATGGTTCTGCAAGTACTGCCCGCAGGGAGCGCTCCAGGGCGGTATCTTCCAGCCGATCCTCGACCCCGACCTGCGGGCGTGGATGGGCACACTGTGGTATACGAAGATCGGGATCCTGGTGGCGTTTCTTGTGGGCTCGATCTTCATCCGTCGGCCCTTCTGCCACTCGTTCTGCGCGCTCGGCGCGCTTTTTTCGATCTGCAACCGGCACAGCCTGGTGCGCATGCACTACGTGCGGGAGGACTGCACGGACTGCATGTGGTGTGTGAAGGCCTGCCCGGCCGGGATTGACCCGCGCACCGACCTCGAGGGTATGAACTGCGTCGCCTGCATGGAGTGCGCGAAGTGTCCCTTCGATGCGATCCACGTGACGACCGCGGTCTCATCATGCACCGTGTGCGATCGGGTGGCGGTTAAGGATGACATGGCGTGAGTGAAGCCGAGTGGGAGAAGCTCACACGGGCCGACATAGACCGCCTGACCGTGGAGAGCTACCGCAACGCCGCACGTGCGCGGCCGGAAGTGCGGCGGGTCAGGATGACGGGGGAAGATGCGGTTGTGAAGGACTACGGCCGCTCGGGGAATCTTTTCAAGCATGCCCTGGGCGCATTCCTCGCGACCCGGGAGGCCGCCGCCCTGCGGCGGGCCGAGGGGCTGGCGGGAGTGCCACGGGTCCTCGCCCTTCCGCGACGGTGGATACTCGTTCTTGAGCACCTTGATGCGCGGGCGGTGACCGCTCTCGACGAACACGAGCGCAGGCGGCTGCTCACTCCAGTCTTCTTCGATCGACTGACATCGCTGATCGCGCAACTTCACGGCCGCGGCATCGCACACGGGGACCTCGAGAAGCTCGACAACATCCTCATCACCGGCAGCGGCGAGCCTGCCGTGGTGGATTTCGCCGCCGCGATCATGTCCGGGCTCAACCCCCTCGCCGCCCTTGTGCTTCCCCACATTCAGCAGAACGATCGACGTGCGGTTTACAAGCTCAAGTCGAAGCTCGCTCCGGAACTTCTGACTGAAGAGGAGGACATCAGGCTGCATGAACGCGGTCGCGCGGAGGTCATCTTCCGCCGGGCACGCAAGTACGTCCGCAGACCGGTCAAGCGGCTTGCAACTGACAACGGCGAGGACGAGGACGCGTAGGTTGCCAATCGGCAGGGTGCGGGTCGGCGTACCGCGACGGAACATCTGTGACGATTCACACCGGCGCGGGAACTGCCCGCGCCTGTCATTTCGTTATTATCAGTGAAGACCCGTGAGGGTCTCAACATGGGAGTATCCGGATGGCGCTTAGGTTCATCGGCTCGTCTCCTGAAGAAAACCGCCGCGCGGAGTTCGAGCGGCTGGTTCGGGAGCATGAACGAGAGATTTTCAACGCGGCTCTGCGGATGGCCGGGAACCCGGCGGACGCGGAGGATGTGGCGCAGGAGGCGCTGATGAAGGCCTACGGGGCCTTCGACCGCTTTGAGCTTGGGACGAACTTCAGGGCATGGGTGCTGCGGATCCTGACGAATACGTATATCAACGAATTTCGCCGCCGCCGGCGGACACCGGATATGACCGATTGGGACAATCTTCCGCGTGAAGCGCTCGGGAAGATCGCGGAGGACGGGGAGGACGATCCGGAACTGGCGCTGCTTGAGGATGCGCTCGATGCCGAGGTTGAGCAGGCGCTGAGCGAGATCCCGGAGGTCTTCCGCGAAGCGGTGCTGCTGTGTGATATGCACGAGATGACGTACAACGAGATCGCGGAGACGCTGGACATTCCGATCGGGACGGTGCGCTCGCGCATCGCCCGGGGCAGGGGGCTTTTGCAGGAGAAGCTGCGGGAGTACGCGGAGGGGCGAGGGCTGATATGAACGAGAAAGCGGAGTGCCGGGAAGTCATAGAAGCGCTCTCATCGCTGATCGACGGCGAACTGGGCGAGGCACAGCGACATGCGGTGTCCGCGCACCTGCTCACCTGCGACGAATGCAGCAATGCAGCGGGGCGGCTGATCGCGGCCAAGCGTCTCGTTGAGCGCGACAATCCGCAGGCCGAAGCGCCCGCGGGATTCATGAACCGTCTACACGAGCAGCTTGACGCCGTCGAGGGCGTTCGCGAACGTGTCCGGCGGCCCGGTCGCCCGCGCCGGATCACCGCGATTGCCGCGGCCGGCGCGATCGCCGTGAGTCTTGCGATCATCTTCAGCACCATCTTCTTTATCGACAACGATCAGGCGCTGGAACTCGCGCAGATGCACCAGCAGGTCACGGCGATGCCCGGTCCGATGCCCGGCGGTGCAGGCTTCTCAGCCGTGAGCTGCGATCCCTCGCGCGACAACTGGCGCGAGGCCCATCAAACTGTCGTCAACCTCGACGGAACGCTCGTGACGTACACCCTCTACCGCGTCGGCTCGTGCCCGGTGTCGGTGTTCACCGGACCGGCTCGCTGGGAGCCCTACCGCAGCGGCTGGCGCGTCACCGAGCGCATCAACGGCGTGGAGGTGCGCGAGGTCGGCGACCACTCGGTCACCTCGTGGACCCGCGGCGGCAGGCGTCATGTGCTTGTCGCATCTCTGCCCCCGGCCGACGTGGCGGCCCTGACCCGCGTGCAGATGTCATCGCTGGGAAGGTCCCCGGGCCTCTGAAGCCGAACTTCCCGCCGGCAGCGCAATACCGGCCGCGCGGATCGGGAGGAGTTGGCCCAGGTGATCGCACGATGTGCATTGCTGACCTCACTTGTCCTCATCGCCACCATCCCCGCCTTCGCTCAGGAGCAGACGGAGCGGCAGCCGCTTGCGCCTGGCGCTGAGGCGCCGGAGTTCACCGCGACCACCCTCGAGGGCGTCCCGATCACGCTTACACAGTGGCAGGGACGCGTGGTGGTGCTCAACTACTTCATCACGTGGTACCGCGATGCCGCCGAACACCTCGGCATGATGGAAGACCTTCAGACGCTTTACTCGCGGGATGGGATGCGCCTGCTCTCAATCAGTCTCGACGAAGGGGACCGTGGTGTCGAGCAGGTGCGCGAGCTTGTGCGGGAGCAGGAACTGGCGCACCCGGTGGTGGTGGATGCCGACCAGGAGGTCGCGGAGCTTTACGGCGTGCGAGCGCTGCCGGCGATCTTCGTGATCGGCCGTGACGGCGAGATCGCGTACTACCACGAAGGGTACACCGAGGGCGATGAGCGCCGGCTGTCGCAAGCGATCGCGGCGGCGCTCGGCGTGGAGTGCCCGGACGCGGGCGATGAGGATAACGAAGTCGCCGGGGCCGATGCACAGGAGGCCGAGGAGCCTGTCTGCAACTGCTTCCGGCAGCGCGAGGAGTAGCTCCTGCAGCGGTCTGCGGCACCATCGTTGAACGCATTCAGAAGATCGGCACAGGGAGAGATTGACGTGCGAGCACTGGCGTGTGTTGTCCTCGCCGCGGGCGAGGGCACACGGATGAAGTCCGATCGCCCCAAGCCCCTCCACGAGGTCTGCGGGCGCCCGATGATCGATCATGTGCTGCGCACGCTCGAGGAGCTTGAGCCCGAGCGGATGTCGGTGGTCGTGGGCGTCGGCGCGGACGAGGTCTGCGCCGTGGCGGGAGACCGCGCGGCCGCCTGCGAGCAGGCGGAGCAGCTTGGTACCGGCCACGCGACACAGTGCGCTCTGCCCGAGCTTGAGGACTTTGAGGGCGACGTGCTGATCACCTACGCCGACATTCCGCTCGTCACGGCGGGGACGCTGCAGGGTCTCATCGATCACCACCGGTCGGAGGAAGCCGCCGCGACGGTTCTGACCACCGAGGTGGAGGACCCTGCGGGCTACGGGCGGATCGTGCGCGACAGCATGGGCGCGGTCTCGGCGATTGTCGAGCACCGCGACGCCTCCCCCGAGCAGCGCGGCATCCGGGAGATCAACACGGGCATCTACGTCTTCGAAGCACAGGCGCTGCGCGGGGCGCTGCAGCAGATCACGCCTGACAATGACCAGGACGAACTCTACCTCACCGACGCCATCGAGATCCTCGTCGCCTACGGACGACCGGTCTCGGCCGTCGCCACGCCTGACGCGGCCGAGGTGATGGGCATCAACAACCGCGTGCAACTCGCCACCGCCGAGAGGATTGCGCGAGACCGCATCCGCGAGGAGACGATGCTGGCGGGGGTGACGCTGATCGACCCGCCATCGACATTCATCGACGCGGGAGTCACGATCGGCCGCGACACGGTCATCGGGCCGGGCTGTCATCTGCAGGGCGAGACGAGCGTCGGCTCCGGGTGCGAGCTTCGCGGCCAGGTGACCCTGCGCAGCGCAACCCTCGGAAATGATGTGCTGGTGCGGCATCACACGGTCATCGAGCACAGCGCCGTCGGCGACGGAGCGCAACTGGGGCCGTTCTCACTGGTGCGCGGCAACAGTGAGGTCGGGCGGGAGTGCAAGGTCGGGTCGTCAGCGGAGATGAATCGCTCGCGCCTCGGTGATGGCTCGAAGATGCAGCACTTCTCATACATCGGTGATACGACTGTGGGCGAGGGTGTGAACGTCGGCGCGGGCGCGATCACGTGCAATTACGACGGCATCGACAAGCATCACACGGAGATCGAGGACGGCGCCTTCGTGGGCAGCGACGTGATCCTGATCGCGCCGATCACGGTGGGGAAGGACGCGTATACCGCCGCGGGTTCGGTGCTGACGAAGGACGTGCCGCCGGGGTCGCTGGCGATCGAGCGCGGCGACCAGCGCACGATCGAGGACTGGGCGGAGCGGATGGCGGAGCGGCGGCGGAAGAAAGAAGAGAAGTAGGGCGTGACGTAGACGGTCGTTCGGTGGGACAGGTATCCCTGATGCCTCCCTGTCGCGGCGAACCACGCAAGCGCAGGCGGGCGCGGGCGCGCCCCGCCTCCGGACGGCTGGCGTCCTTCAGGTTCCCCCTCCGTTCACCTCGTCTCCAGCCAGCCATCCGTGCGAAGGCCTGAAAGCTCCGCGCCGGTCGCGCCGCGGTGGTCCCACCACATCAGGTACCACTCCACGTCCCGCATCGCCGGCAGGTCGGTGAGCGTCGCCTGATGTTCGCCTGCCTCCTCGAAGCGCACCTCGCGCCAGTCTCCATCGCCCGGCACGCGGTAGCGCAGCACGCCCTCCGTCATCGCCTCGGCGGCCCAGCGGACGTCGAGCGCCTCGCCGGTCCACGTGAACTCCGGGTCGTATGACAGCGGAGGCACCCCCTCGCCGCAATGCCTCACCAGCACGTCGAGCAGTCGCGCCCGCGCGCCCTCGAAGACCGAGATGTCCTCAGGCGTCGCCAGCACCTCCGCCACCAGCGAGTCGATCAGCGCCTCCACCCGGTCGGCCGTCTCCGCGCCCTGCATCCGGGAGACCTCGCGCAGCAGGTGTATTGCCTTGTAATCCTCGCGCCCGTCGCGCGTGGCTTCCCAGCGGCGCGAGGTGATCGGCCGGTCCGGGCCGTCGTAGATGGTGCCGCAGTCGGCGATCGTCCCGTCGAAGTCGTCCCACGGGTCGCCGCGCCACGAGTTGTACGCCCAGTAGCACGATCCGTCCAGCCCAAGCTGCCAGACCCGCCACTCCTTCAGGCGGTAGTAATCCAGCGGACTGAGGGACTTCATGTGCGTCGAGCAGGTGTACGTCCAGACCGGCTCGCCCGCCTCGGCGATCTCGCGGTAGACCTCGCGCAACTCCTCGGCATGCTCGCCGCTGAAGAGCACCCTCTGATGCGGGATCCACAGATCGACCACCGGATCAAGCATACGCACCTCATCGGGGCTCTGCGCACCGTCCATGCACAGGCGCATCTCCGGGACGATCTCGCGGATAAGCTGCCCGCCCTGCAGCGAAAGCTCGGCGTTGTGATGGGTGGCCTCATCCCAGATCTGCACCGCGTACTCGTCATGCGACATGCCGATGTCCTCGCGCATGTGCCGCTCGAACTCGGCGACCCACGCGCGGAAGGCGCGCTCCCACGGCTCGGACATGAACTCCCAGCCATGCTGCGAGCGCATCCGGCGGTCGAAGTCGCGCACGATGCCGTAGGAGAAGACGATGATCCCGCCGTTCTCTCTCGCGTGGCGGAGCTTGAGTTGCAGCAGTTTGTCGTAGTCGGACCAGTCGGCCTCATCGAGGACGTTGCCCTCCGCGTCAAAGCGCATCTTCGGGCCTGTGCTCAGCAGGAAGCTGTTGGTATGATGGGCGACGAGGTCCTCGACGTAGCTCTCCTGGCGCGCGTAATCCCAGTTGAAAGTGGCGATCGGCATCAGTTCGGGGAGGCGCACAGGCAGCACCTGCAGGCGCAGCGGGATCGACTTCTGCGGAAGCTCGCGATCGTTCGGCCGCAGCAGCAGGCTCGCGGAGTAGTCACCAGGCGGCAGCGCCTCGGTGTTCACGTTCACGAACACCTGCCGGGTCTCGCCCGGCGCCACGTGGACCATGCGGGCCTCGTTGATCTCCGGCAGCGGATCGGCGACGGTCCTTCCAAGCTGCAGGTCCTGGTACTCCGCCTGGTGGAAGGTCAGGGCGTCCTGCGAGAAGGTGACCTCCTCAACGCCACCCTCGACGAGCCGGACGTTGTGATAGCGGATGGTGCCGCCGGACTGGCCGACCAGGCGCAACACCGCCTGGAAGTAATCCGCCTCCGGCGCGGTGAACGAAGTCGTGTAACGCTGCGGGCCGGAGTGCGGCGTCAGCGGACTGAGGGTCTTCGACCACGTCCAGCCCTTATTGATGAACGTGAGCGATCCGGTTCCGCCGGGGAGATTCTCCGCGGACATCTCCGCGACCAACGTGTATGTCTCCCCGGCCTCAAGCTCGACCGACTGGCGGATGTTCACGCTCGTCTCCCCATCCCCGGAGAGCACGAACGCGGTCGAGCCGTCGCCCTGCTCCTCCAGCGCCCACGAGCCGTCGCGTGTGGTGGCATGCCAGCCGTCCGGCATGCCGTCATCGTCCTCATCGACACTGAAGTCGGCGTTGCTGAGAAGGTTCTCAGCGTTCGGATCGGTGGCGTCCCCGGCCGCAAGCCGCAGGTCTCCCATCGTCAGGCGGCCCTCGAAGAGGCTGTCGGCGAGGTTCGTGATGTTGATCACGCCGGACTCTATCTCATTCCCGCAGGCGGTGATGCGGATGGTCGAGTCAGGGGTCAGGTTCGGCGGCAGGCCGGTGCGGTCAACGTCCATCATCGGCGATTGCGTCCAGACCACGCACGAGAGCCCCGAAAT
>JBNJEK010000135.1:0-11569 GCA_051745855.1 Armatimonadota bacterium
GCGCCTCGCCCGGACGTCGTTTCCCGCCACCCGGAACCACCTGCGCGGCGTGACACGCCTTTCCTGACCCTATCCTTAACCGTTGATACGAAGCCGGACGACAGAGGTCCCGGCGACCGGAGTCGCGAAGTCAACTCGGGCATCAGACGCCAGCATGGAGAGTGTCATCAATGATCGACGAAACCCGCCATCCCCATCCGCACATCGACCCGCGACAGCCGCGCGACGCCACCAGGCCGCGCACCAACCCGCCGGTCTTCGCGTGGAAGCCTGAGAACGTCGCCCCGCCCTTCGCGCTGACGGTGGCGCGCGATGCGGAGCTCACCGACGTCGTACTGCAAGCCGACGGCCTCGCGGACCCGATGCTGCTGCCCGAGGAGGCCTTCGATCCAGGCGTCTACCACTGGGCGTGGCGGGCGGAAGGCGATCGCTCACCGGTCTTCAAGTTCGAGATCGAGGCGGACGCGGTGACGCTCGAGGTCCCGCCTGCCCGCGAGTGGCTCGCGCGCCTCTCGAGCGACCATCCGCGCATCTACGTGACCGGCGATGACCTGGAGAGCCTCCGCTCCTCCCTCGACACCACGCGATCGGAGCAGTGGAACGCGCTCGAAGTGCTCTCGGACGCACTGCTGTCTGAGTCGCACGAGATCGAGGAGCCGCCCTTCCTGCCGAATCGCGCCGAGGACTACGAGGCGTACTTCCGCGTGTGGAGTTCGATCCTGTGGGATTCGCGCCGCTTCGTGAAGGGCGCCGAGGTGCTCGCACTCACGTGGCTGGCCTCAGGCAAGCGCCGCTACGCCCGCGCGGCCTGTGAGCGCATTGCCAGCATCTCACGGTGGGATCCTGAGGGTTCGAGCTACCTCGGACACAACGACGAGGCGCACATGTCCGTCATCTGGCACGGCTCAAAGGCCGCCGACTGGGTCTGGAATGAGTTCACCGAAGAGGAGCGCGCTCTGGTGATCGAGCAGTTCCGCCGACGCGGCGAGATCACGTTCGAGCACATGCACGATCGCGGGACCTACGGCGTGACGCGCTTCGACTCACACGCCGGTCGCGAGATCGTCTTTCTCGCGCTGCTGGGGATGGTCTTTCACGAGCACATCCCGGAGGCGCGGGAGTGGCTCGACTGGCTGCGTCCGGTGCTCTGCGGGATCTGGCCGGTCTGGGCAAAGGACGATGGCGGATGGGCCGAGGGCCCATCGTACGGCCTCGCCTACGTGAACATCATGACGATGTTCGCGACCGCGCTCAAGCGAGGTTGCGGGATCGATCTTTATCAGCGGCCGTTCTGGCGCGGCCATGCGCGATGGCGGGAGGCGATTCTGCCGCCTTACGCCGAGTGGATGGGATTCGGCGATCACACTGAGGTCTGGCGCGGCACGTGGCTGTCGAATGCGGCGCTGGTGGAGCGGATCGACCGGGAAACCGGCGGGAGGCAGTTTTCGGACTACGTTGACCGGTTGCGGGACAGGGCGGAAGACCTTGAGGAGCGGCCGCATGTGAGTACGCCAGGCTTCTTCGCACAGGATTACCTTACAAAGCCGATGGACGTGGAGGAAGCGCCTTCTGCGGAGGAGAGCATGCTGCGCGTTTTCCCGGATGTGGGATGGGCCGCTGTCCGCACCGACCTGTGTGACGCCTCCCGCGACATCGCGCTCGTCTTCCGCTCGTCACCCTACGGCGCAGTCAGCCACTCTCACGCGAACAACAATGACTTCATCCTCCACGTGGCCGGCAGGTGCATGATGATGCCCAGCGGATACTACGCCGGCTACGGCTCCAGCCACCACGCGCACTGGGTCTGGCACACGAAGTCGCACAACTGCGTCACGCTCTCGGACTCGGGGCAGATCATGCGCTCGCATGACTCGATGGGATCGACCGACCTGCCCTTCGAGGACGAACGCATCGCGTATCTTCGAGGAACCGCCGACACAAGCTACGCCGACCGTGCCGAGCGCTGCCGCCGCCACGTGATATACCTCAAGCAGCACTCGTGCTTTGTGATGATCGACGAGTTCACTGCCCGGCCAGGGATCGTCTCGGCGCTGGAGTGGAACGCGCACTCGTGGGATGAGTTCGTCATCGATGAAGATGAGCGGACCTTCAGCCTCGAACGCGGCCCGAGCGTGGTGGAGGGGCACTTCCTTTACCATCACAACTCATTCTTCACGCTCAGCGAGGGCTTCGATCCGCCGCCGAGCGACGCGAAGCGCTCCGACCAGTGGCACAACCAGCATCACCTGCGGCTCACGCCGACGGGCCTGACAGAGCAGCGGACGCTCGGCGTGGTACTTGCCTGCGGACATGAGGGACTTGAGCCCGCGCCGGTGCAGACGCAGCGCGTGGGTGACGCTGAGGTCGCGCGCATCGGCGACGACCTCGTCGCGGTGAACACAGGAGCGGGGATCGAGGTCGAAGAGTTGGAGAGCCACGCCCTCGCGGCATTGATTCTCGACGGCGCCCGCTATGAAATCACCGATGACGGAGTTTCTGTCTCCGGGACCACGCCCTGATCGTATCACACGGAGGATTGCCATGAATCGCACGTCCACTCCGCAGATGACGCTCATCCTGATGATTGCAGCCATCACCCTGCTCGGCGCGACGTACGCGGCGGCTCAGGTCGGCGAGACGCAGATCGTCTTCGACTGTGACAGTCTCGATGGCGTCTCCATCACCGGCGGCGCCGACTGGCCGGGGACCGTGCTTGAGTTGAACACCGATGAGCGCTTCGTCTCCGAGGGCGACGCCTCGATCCAACTCTCGGGAGTCTCACCGGCGGATGCCACCGGCAACTCCTACCTCTCGCTGGCGATCGACATCGACCCGATCGATCTTGAGGGTCAGGCGCTGCTCTTCGACGCGTGGACCGACCTGCCGGAGACCACCCGCGCGCTCTACCTTCGCGCATACAACAGCGACGGCGACTGCGTCCTGAGCTATCTCAACTGGGGCGGGCCGATCGACGAGGAGAAGACCACCGTCACGCTCACGCGGGGCTTCGGTGACGTGCTCGCGTGGGAGCCGGGGATGGTTGAAAGCGACGATCTCTCGGAGGTGACGCGCCTGCGATTCTGGATAGGCACCTCGGAGGCGGACGCGCCTTTGGGCTTCTACGTCGACAACATCCGCGTTGGCGAGAGTCTCATCCGAAGTTTCAATGAGATCGAGGAGCCGAAGCAGCTTTTCCCGCGAACTCCGCTGGTGCAGGCCGGGCAGGCCGCAGGGCGGATCATCGTGCCCGCGGATGAGGCGTGGGGCGACGCGGCGGTCGCGCTGCAGTCGCTGATCGGGGAGCATGCGGGGGTCGCGCCGGAGATCGTTCCGGCGGACCAGGTGACTGACGAGGAGATGCACTCAGAGGCCACGATCGTCATCGGCAACGTGGTCATTAACCCGCGCATGCGTGCTCTCTACGGCCGCGGATACATCTTCCCCGACGACTACTACCCGGGCGAAGGCGGCTACGAGGTGCGCACGGTGCACGATCCGTGGGGCACCGGCAACAACGTGCTCTCGATCGGCGCCAGTGACCCTTCCGGCGCGCTTGCGGGCGTCGAGGCGCTGCGCGAGCACATGCAGGCGGGCGACGACCTCGTGCTGGAGCCGACGCTGCTGGTTGAGCTTTCCGCGGACGCACAGAGGCGCTGGGGGCGGGCCTTCGAAGTGGACCCGGACGACGACTGGCTGCAGCAGCGCAAGGACCAGGCGGAGCGCGATCTTGAGGTGGGATTGCACGGCGGTCTCTTCTCGCGCATGGTAAGCGTGGGCCAGGACTATCAGCGCAGCGGCAAGGACGGCTACGCCCGCGCATTCGCGTGGCTTGCAAAGCGCGCGAAGCAGCACCGTGACACCGACCCGCAGACCTTCGGCGGGCCGTGGGGGATGGATTCGGACTTCCGCTCCGCGGACGTCTTCGCCGCATGGGACGTCGTCGAGGATTCGCCGGCCCTCACCGATGAGGATCGGTGGGACGTAACGCAGGTGCTCTTCCAGTGGATGCAGGAGGCGGTCGCGCCGTCCGCGACCCCGTCATTTGGCTCGCGCCACCCGCGACACAATCACAACACGTTCCCCTCGCTCGGGTGCATGTATGCGGGCGAGTACTTTCAGAAGTACTACGATGCCGGCGAGGGAGCCCGCTGGCTGGAGATCGCCGACGACACCTTTCAGAGCCAGGCGCAGCTTTTCAAGCCGCACGAGGATTGCAACGGCTACGAGTGGCTGACACTCTACCACACGCTTCGCTACTGCCTCGCACGGCCGCACTTTGAGTACTTTGAGAACGGCAACGCGCGGCGTAGCGCGGACTTCGCGATCATGGTGATGGACAACCTCGCGTACCCCGTGACTTACGGCGACACCGGCGTGTTCAGCGGCTGGTGGTCCGAGATGCCCTTCCTGCACGGCGCCGAGTGGTACTACCGCGACGGTCGTTACTCCTGGGCGACGGACAAAAAGCGCGAGGTCTCCGGCAGACTCAGCACCGGATGGTACGCCGCCGACACCGAGCCGGTCGAGCCCACCGACCTGATCGGCGCGAAGGCATTCCCGTTGGAGCCGATGTTCTTCGACAGCTTCGGCGGCCACGAACAGATGGAGCCGGAGCAGGCCTTCGACATGGTCGTGTTCCGCGACGGCTTCGACCCGGACGATCAGTATCTTCTGCTTAACGGCCTCAACGTCGGCGGCCACCACCACTACGACGGCAACTCAATCTCGCGGATCACCGACAACGGCCGGATCTGGCTGGCCGATGCGTCATACATGGCCTCGCTGCCGAAGTACCACTCCACCGCGCTGGTGCTGCGTGACGGGGAGTCGGCGCCGATGCCCGACTTCGCGGAGATGCAGCATGTCCGCGACCTCCCGTCCGTCGGTTTTTCGGAGACCGCACTGCGCGACTACGCCGGTGTTGACTGGAGCCGCAATATCGTCTGGCTCAAGGGCGACTGGTTTGTCGTCGCCGACGAGATGCAGGCGCAGGAGGCCGGCGACTACAGCTTCCGCATACTCTGGCAGACGATCGGCGACGTGGAACTGACCGACGACGGATTGACGGTCGAGCAGGATGGGCAGCATTTCGCCATCCGCATGACGCCTGAACTGAACTTCACACTCGAGCATGACGAAGAGTACGGACAGAACTGGTCGAGCTACCAGTACATCGACGACGCGGTCGTGCACAAGCTCACCGGCATCTGGAACGGCCGCCTCGAGGCCGGGGAGCAGGTGACGCTCTTCACGCTCCTGCACGCCTCAGGCGAGAGTACTTCCCCGCTGCATCTGAGCCGCGTTGGGTCCGACGCCGTCGCCGTGACGGGCGGCGAGGAACCGGCGCTCGTGGCGGTCGGCGGCACGAACAATCGGATGGATCTCACCGACGAGGCGCGCGTGAGCGGCCACGCCGCGCTGCTCCGCCCGGGGCTGCTGGCGCTCATGGACGCCACCAGCGTGGAGTATCAGGGGCAGATGCTCGATCTCTACGGCGGGCAGGACGTTGAGATGGCGCTTGGCGACGGAGATCAGACGATCTTCCCGAACGCCGGCCGCACGGCTGAGCCGTCCGAGTCGAGTTACCAGGAATTCTCGACCGAGGTCGCGATGATCTCCGACGACGTTGTCCGCGGGATGATCGACGCAGTCATCGCCGCGGCCCCGCCCGCCGCCAGGCAGGCGGTCGCGACCGACGCGGCGCCTCAGATGGAGACGCTCTGGACCTGGGCGGAGAAGCTTGAGAGCTACCTGCTCACCGGCAATCGCGGGATGTTCGGCGCGGTGGACACCGGCGTGCAGGTTTCCGCTCAGCCTGACCCGCTTGAGCACAATGTCTTCTCAGGTCCCGAGGGCGCCCCGAACGTAGTGGAGAACGTGCTCGACGGGGCTACCGCGGGCACCGCGGACGCGGTGATGTGGGACGACGAGCAGCCTGTCACCATCGACCTCGACTTCGACCGCGTGTACGACATAGACTCGATCACGGTCAAAGCGTGGTTTGCCACCTCATCGAGCAAGAACAAGCTCTTCCAGCTTCAGGACATAACCATCGAGGCCTCCGATGATGGCTTCGAGGATGACGCCCGCGAGTTGGTGGACTTCACCGACACCGAGATGCACGCGAACTGGGGCCTGCCCGTCCACGAGCCTCAGGAGTATGTGTTCGACGAACTCGACGTCAGCGCCCGCGACCTGCGTCTGCACTTCACCCCGCGTCCCGGGACAGCCGTGTACATCACCGAGATCGAGGTCCGCGGGACCGGAGCGGGGATCGAAGAACTTGCACTGCGTCCGGACTCGAACGTGCCCGTCCACTCGTTCACCGCGCTGCATGCCGTGGACGTCGATAGCGACGGAGCGGATGAGATCATCGCCGGATCGACCAGCGGCGAGGTCTCTCTCTTCGACGGCGACGGCTCGCGCCTGTGGAGCGCGGAGACAGGCGGCCGCGTGCTGTCGGTCTCGTCGGCGACGCTCGCAGGGCACGACCGGCCGGCGATCATCGCCGGCGGCACCTCGGCCTCGCTCTTCGCATTCAGCGCCGACGGTGATGAACTCTGGAGCTTCGAGATGCCGCGCTACAAGAACGCGGGCGTCATCACCACGGTCTTCCCCGCCGACCTCGATGGCGACGGCAGCGACGAAATCATCGCCGGCACCGAAAGCTGGCGCTACTACGCCTTCGACGCCGATGGCACGGAGATCTGGCGGGTGGAGAGCGTGCGCAAGTCCACCGTGGGCGCGGCCGCCGACCTCGACGGGGACGGCGCGGACGAAGTGGTGGCGGGCACGGAGTATCACTACTGGCCGGTCTACGACTCGGACGGCAGCCGGATGTTCCGCTACTCGCCCCGCACCGGTCCGGGCTGCAACGGCGTGGCCATCGGAGATATCACCGGCGACGACGCGCCGGAGATCGTGTTCGCGGGGCTCGATTCATTCGTGCACACGATCACCGCGGACGGGAGCCTGCTTTGGAAGTTCGGAACCGGCGACTCGGTCTCAGCGGTCACGGTGCTGTCAGGCGAGGGTGAAGCGCGCGTCGCCGCCGCCTCCCGCGGCTTCAACGTCTACGGCTTCACGGCGGATGGGTCGGTCGCATGGCGCCGCGATCTCGGCAGCCCGCTTGTGGATATGACGTCGCTGAGCACCGGCGCCGGCGAGCGGGTAGTGACCGTCGCCGAGAACGGCGCGGTCATCGCGATTGACGCGCTCGACGGAGCGCTGCTCGGCCGGGCCGAGACGGCGCGCGCGGGCCTCGCTGTCACCGCCGCCGACCTCGACGGCGACGGCTCTGAGGAAGTCGTGGTCTCCAGCCGCGACGGCAACCTCACCGCGCTCAGATAAGGCCGCGCTCATCCGTTCGGATCGATGCTGGAGTCGTTGCTTATCAGCAGCGACTCCAGCTTCGTCCCTGGCTCCCGATGCCTGACGGTGATCGTGTGCTCGCCGGCCGACAGGTCAACGTCGTCGAAGATTCGCGACCACCTCCAGCGGGGATGCACCCCGGTGCCCCACTCCTTCGGGTTCCGCTCGTTGAGGCTCATCCAGAACGAATCGGAGCCGCTGCCTGTCGCCAGCACTCGCGCCCAGATACTGCAGGTCGCGTCCTCCGGCACCTCGAAGACGTAGCGCGCGAAGCCCTCCGGCGGGGGCTCCTCCCTGCTTGAGCCGGCACCGGGTGCCGAGAGAAAAGTCCGGCCATCCTCGACTTGCACCGCCATCGGCGGCACAATCTCAGCGACCTCGTCGGCGCGGACGAGGATGTGCCACGGATCCTCGTCGGCGGCCGCGGTCGCCTCGACCGTCACGAAGTCGGAGATGAGTCCGAGGACGTTGCCGGCGCGGAGGCGGTAGGTGTACGTCGCTCCCGGCTCGACGTCGAAGTCATTCCACGCGCCTCCCGTGGCGGCGGGGGTGACCAGCGTCTCGTCTGATGGCTCGAAGTCCGGATCGGCGCTGCGGTGGATCTCGACGTCGAAGTCGCGCGCGTTCCAGTCCACATCGCCCCACGTGAGCAGTATCCGGCCTGCTCCGCGCGCCTCCGCATTCGCGGCGGGCGGCGCCGACGGCCGCTGGTTGCCGGTGTACTCGCGACTCCAGACGGCGACGTTCCGCCACAGTCCTGCCCCCTGCTGATCGATCGACACCGTCAGCGGGCCCTCGGGCGCGACCTCGTGCCCGTGCCACAACATCACAGGTGTCACGCTCCCGCCCCCACCGGCCGGCTCGATCGTGAGGTAGAGCGTATCCGCCCGCTTGATGAGCGCGAAGCGCTTCCAGCGCCCGGGAGGTGCGTCGGGCAGGCTCACCTCGCCACCACTGCGGTAGCTCCGCCACGGCGTCAGTACATCCGCGCCCTGCGCCAGCACGCTGTCGGATGTCGCATCGATCAGGTCGATGGTACCCCTCGGCCCACCATCGCCGACAAGCCCGCCCCAGCGCAGCGCCCACGCGGCGCCGTTCGCGCCGGCCAGTGTGAGCGTGCCCGCGGCCTCCCACTCCAGCCCGAGGTGCTCCCAACTCATCACCACGTCCCCGGGGATATCCCGACTCATCGTCGCGGCGGTGTCCGTCAGCACCATCGCATCTTCGTCTACGCCCCCGCCATCCGTCTCCCAGCCCTCCAGCGGCTCCTCGCCGGTCTGAGTGAAGAGCGCCTCTCCGCGGTACAACTCAGGAGCGAAGACCGGCTCACGCGGAATCTGCGGCAGCAGCGGCCGCCCATCAGCCTCCGGCGCGCCGACCTCGTCGGCGCCGATGTCCGGGCCGTCGCCATGTGGCCTGGGGCGATTCCACCGATCGCTCGTGACCTCGTCGAGAGACACCGCGCCGTCAATCGCCGGGCTGCCTTCGGCCGGGCGAATGTCCGCGCCAGCGCCCTCGAGGGTCGGATCGCTGATGACCGCCTCATCGCCCTCGGTCCCGGCCTCGGCAGAGCCCTCAGGCCAGAGGAGATTGCGTCTGACGGTCTCCTCTTCGAGCGACGCGAGATCGAGCATCGTGCCGCTACCCGCAGTGATGAGATTGTTGATGATCCGGCAACGCTGCGGGATGAACGGGAGATCCTCGGTGGGCTCCATCGCCATCACGCCGACCGGGCAGTCGACGATGGTGTTGTGAGCGATCAGCGCATCATCGGCGGCCACGTAAAGCCGGCCGACCTTCGTCCCGGTGGTCAGCCGGATGCCGTAGGAATTGCCGACCATCAGATTGTTCACGACCTCGTGGCGCGTGCCGATCACGCGAACCCCGCCCGCGCAGTTGATGATGATATTGCCTTCAAAGCGCACGCTGTCGCCGCCGCGAAGGGTGAAGGCCGAGCGCGGGCAGTGGGCCGCGACGTTGTGGCGGATGATGTTGCTCGCCGACTTGTTGGAGATGATCTCCCCGTCGCCCCATGCGTGGTCGAAGAGGTTCGACTCCACCACCGCGCGTGGCTGAATGTGACCGAAGTCTCGCTGGTTCGACCCGATCTGAATGTTCTCCTGTCCGTTGCCCGAGTAGCGGTAGATGTCGCGGAATGTGTTCTGATCGAGCCGGTTGTCAACGCCCACGTCGCCCTCGCTCACCCGTTGTCCGAGGCTCATCGACTTGCTGCCGGTGAAGTAGCAGTGATCGACGCGATTGCGGTCGGCGCCCATGGCGATGGAGAAGATGTGTCCGAAGGTCGAGCGCGGATTGCCGCAGTGGAAGAACTGGCACTGCGTCACCCTGCTGTCATCGGTGCTGAGCCAGACGACCGCCCCCGGCCCGCACTGCTCGAAGCGCAAGCCGCGCAGGATGAGGTGCTCCCCACCGAGCGTCAGCCGCGTATTCCCCTGGAGGATGGCGCCACCGGGCGTCTCGGCGCGAATGACGACCGGCGCGTCGGCCGTGCCCGTCGCCGCGACCTCCGCCTGCCAGTCGCGATGGATGCCGTCGGCGATGATCACCTCGTCGCCGGGGCCCGCCTCCGCGGCCATCGTCACGAGTTCATCGGCGGTCCGCGCCATCGGCGCCCCTTCGCCCTCAAGCGTGAGAGGCGCATCGCCAAACGGCTCTCCCGCCTCCAATTCGATCTCGTACGCGCCCTCCGGGAGATCCACTCGGCCGAGATTCGGTCCGACATGCTCCACCTCCATCCGCTCCCCGTCAACGAGCACCGCCTCGACGCCGGGGTAGCGAATCAGCGTCGGCCCGCCCTGGCACTCGATCAGCGCCCGGGTGTCGCTTCGATACAGCACGACGTCGGCGTCCGTGACCAGTGGATGAAGCCACGCCTCGGCAATCACATCCCGCCGGACGTCGGCTTCCTGCGTGGTTCCAATCTGCGCGGTTCCAACCTGCGTGCAGACAGCGATCGCGATGAGGCAGAGCAGTGCATTTCGCATCTCTGAGTCCTCCTCAGGCAGTATCTCAGCGCTGGCACTGTCTCCGCGCCAGCACTCGCCACGCGTCGCGATGGACGGGCCGGTCGCCCGGGGCCGTGCTCAATTCCAGCAACTCCCGCGTGCGGTTGAGACGAATGATCTCGAACGCGCTCAGCCAGTCGCGCAGGTCGGTCTCATCGAAGAAGTGGTGGAGTATCCCCGCCTCAGGGCCCTCCCCCAGAACCCACGAGTTCGGCTCCGACTCCTCTCCGGAGCCGAAGCGCCAGTCCCACGTGTTGAGCACCGTCAGCAGTACCTCGCCGCCCGGCCGCAGCGTCCGACGGATCTCATCCGCCGCCTGCTGCAGCTTCGCGCGCGACCCGTGGTTGAGCACGTTGATCGAGATCGTCGCATCAAAGCCGCCATCGGCGAACGGCAGGCTGCTCATATCCGCGAGCGCCAGAACGCGCGGAAGGTCGGCGTCCTCGAGCTTCCCCGCGCACGCGGCGAGACCGCGAGGCGAGACGTCGCTGCCAATCACCGTGAAGCCCTCGCTCTGCAGGAACGCCATGTGCCGCCCGGCCCCGCAGCCGAGGTCGTGAATGCGCTCGACACGGTCGCTCCACCACCGCGCGGCGGCATCAACTACCGCGTCATCCGGGCCCTCCCAGTGAAAGCGCCTGTCCTTGAAGAGATCGTCCCACGAACGCTTCGTTCCCATCGTCACCTCAGTCGATCCTGAAGGTCACCACGTCGTCGTACCAGACCAGGTCATCGGCCGTGCGGCCTCCGCTTGCGTTCAGCAGCGGGACCATAAAGCCCACGCCCTCCGGAACCGTCACCACGCCCGCCATCTGCACCCACTCGCCCGTCTCTCCGTCTCCATCGACCATCACGTCGAGGTGCGGGACGTGCCAGGAGTTGTCGGGGGCCTGCCAGCGAACGCGGATCGAGGCGTCACCCTTCCCCTCGATCTTCCGCCACGCCACCACGCCGTAACGCTCGCCCCCGCTCACAGGGACTTTCTGCAGCACGCAGCCGGTGGTGATACCCGCCATGCGCGCGGAGCCGGGCTCGTTGTGCCCCACCTGCCGGTCCCACGCGAAGCTTCCGCTCGAGCTGGGGTGCTGCCAGGTCTTCCACCCGGGCGGGGCGCCCTCGGCGACCCAGTCATCTGCATGCTCTACGTCCGCGCCATCGATGTCCTCGGCGGA
>JBNJEK010000136.1:0-11530 GCA_051745855.1 Armatimonadota bacterium
GTCTTCTGCACGAGCAACTGCATCTTCGAGGGCGTGCCGCTGGAGAACTACGACGCGATGCTGCAGGCCCGGCGCGACTTCGGCCCACCCGGCGCCGAGCACCCTGAGCCGCCGGAGGAGATGCTCTGAGAAACAGTGACGCCGCCATCAAATGCGATGGCGGCGTCGAGGCCCGTCGTAGACCACGCGATCACGGCCAGATCGGGTCCATCCGGAAGTCCCTCGTGGCGTAGGGTGCGCCCGAACCGTGGGGGACGAGCGAGCCGCTCATCCACTTGGCGTGTCCGTCGAAGAACGTGTAGTTCGCGCCTTCGTTGTGCTTGTCGTAGTCCCAGCGGAGGTTGCTGCTGCCGGCGTCGCTTTCATTGAACCAGCGGCCATAGGAAGTCAGCTCAGTCTCGACCAGCATGATCACCGAGGCGGGCTCTTCGATGATCGCCATCTTCACGGGCTGAATGTACACGAGGTTGTAATTCCAGCCGTAGTCAACATCGTAGTCCGAGTTGTTGATCCAGCTGCCATCGACCTGCTCGCGGACGTAGTCGCGATAGCCGCTGGGGCACTGGAGGACCTGCATGTTGTTGATGTAGGGCGTCGTCTTGACCCACCAGAAGCTTCGGCCGGCTGGGTCCACGAGACGATCCGGTGAAGACGTGGAGTGATTCTGCATCGGAAGTTTTTCGTCATAATCCTGGGCATACATCAGTACACCAAGTCCGAGTTGCTTCATATTGCTCAGACAACTGCTCTGACGAGCCTTCTCTCTCGCGCGCGCGAACACCGGGAACAGGATTGCCGCGAGAATCGCGATGATCGCGATCACGACCAGAAGCTCAATGAGGGTGAAACCTCGTCTCACTGCGTACACTCCCTTTCTCAGCATATCTGGTGTTAATGACGAGTTCGCCCTGTGTCATGTTCTGACCTCCTTAATATTTTTACCCGGTGTGATATTGTTAGATCATGTTTCACCGGATAGAGGCATTCGGCCGTGGAAAGACCAACTGCCTTTGCGCGTCCGGCATGATGGACGCTGCCGTCGTGCCGCACGATCAATCTGAATCTGACGTGCCGGGGGAATCACATAATGCTGAAGAACACACTGATCGTCCCGCTCTGCATGCTGATCTCCGGAAGCACAGTCGCCCTCGAGCCGTCACGTGACCAGATCGCCCTCGAGGCCGCCGCGCGTGGCGCCGATCGGACGTGGAGCGCGTTGCAGGAGGGCGCGGCGACCATCGAGGCGCGCCGGCTTTTCTCCGCCGCGCTGGCGTACTGTGAGGCCGACCGCGACCTCGACCGCCTTCCCGCGCTCTTCGAGGCGGCCGCCGCGATGCAGGACCGCGATCCTGCCGCCGCGAGCTTTGGGAACTTCCGCTGGCAGCGCTCCGAGGAGAGCGTTCGCGACTTCAACGCGGTGGAGTTCTGCATGCGCAGCGCCGCGCCCGTCTGGCTGCGCCATCGCGAGCGCCTCCCTGGGGCTGCGCGCGCGGAGCTTCGCACGCTGCTGGAGCATTCCGTCGAGGCCTGCCTGCGCCACCGCGTCGCCCCGGCGTACACCAACATCACGCTGATGAACGCGAGCAACCTGATTCTGCTGGGTGAGGCGCTCGGACGGCCTGAGGTCGTCGCCGAGGGGCGCGAGCGCCTCGACACGTTCTGCGTGTACACGTGGGAGGCGGGGGTGCATGAATTCGACAGCCCCGTGTACTACGGGGTGGATCTCGATGCGCTGCTGCTCCTCCACGAGTTGACTGCCGGCGCTGAGGTGTGCGCGCAGGCCGAGGCATTTCTGGAGCTGCTCTGGCGGGATGTCGCGCTGAACTGGTTCGCACCCGCACAGCGGCTGGCCGGGGCGCACTCGCGCAGCAACGACTACCTACGCGGGCACGGTGGGGTGGAGGGCCACGCGTGGATGGCAGACTGGTTCGATGAGCCACGCATGCCGCGCATCGCGCCCGCGATCTGCGGCTGGGAGCCGCCGCAGGGCCTGCGGCAGATCGCGCAGGGGCGCCTGCCGCGACTCGTGCGGCAAAGCTGGGGACTCGGCGACGAGGAGGCGCGCACGCACTACCTGCTGCCGGACGTGACGCTGAGCACCGCCGGCGCGCACTTCGGCCCCGATGACGTGCCGCTGACGGTGGACTTTGCCGCCAGCGGTCGCGACGGCGGCCGCTGCTACCTCATCCCCGACGCCAGGCAGGACCCCTTCGGCACCAACACGCTCACACTCGGCCCGCACGCGAAGGCGCTGCACTCGCGACCGTTCATCGCGACGGCCCAGCGGACGACGGACGCGCTCGCATTGGCGGTCTACCGCGACGACGACCTCATCGGCGACCCGCGCGCGCTGGCGACGCACTTCGTCATGCCGCGCGACGTGGACGCCTGCTGGATCGGCGATGAGCAGATCGCGCTTGAGGAGGACGCGTTCACCGTGAGGCTGGATGCCGGGAAGTCGCTGGCGATCAAGCGTGGCGACGCGGTGACGGTTGTGCGCGTGCTGCTGGCGCAGGGATTCGATGGTGCCGGCGCGCCGGTCGCGCTCGCGTGGGATGGTGGCGATGCGCCCGCGATGCGGCTGACAATCGATCACACGGCTGGTGCGACCGATCCGCTTGCCGAGCCCATCGCGGCGCTGTGGGTTCGCGTGGGCAGCGGCGTGGAAGATCTGCCCGGCTGGCTGGCCGAGTTCCTCGGCGCGCCGCTGACGGCCACCGCGTCGGAGGGCCGGGTGGACATCGAGGCGTCGGGTGCGGATGGGCTGCTGGAGCTTTCAGCGAGCGCGCCGTGGTTGGGGGCCGAGCGGGTGACGCCGGTGCCGTGCCGCTCACCACTGGAGCTTGACGGGGCGGAGCTTGCGCGGCCGATCCTCGAACGTATCCCGGCGGTCGCGGAGTACGTGCGAGCGCGGAAGGATGCGCCGGCGGTCGCGGCGATTCCGGCTGAGGGCGCGACCATCGAGGCCGAGCGGGGCCTTGTGCTCCCGCCGGCGCGGGAGACGGTGGATGGCGTACAAGCGCCTCAGGGCGGCAGCGTCATCCTCCGCACGAACGTGGAGCGCGAGGGGCGTTACGCGCTGGAAGCGCGAATTGCTGCGCCGGTCGGGGGCAGGGTCACGCTGCGGCTGCTGACCGAGAGTTCGGACCCGGCCCCGGAGATCACACTTGATCCCGGACGCGTTGACGCAGCGAAGTGGACGCCGCTGACCGACGCCCCGGTGACGCTCCCGCGCGGGCGGGTGGGCCTGCAGATGGTGCTGCCGGCAGGGGCGACGCTGGACGCGGTGCGGGTCGCCCCCGCGGGGTAGACCGTGATGCGGGGGCCCGCCTTCGCACGTCGCTCGCCGCCCGACGGCGGGATCACGGTCACGCGGATGGGGGAGGTGAAGCGAAGCCCGCCCCGCGTTGCGCGGGGCGGGCTGGTGGATCAGGTGTCCGACAGCTTGCGCCGCGCTACCTCGGCTCGACCGGGATGATCGCCGGCAGCACGAGCGGTCGGCGCCCCGTTGTCCGCTCGATGAAGCCACCGAGGCGGCTGCGAAGCTGCTCGTAGAGCTTCTCGGGATCGTCCTCACCGCGCTTGCATACATCCTCGATCGTGGACTTTGCCTCTTCGCGAATCGCCTCGAGGATCCCCTCCGCCTCCTGGACGTAGACGAAGCCGCGGGAGTAGATCTCCGGCTCCGCGAGCGGCCTGCAGGTGTCCTTCTCCACGGTGACAACCGGCAGTACTATGCCCTCCTGGGCGAGTATGCGCCTGTCCTCGAGCACCACGTCTCCGACGTCCCCGACGCCAAGGCCGTCAACGTTGACTGAGCCGCCGGTGACCGACTTCCCGCGGCGCGCGCGATTTTCGCGCATCTCCACCACCGCGCCTGGTTCGAGGATGAAGACGTCCTTCTCGCGCATCCCAAGGTCCATCGCGAGGTCCTGGAAGCCGAGCAGATGGCGGTACTCGCCGTGGAACGGGATGGCGAACTTCGGCCGGGTGAGGTTGATCATCAGCTTGACTTCTTCGGCCTTCGCGTGGCCCGTCACGTGGACGTAGCCCTCACCGTAGAGCACGTGCGCTCCCTGCCGGGCGAGGCCGTTGATCGTCTTCCAGATCAGCGCCTCATTACCCGGGATGGCCGAGGCGGACATGACCACCGTGTCTTCCTTGTGGACGCTGATGTCGCGGTGCGTGCCGCGTGCGATGCGCGACAGGCCTGACAGCGGCTCGCCCTGGCTGCCGGTGACGAGGATCGTGAGGCGCCGGTCCGGGATCTCGTCGATCTGTCCGAGGTCAACGCGCACGCCGTCAGGGACGTGGAAGCGGTCGAGATCGCTGGCCACGCGCGCGTTCTGCTCCATGCTGCGGCCGACGATCGCGACCTTCCGCCCCATGTCGACCGACGCGTCGATCGCGGCCTGCATCCGGCCGATGTTCGAGGCGAAGGTGGTCATGATCACGCGCCCGGGGGATTCCTCGATGATCTCGCGCAGCGCCTCCTCGACGACGCGCTCGGAGCCCGAGTAGCCCTCCTCGGTGCAGTTCGTGACGTCCACCAGCAGCGCGAGGACGCCTTCAGCGCCGTAGCGGGCGAAGGCGTGGAAGTCCGTCGGAAGGCCGTCGGTGGGCGTCTGATCGACCTTGTAGTCGCCCGAGTGGATGACGATGCCCTGCTCGGTGCGGATCGCGTACCCGACCGCATCGGGGATCGAGTGATTCACGCGGATGGGTTCAACTTCGAATGAGCCGATCTTGATCTTCTCGTGATGGTCGATCTCTGTGAACTCGCTGCCCTCTTCGATGTCGAACTCGTCGAACTTCGCCTTCACAAGGCCCAGCGTGAGTCGCGTGCCCCAGACCTTCAGCGGCATTCGCTCGAGCAGGTAGGGCAGTCCGCCGATGTGGTCCTCATGGCCGTGCGTCAGAATGACGCCGACGATCCTCTCGTGGTTCTCGTAGAGATACGTCATGTCCGGGAGGATAACGTCGATTCCCGGCTGCTCCTCGTCGGGGAACATGATCCCGCAGTCGAGTATCAGGATCTCGCCGTTCTGCTCGAAGGCGGTCATGTTCTTGCCGATGTGTCCGATTCCGCCAAGTGAGATGATGCGTAGTGTGTCGTCTCGTGCCATGTGTATAGTCCTCTATCCTGTCAGTGTGGTGATACGTATGCTGGTGGTACGTGCAGCTTTGCGCCTCTTCGTCTCGTGGCGCCTCTCCTGTCGTGCAATTCACCGTGGAGCGGCAAAGGGCCTGCATTTCACGCCCGATTACGCCTGCCGCCGCTCCCGCAGAAGCTCCCCGAGCTTCCGGAAGCCCTCCTTGATCGGCTCCTGCATCTGCGGGTTGTGCAGGCCCGCGGCGGGGTGGATCAGCGGGACGAACGTCAGGCCGTGGCGCTCGATGACCGTCCCATTGAGCTTCATCACCGAGAGGCTCTCGTCGCCGAGGAGCGTCTTGAGCGCCGGGGCGCCGAGCGTGCAGATCAGCGTCGGTCGGATGCACGCGATCTGTCCATCGAGATACTCCCTGCATGCCCCCACCTCGTCGGGGTTCGGGTCGCGGTTGCCGGGCGGGCGACACTTTACGATGTTCGTGATGTACACCTCGGAGCGGTCGAGCCCCGCGTTGCGCAGCAGCACCGTCAGCGCCTTCCCGGCCCTGCCGACGAACGGCTCGCCCTCGCGGTCCTCGTCCGCGCCCGGCCCCTCCCCGATGAACATGATCTCCGCGTCCGGCTGCCCCGCACCGGGCACCGCATTCGTCCTGC
The DNA here is from genome assembly GCA_051745855.1 of Armatimonadota bacterium. Taxonomy (GTDB): domain Bacteria; phylum Armatimonadota; class Zipacnadia; order Zipacnadales; family UBA5352; genus UBA5352. The sequence continues at coordinate 5,765 of JBNJEK010000136.1, forward strand.
CCTCGGCGAGAGGGCAGCGGGTGCAGGTGCGGATCTGGTTCGCGATTGCGTCAAGAAGTGACATGATGGGCCTCCGGGCGCGAACGGATACGGCGAACGGCCGAACGGCCGGACGGCTGAGCAACGGCTTACGCGTATCCCAGATCCTCGCAGACCGCGCGGATGCACTCGGCATCCTCGTCCGAGCACGGGACCACGGGCAGGCGCGTTCCTCCGACCGGGAAGCCGCAGATCTCCAGAGCCTTCTTCACACACGGCGGGTTGCCCGACGGCAGGAAGCAGGCGTCGTAGAGCGGCATCAACCGATGGTGAATCTCCGTCGCCCGAGTCACGTCGCCGTTGTGATAGCTGTCGATCATCTCGCCGATCTCCTCGGCGGCGATATGCCCGGCCACGGAGATGACGCCCACGCCGCCCACCGCGAGGACCGGGAGCGTCATTCCGTCATCGCCCGACCACAGGCGGAAGCCCTCAGGCGTATCCCGACAGATCTCAGCGATCTGCGCGATGTCGCCCGATGCCTCCTTGCATCCCACGATGTTCTCCACGTCCCGGGCGAGGCGCACCACGGTCGAGGCCTCGATGTTCTTGCCCGTGCGCCCGGGCACGTTGTACACGATCACAGGCAGGTCGGTGGCCTCCGCGCAGGCCTTGAAGTGCTGGTAGAAGCCCTCCTGCGACGGCTTGTTGTAGTAGGGTCCCACGATCATGATCGCGTCGATGTCAAGCTCCGAGGCCTTCTCGGTGAGCGCGATCGACTTCGCGGTGTCATTGCTGCCCGTGCCGGCCATGACGGCGACGTCGTCGCCGACTGCGTCACGGACCACATTGTACATCTGCAGCTTCTCCTCGGGCGTGGTGGTAGGCGACTCTCCGGTCGTGCCGGAGACGAGGATGTCCGAGCCGGCATCGGCCAGTCGCACGGCCAGTTCGGCCACACGATCGTAGTCAACGTGCAGATCATCGTCGAATGGCGTCACCATCGCGGTGATCAGATTTCCAAGCCTCGGCATTTGTCCTTCACCTCGTAAGTCAGTGTGAGTGGCGGCCGCTCGCCAGCAGTTGTGTTCTCCCCCTCTCCCGCCTGCCCGACGTCGTTTGTCGGGTCAGGGGGAGGGGGCCGGGGGGAGGGGCTGTCTTTCGCGCGCCCTTTGCTTACAACAGCCCCCGCTTGATGAGGCCCTCCGCGATCTGGACGGTGTTGGTCGCCGCGCCCTTGCGCAGGTTGTCGGCGACACACCACAGGTTCAGTCCGTTCTCGATCGAGTTGTCCTCACGTACGCGGCCGACGAGCACGTCGTCCTTGTACTGTTCCTTCACGCAGTCGGTCTGCGTGGGATATTTCAGGTTCTTCGGATCGTCGATCACCGTCACACCCGGCGACTGTTTGGGGTCGCTGAGTATCTCCAGGGCTTCCTCGCGCGAGAGCGGACTCTCAAGCTCGAGGTTGATCGCCTCGGCGTGGCCGATGACGACGGGCACGCGCACCGCGGTGGCCGTGATGGCCATCTCGGGCGTGCCCATGATCTTCTTCGTCTCGTCCACCATCTTCATCTCTTCCTTGGTGTAGGCCGAATCAAGGAAGCTGTCGATGCGAGGGAGGCAGTCGAAGACGATCGGCTTGTCAAAGATTCCCGGATCCCACTCGACGTTCTCACCCGCGGCGTACTGCTGGACCTGCTCGTCGAACTCCTCCATCGCGGCCTGGCCCCAGCCCGAGGTGGCCTGGTAGGTGGAGACCACGATGCGCTTGATCCCGACCGCGCGGTAAAGCGGCGCGATCGCCACGACCATCTGGATGGTCGAGCAGTTCGGGCTGCAGATATGCTTGTTCTGCTCGGTGACCGCGTCCATGTTGACCTCGGGCACGATCAGCGAGTATCCCTCGCTCATGCGGAAGTCGCTGCCGTTGTCAACTGCCCACGCGCCCGCTTCAAGCGCGACGTCACCCCACTGCACGCTGGCGCCCTTCGCGCCCTCGCGCCCGGCGAAGAAGACCACGTCGAGGCCCTCGAAGAGGTTCTCGGAGACCTCGCGGACGAGCACCTCCTCATCGGCGAGCACCTCAGTACGCTCGCGTGTCGCCATGAAGATCGGGTCACCCTCGATGGGGAAGTCGCGTTCTTTCAGTACCCTGAAGATCCTGTCACCAACCGGTCCGACTCCGACGATTCCGACTCGATATGCCATCTTCACATGCACCCGTCTTATTGGGCGCGCGCAGGGCGCGCCGGATTGTTACTCGTGTAGTGTTCGAGTCCGCCTGGGTAAGCCGACGTCACGTGCTCATCAAAAGATCCCCGAGGCCGCAGACGAGGCCGTCAACCTCCCGCACCTCTCGAATCGCGAGCAGCACACCGGGCATGAAGCACTCCCGGCCGGTGGTGACGTGCTCGATCTTGAGGGTCTCACCCGGGCCGCCGAGTACGACCGTCTGGTTCGCGACGACACCGGCCATCCGGATGGACTGAACGGAGATGCCTCCGTGCTCCCCGCCGCGCACGCCCTCGAGGCCGAAGTGTGTGGTCTGCTGCTGCTCGAAGTCCTCTCCGCGCGATTTGCGCATCCGTTCGGCGGTGGCCAGCGCGGTGCCTGACGGTGCGTCCGCTTTGTTCTCGTGGTGGGCCTCGATGATCGCGGCGTAGTCCATGAGCGCGGCGGCCTCGGCGGCGAACTTCATCATCAGGTTCGCGCCGATGCTGAAGTTCGGTGCGATCACCGCCGGGGTACTGCACTGCTCACAGAGGTGGCAGGTCTCCTCGAGGAGCTTCTCGGAAAAGCCCGTGGTGCCGACCACACAGGCCACGCCCATGCGCAGCGCGGCAGGGAGGTTGTGCATCAGCGCGGAGGGCGCGGTGAAGTCCACCATCACGTCAGGCTCCGATCGCTTGATCCCCTCCTCGACGTCCATCGCGACGGCCTCTCGCGGTGCGCCCGTCTGCAACTCCGACAGCAGCGTGTCGGGGTACGCCGGATCAACTCCGCCTACCAGGATCATATCCTCGGCATCGATCACCGCCTGCATGACGGTGCGTCCCATCCGTCCGCCCGCCCCTGATACCAGGACCCTGATTGCGCTCATTTCGATCTCACACCTCAGCGCGACAGATTCATCCACAAATGCGAGCCAGCGGCCACGCTGACCTGCAGAACACGTTCGGACGGCGTGAAATGTAGTATTCGCCGCCCGCCCCCGGTTTCCTTCAGCGGTACAAAACAAAGGGCCGGAGCGTTTGTTCGCTCCGGCCCGTGTATTCTACCCCGGCCGTTCTCAGCGCTTCTTCTCGCGGAAGTAGGCGCCCGCGGTGGGCCCGGTGTCCTCGACGGTCTCAGGCTTCTGCGGCTCGGCCTGCTGAGGTTCGGGCTTCTCCTCCTGCTTCGGCTCCTGCTTCTGCTGTGGCTCGGGCTTGAGCTCCTGCTTCTTCTCCTCTTCCTGCTTGCGTTGCTGCTCTTCCCTGGCCTTCTGCTCAGCCTGCTGCTGCTTCTGCTGAGCCTCCTTGACGCCTTCCTTCAACGATCCGTCCTTGTTGAGGAGGGCCTTGCGGGAGAGTTTGATCTTGCCGTCATCCTCGACCTCGGTGACCTTGCAGGTCACCTTATCGCCCATCTTCAGCACATCCTCGACCTTGTTGGTCCGGGAGTGCTCGATGTCGGAGATATGCAGCAGGCCGTCGCGGCCCGGCAGCACCTCGACGAAGGCGCCGAAGTCGGTGATCGTGACGACCTCGCCGGTGAAGATCTCACCCAGTTCCACCTCGCGCGTCATGTCGCTGAGCGCGCTGCGGACCTGCTCGACGTTATCGGCGTCCTCGCCGAAGATCTTGACGAGACCGTCGTCCTCAACGTCGATCTTGACCTCGAGGTCCTGCTCGAAGCCACGGATCGTCTTGCCGCCGGGGCCGATCACGAGGCCGATCTTGTCAACCGGAACCTGGATGGTGATCATCCGCGGTGCATGGGGCGAGAGCGCAACGCGCGGCTCGGCGATGACGCTCTTCATCGTCTCAAGGATCTCCAGTCGCGCCTCGCGCGCCTGCTGGAGGCCCTCTGCGAGGACCTTCTCGGGAAGACCCTTGACCTTGATGTCGAGGTGCAGGCCGTTGACGCCGTTCTCGGTCCCGGTGACTTTGAAGTCCATGTCACCGGCGGCGTCCTCGAGGCCCTGGATGTCGGTCAGCAGCATGTAGTTGCTCTCGTTCTCATACAACAGGCCCACGGAGATGCCCGCCACAGGCGCCTTCAGCGGCACGCCGCCATCCATCAGCGCGAGGGTGGTCGCGCAGCACGACGCCATCGAGCTTGAGCCGTTGCTCTCGAGGACCTCGGAGACCACGCGGGTGGTGTAGGGCCACTGCTCTTCGTCGGGCAGCATCCGCTCGATCGAGCGGTGCACGAGCGCGCCGTGGCCGATCTCCCGGCGGCTGGCGCCTCGCAGCGCGCGCGCCTCGCCCACGCAGAAGGGCGGGAAGTTGTAGTGGTGCATGAAGCGATGGTACTCTTCCTCTTCGAGGGTGCGGACGAGCTTCTGGTCGCGCGTTGCGCCCAGCGTGAGGACCGAGAGCACCTGGGTCTCACCGCGGGTGAAGAGGCCCGAACCGTGCGTGCGCGGCAGAAGGCCGACCTCGACGTCGAGCGGCCGAATGTCCTTCGCGCCGCGACCGTCCACGCGCCTGCGATCCTCGAGCAGCACCTTGCGCATCTGCTTCTTCTGGACCTGGTACATCGCCTCATCGATCAGGTCGGCCGCGTCGTCGAGATCCTCGAACTGCTGCTCGAGTTCCTCCTGGATGCGGTCGATGTCGGCCTTGCGGCCTGCCTTGTCAGATGACTGGATGGCCTCGCGGATGTCGTCGGCGCGAGCGTCAACCGCCGCGCGGATCTCATCGGTCGGCTCCCAGAGCGGATACTCCTTTTTGGGCTTGCCGGCCTTGTCGCGCAGTTCCTCGATGGCATTGCAGACCTTCACGCAGGCCTCCTGTGCCATCTTTATGCCGTCGAGTACGATCTTCTCGGGGACTTCGTCGCCGCCGAGTTCGACCTGCAGCACGCCCATCTCGCCGGCGGCCACGGTCAGTTCCATCCGCGCTTCCTCGCGCTCCTCGAATGAGGGGTTGAGGATCAGCTCATCGTCGAGCCACGCCACCTGGGCGCATGCGAACGCGCCCTCCATCGGAGCGGGCGAAAGGTGCATCGCCGCGGCAGCGCCGATCATCGCCACGACCTCGGGGGAGTTGTCGTTCTCGGCCGACAGCGGGCTGCAGATGATCTGCACTTCATTGCGCAGGCCACTGGGGAGCAGCGGGCGCACCGGGCGATCGATCGCCCGGGCGATCTGGATGGCCTCCGGTGAGGGGCGTCCCTCGCGCTTGAAAAAGCCGCCGGGAATCTGCCCGACCGCGTACATCTTCTCTTCGAAGTCCACGCGCAGGGGGAGGAAGCTGACGTTGGGGTTTGGCTCGTCTTCGATGACTGCTGTGCAAAGGATGACGGTGTCGCCGTATGTGGCCTTGACGGCCGCATTGGCCTGACGCGCCATCTTACCGGTCTCGAGAATCAGATCTCGGCCGGCGATCTCCGTACTTACGACCTGTTTTTCAAACACTGCAAAGAACCTCCTGAGGCAGGGCCGACCCTGCGCAGGAGGCTCGAGGAAACTGCAAGGAAACCAGGGAAAACGGGCGCGGGGCGTCGGACCGCTCCCGCCGGCTTTCACTGATTCCCCTTCGCTCCTCACCCTCCTGAGGGTAAGCTCGCCTTTGGGGAATT
>JBNJEK010000137.1:0-11421 GCA_051745855.1 Armatimonadota bacterium
CAGCAACGCTACGACACGCTTGGCATCAACGGCAACGAGATTTGCCAGACGCCGAATTTCGACGCGCTGGCCGGGGGTGGGACGCGCTTCACACGCGCGTACACTCAGAACACCGTCTGCATCCCCGCGAGGGCGTGCCTGCACACCGGTCGCTACACGCACCAGCACGGTGTTCAGTACATGGAGAGCGAGATCGACACCACGCCTATCCTCCCGCACTGGGAGACGACGTTCATGGAGCGCCTGCAGGCGGCCGGGTACTACACCGGCGCCACCGGCAAGATCCACATGCTGGAGCCGAAGGGCTACGACTGGACGCGACTTTCTGGCGGCAAGGGTGGCCGTTGGCGCAAGATGTGGGGCGAGAAGGTCGGCCCTGCGCCGCTCGGGCAGGCGTATGCGCGCTGGCTGGAGGAAAAGCGCCCTGGCGCCTACCGCGAGATCTACGATCAGCGCCAGACCTCCGAGTACGATGACGGCACGCTGATCAACGTGCTGCCGACCGAGGAATACATCGACTACTTCATCGCGGAGATGGCACGGGAATTCCTCCGCGACCGCGCGGAGAACCCCGAGGAGCCGTGGATGCTCTGGGTGGGCTTCTGCGGGCCGCATGGACCGTTCGATCCGCCCCGCGAGTACGCCGAGATGTACGATCCCGATGAGATGCCCTTCCCCGAAACGTACACCATGCAACTGTCCGATCGCCCGGAGTTCATGAACCGCCCGGCGAAAGAGGCCACCGCGGAGGAGCGTAAGTTCGTCCAGACGCGCGTGGCGTACTACTACGCGATGATGACGCTGATCGACGATATGCTGGGCAATATCCTCAGCGACCTCGATGAGAACGGGCAGGCCGAGGACACGATCATCATCACCACCTCCGACCACGGCGAGATGCTCGGCGACTGGGGGCGCTGGGGCAAGGGCGTCTTCCTCGAGCAGGTGGTGCGCATGCCCAACATCTACCACCTGCCGGATCGTCTTCGCACAGACGCGTATCCCGACCGGTACGACGGCGTCGTCGAAACCTTCTCACTCGCCGCCACCGCCCTCGACTACGCCGGCGTCGAAATCCCGCCCGAGATGGCCGCGCCGAGTATGCGGCCGGTTCTCGAGGGCACCGGTGACTCGCGAGGGCACGCGCTCACCGAGTACATCGACAATAATCGCCGCCACGCAGGTATGCTCATCACTACTGATCGTTACAAGTACGCCTACCACGGCACCGGGTACATCGGCGAGCTTTACGACCTGCAGGAAGACCCCGGCGAGATGCACAACCTGTGGAACGACCCCGGCTACGCTGAGGTCAAGCGCGAACTCTCTGAGTTGATGCTCGATCGACTCATGCACTCGATGGAGCCGGCGTATACCTCGTTTGTGCGCCTCCTGCCCGAGCACGTCAAGAATCCGGACTGGGGCGAGAACCGGTGAAGCGCGTGCTGATCGCGACCATTCTCGTCTCCCTGGTCTCCCTGCCTGCCTTCGCGCAGGGAGACCTGCGTCTCATCACGCCTCCGCGTATCTTCACCGTGCCGGGCGTCGAGACGAACGTCTACTTCGACAACGTGCTGCTGCATCCCAGCAGCGATGCGCTGCTTTATGACGTAGACTGCTCGCTCGGCGCGCAGCAACACGAGCGGTGGACCGCAACGCCCTCGGACGGGGACGTCGGCGAGCACACGCTCACGCTGCGTGTCGTTTCACCAGAGATGGCGGCCATCGAGGAGCAGTCCGTCATCGTAGAGGTCGTCGATCCCGCGGCTGGAACTGGCCGTAAGATAACGCTGCTCTGCATCGGCGACAGCCTGACGGCGGCCTCGGCCATCACCGGGAGGCTCGTGGGGCTCTTCGAGGCCGACCAAAGCGTGGACGCGACGATGATCGGTGAGGCCGGCCCGGACGCTGGCACTGGCAACCGCCACGAGGGCTACGGCGGCTGGACCTGCGAGCGATTCGCGACGGCGTGGGACAGCGAGGACTACCGGGAGATCGGCGGCCGGATGAGGAGGGCCCGCAGCCCCTTCGTCTTCGAGGCTGAGGGGCAGCAACCGGCGCTCGATTTCCAACGCTATCTCGACGCCAACAACGGTGGTGAGCCTCCGGACTTCATCACGATCCTGCTCGGATGCAACGACACATTCTCCGCGACGGAGGAGACGATCGAGGAGCGGATCGACGCGATGTCCGGCCATCTCGAGGCGCTGATCGTGGCAATCCGCGAGGCCGCCCCTGACACCGAGATCGCCCTCCTTACGCTCGTGCCGCCCGCCGCGAGCCAGGACGCCTTCGCCGCAAGCTACCGCAACGGCCAGACGCGCTGGCAGTACCGGCGCAACCAGCACCGCGTGGTGGAGCGGCAGTATCAGACGTGGGCCGGTCGAGAGGATGACGGAATCTTCGTGGTCCCGACGCACGCGAATCTCGACACCGTCCACGGCTTTCCGCGAGTGAGCGTTCCCGCCAACGCTCATGCGGCTGAGGAGATCTCCCGCATGAGCAACGGAGTTCACCCCGCCACCGCCGGATACTACCAGATCGGCGACAGCATTTACTGCTGGTTGAAGAGCCGACTGGCCGACTGAACCGGCCCCAACCGCCGTGACACACATGAGCGCCCGCCGGAGCCGGCGGGCGCTCGAATGTCGCGTCACAGGTCGTCGGGATCGCTCACGGATGGATTCCGCGGGCCAGGATCGCCTCCGCCACGCGCTCGACCGCGACGGCCATCGCGCCATTGCGCATGTCGGTGTCGAGCGTCTCGGAGCGCTGATGCACCTGGTGGTATGCTCGCACCATCACATCCTCCAGGCGGCGGTTGACCTCATCTTCGCTCCAGAAAAGCTTCTGAATCCCCTGGCACCACTCGAAATATGACACCGTGACACCCCCGGCGTTGGCGAGGATGTCCGGAACGAGGTAAATCCCACGATCGAGAAGAATCCGATTCGCCTCGGGCGTGGTCGGCCCGTTCGCTCCCTCAACGATCATCCTCGCGCTGACATCCCCCGCGTTCTCGGCGGTCAGCACATTCTCAAGCGCTGCGGGCACCAGCACGTCGCACTCAAGCGCGAGCAGATCCTCATTGCTGATCGGCTCATACTCGCCATCGAACCCTTCGATCAAGCGCGTCCGTTGCACGTGCTCGGACAGGGCGGCGATGTCGAGGCCGTCGGCCTTGTATATCCCACCACTGACGTCCGATGCAGCTACCACCCTGGCCCCGAGTTCCTCGATCAGTTCGGCGAATGCCCCACCGACCTTCCCGAATCCCTGGACCGCCACGCGGGCGCCCTCGATCGGAATACCACGCGTCTTGAGCGCCTCGCGGGTAACGAAGACGATGCCGCGTCCGGTGGCCTTCGCCCTGCCCAGCGAGCCGCCAAGCGCGATCGGCTTGCCTGTGACCACCGCGGGCACGGAGTGGCCCTTCTGCATGGAGTAAGTGTCCATCAGCCAGCCCATAACGCGCTCGTCGGTGTTCACGTCGGGCGCGGGGATGTCCTGATCGGGCCCGATTATCTCCACCAGTTCGGAGACGAAGCGGCGGGTCATCTTCTCCAACTCGCTCACCGACATATCTGTCGGGTCGCAAATAACGCCGCCCTTGCCGCCGCCGTAGGGAATGTCCACAACCGCGCACTTCCACGTCATCCACATCGCCAGTGCCGTGACCTCATCGAGCGTCACGCACGGATGGTAGCGGATGCCACCCTTGCACGGCCCTCGATCCATGTTGTGTTGCACGCGGATGCCGGTGAATACCTCGAGCCGCCCGTCATCCATGCGCGTCGGCACGGCCACTGTGAGCGTGCGCTTCGGCACCCGAAGCTTGGCAAGTACATCCGGATGCAGGTCAACGAGTGCGGCTACATCCTCGAGTTGCTCAAGCGCGCTGTCGAGCACGTTGGTTGAGCAAGATGTGTCATCCGCCACCTCTGTCATCTCCCTCAGTGATCATCCTGAGCACGCCCCGGGCGTTTGCGTATCAGCCGGATTTACCATGCGAATCTACGGCGTGATCCCGCGCCATTGCGCGGCCTCTGCCACGCGACCCACGGCCACAGCCATTGCCGCGTCGCGCATACTGCAATCAAGGCGCTGATGCATCTCATAAACCTCATTGACCGCCCTGACCATGACTCTCTCCAGACGCTCGTTTATCTGGTCGCCTGTCCATATGAGCTTCTGAACATCCTGAGCCCACTCGAAATACGACATCGCGACGCCACCGGCGTTTGCGAGAATATCCGGGAGCACCATGACGCCGCCCTCGTTGAGTATCTCCTCGGCGGCCGGAGTCGTCGGACCGTTTGCGGCCTCCGCGATAATTCTCGCTTTGATCTCACCGGCATTGTCCTCGTGGATGGCATCCTCGAGTGCGGCCGGAATCAGTATTTCGCAGTCGATACCGAAGATATCCTCCTGCGAGATCTCATCCGCCCCGGGGAAGCCGACGACCGAGCCTGTCTCGGCTTTATGTGCGAGGATGGCCTGCACATCGACCCCGCGCTCATTGAAGATCGCGCCCGAGGAGTCGGACACCGCAATAAGTGTCGGTCCGAGTTCGGCCAGCAGGTGCGCTGCGGCACGGCCTGCGTTGCCGAAGCCCTGTACGACGAAGCGCGACTGGTCGGGGGCCATGTCGAGGCGACGCATGATCTCACGTATTGTGAACACGCAGCCGCGGCCGGTCGCCGGTCCCCTTTCCGTCGAGCCTCCCAGCGCCACGGGCTTGCCCGTCACCACGGCTGGCTGAGGATAGCCCTTCTGCATAGAGTAGGTGTCCATCAGCCACGCCATCACGCGTTCGTTCGTGTTGACGTCTGGAGCGGGGATGTCCCGCTCGGGGCCGATCATCCCGATCAGTTCAGAGACGAAACGCCGCGTTAGATTCTCCAGTTCACGATCCGACATCGTACCGGGATCGCAGACGACTCCGCCCTTCCCCCCGCCGTAGGGGATATCCACCAGCGCGCACTTCCATGTCATCCACATTGAGAGCGCGATGACCTCTTCGATCGTCACCTGCGGGTGGTAACGAATCCCGCCCTTCGCGGGGCCGCGATCCATGTTGTGCTGCGAACGGTACCCGGTAAATGTCCGGATGCTTCCGTCGTCCATCGTGGTGGGGATTCCGACGGTCAGGACGCGCTTCGGCTCGCGAAACCGCTCGTGGATTCCCGGTGGCAGGTTAATCAGCGTCGCCGCTCTGTCAAGCTGCTCGCGGGCGCTATCGAGAACGCTCCTTGCTTGTACGTGGGCTTCTGCAGACAAGTTCATACCTCCGACTGGATTCATGTCATAGCGGGTTTTTCGGTCTGTGACGCGAAGCCGCGCGGTGCCGATCAGGGATAGATCCCGCGCATCTGAACGGCCTCTGCGACACGACCGACCGCCACCGCCATCGCAGCGGAGCGAAGATCGCAATCTCGCTCTGCATGCTCAGCGCAGACACGATCGAATGCCCGCACCATGATGCCTTCAAGCTGCTCGTTGACTTCGTCCTCAGTCCAGAAGTATGCCTGCAGGCCCTGCACCCACTCGAAGTACGATACGACCACACCGCCCGCGTTCGCCAGGATGTCGGGAATCACGAATACATCGCGCTCGTTGAGAATCTCCTCAGCCCCCGGCGTCATCGGCCCATTCGCGCCCTCGGCGATGATCCGCGCCTTGATATTCGGTGCGTTCTCCTCGGTAATGACATTGCCCAGCGCCGCCGGGATCAGAATGTCGCAGTCAACTTCGAAGAGCTCCTCGTGACTGATGGACTCCGCGCCGAGGAAGCCGACCACCGATCCGGTCTCCTGCTTGTGTGCCAGAAGCTCCTCGGCCGAGATGCCCTCGGGGTTGTAGCAGGCGCCCTGCGAATCGGAGGCCGCGACCATCGACGGCCCAAGGTCATCAAGCAACCGTGCGGCCCAGCTTCCAACGTTGCCGTAGCCCTGCACCGCGAAAGTGGCCTGGTTCGGGTCCATGCCGAGACGCTTCATCGCGGCGTTGATGACGTAGACGCACCCGCGACCGGTCGCCGCCTCGCGCCCCCGAGATCCGCCCAGCGCGATCGGCTTGCCGGTAACGACGGCCGGCACGGAGTAACCCTTCTGCATGGAGTACGTGTCCATGATCCACGCCATCACCTGCGCGTCGGTATACACGTCCGGCGCCTGGATGTCCTTCTCCGGTCCAATGACCTCGACAAGCTCCGTGGTGTACCGGCGCGTCATCCGCTCCAGTTCGCCTGACGACATCTCCTTGGGATTGCAGGCGATACCGCCTCGCGCTCCGCCGTAGGGGATGTTCACGACTGCGCACTTCCAGGTCATCCGCATGGACAGCGCGATGACATCCTCGAGCGTGATGTCGGGGTGGTAGCGCAGGCCCCCCTTGCAGGGGCCCCGGTCCATGTTATGCTGCGCGCGATACCCCGTGAAGACTTTGAATGTCCCGTCGTCCATCTGCGTCGGGACCGAGACCGTCACGATGCGCTTGGGGCTGCGCAGCTTCTGATGCACGCTCGTATCAAGGCCGATCAACTCCGCGGCCTGGTCAAGTTGCGTCAGGGCGGCTCCGAGGGATGCATCTTCGGTTACGTCTCTGAGCGTCTCTCCATTCGGCATAGACTTGCCTCCTCGGCATGGTGCAACCGGTACGCGGTTGTTTCATGGCACTTCACAGATGCGGCAGCTACACGCGCTTTCCGATCTCGAGCAACGTAAGCTGGATGTGCAGATTCTGCAGACCGGCGCGGACGGTTGACAACGGAGATGGCGCGTCGCCCCTGACTGCCGCCACGAACTGCTCCAGGGAGTGCTCCATGAAGTCCTGATAGCAGCGTTCTTCTCCGTCATATCTCAGGTACGCCCGGTACACACCCTCATCGTCATTCCGGCCCTCGTAGTCAACGAGGATGTCGTTGATGCCGAAACGTCGCACGAGGTCGCCCTCGGGGCGATTCCGACACACGATATGCGCGCGGCAGGTGCCACCGCAGTCCATCTCATAGTCGAACTGCGCTTCGACACACTTCTCTTCGACAGTGCACGTCGCGCTCTCCTCGACCATCGCGCCAGGCCCGCCAAAGCCCATCAGGACGCTGATCGGATGGGAGCCCAGATCGACGAAGATCTGTTCGTAGTCCGTGCCCTCATCACCGCCACGCGACTCCATCTGCATGAAGAATGTGCGCGGCGCCCCGGTATCAAGGCCCATCTCATTCAGCAGGCTGTGGTACGAGCCGACGGCGGCCACGTACTGTGTGTTGATCGCCGCCACACGGCCCGCGTCCTCCGCCGCCGCCACCATCTCCTCACCCATAACAAGCATGCGCGATGGCTCGAGGCGCGGGTCGTAAATCAGAGGCTTCTCCACCATCACATGGGCGCCGTGGTCGATAGCCCGCATGAAGTGTTCGTAGTGCAGATGCTCCGGCGAGCAGACGGATATCAGATCGTAGCGCCCCGCGGCGAGCATCTCCTCGATCGATGGGTAGCCCGCGCCATCGAATCCGAACATGTCGCGGAGATTCTCCGCCGTGGCGGCGACGCTTTCGGGCGAGGTGCCGGCGAACCCGTCCAGACGGCAGCCGAGCCGGTCGAACCACTTCGCATGATGCTTGCCGATGCCAGAGGCGCCGATCACAGCCGCGCTCAGTTCAGGAGCCATCGCTTTCCGCCTCCTCGGTGTCCCCTTCGGTCTGCTCGGGGTCGTCCCCGGTAACTGTTCCCGGCTCAACGATCTCGAACTCCATCGTCTCCACGGCTCCGTGGCTGTTGATTGCGAGCGCGAACTGCTCTTCACCGCCCGCCTCAAGCTCTGGCAGGCTCACGCGATTCTGCCCTCTGAATGACCCCGTCCGGCTGCGCAGGGTGACGACGATTTCTGCCTCGGGAGAGGGAAGCTCTCCTGTGTTGCGGGCCAGCCCGACGACACGGACGACATCGTCCGATTCGTCGATCACGTAGCGATGCTTGACGATGGTGACCTGGTCGAGCGTCCCCATCTCCGCATCGGGGCAGCCCACCAGAGCCGATAAAGCGCACGCAATCACCAGGATGATCAGCGCGTTCACAAGATGTGTCGTCCGCTGGTCTCTCATAGGTGTGTGCGGCGAAGTATAACACACGCCGAATCGACGCACAACTGCAACTTGTCTTCTCGACAAGCAGGCTCATCAACAGTAAATCGTGCTCCACCGCTCACCGTGCGAACGCGTCATGGGCGGCGCCGCGCGGGGGGCCACGGAGGCAGCGCCCGCCCCACGAGGATAGCACATGACGCAGGATGCTGAGGTCGAACGCAACACCGTGAAAAAAACTATGAAACACTGTGACCCGAGGAGGTGTGTACACTAAAGAGAGAGAAAGGTAAACACAGCCCGTTCACTGGTTTCATCCAATTGCTGCTTTTCGCTCACTGCGTGTCAGAAACGGACCGGAGGGGTGAGATGGATGATCAGAGGAATGATGCGGCTGATGACCGGAGGAGATGTGGCAAAGATACTGATCGCCCTTCTCCTTGGCCTGGGTGTCGGCGCTATCGTTGCGGCGGCGATGAGCCCGGGAGCCGGACGTATCTGTGTCGAATGCATCATCGGTGCGGTGACGGCTGCCGTGGTGATTCACAGCGGCATGGGCGTGTTCGGTCGCTACAAGCAACTTAGCGACGGCAAGTGCCCCAACCCGCTCTGCCACGGCGTTGTGCAGCGCAGCGAACTCGTCGACAGGGGCAACGTTGTCTGCCCGACCTGCAAGAAGACCTGGCCTGAACTTGACAGCATGAAGTTCAAGGCCACCGCCCGAAGTTGATACGCCGGCGCTGATTGTAAGCTGTGTGTGGCCGGATGCGGGGACCGGCCACACAGATGCATGGAGCGTCCCCGGGGTCCGCCTCAGGGCGCCGGATTTGGGCGCTCTCCCTGCTCCCTACTCTCTCACGCGAGCACTCCCTCCCCCACCTCCCCCAGGCCGAAGTGATGTCGCGCTGCGAACCTGTTTCTCTGAGCACCAGGTCGCGCACGAGGGGTGAGTCAGATGCTGCGCTCGCTCGTCAGACTTACGACCGGACTTGAGCTTGGGATCATCGCAGTCGCAGCATTCATCGGCGTTGGCTTCGCCGCGATAGTCAGCCTCGGGATGGAGGGCGGTTCCCGACTGCTGGTCGAGGGCCTTGTGATCCTCGCCGCGGCCGGTGTGGTCGTCTACACCGGAGCCGGCATCTGGAACCGCTACCGGCGGCTTCTGAGCGGCCGATGCGGGCATCCCGACTGCCACGGCGCTGTCGTCGACAGGGATGATCTCCCCGAGCATCTCGTCATCTGCGACAACTGCAGGCGCATCTGGCCGAGGCTGCGGAATGCGCCGGTGGAAGTCACGGCGCAGTGATGGCGGACCACCGCTGATGACGGCCCGGCGTCGCCGGGGGCCCCGGCGACGCCGGATGACCACGTCTCCCCCTCCGGGCACCACCCTCGCGCTTCGCAGCGACGCAAGTGCCCTGGAGAAAGTCCCCCCGAGGCGCGATCAAGCCGGTCCCGCCAGTCATCACACTCCGCCAGAAACTCCGCCCGCGCCATCGAATGCGTTCTCAGAGAAGGTCATTGTTCATCGCTCCCCGAATTCTTATACACAATGAGCTGAGACCGGGGGACCAGGAGCTGCCATGCGGATCTTTCCGCGGCAGAGGACGCCGGACCGCGGTCGCGCCGGTTGAGACGCGACCGGCCCGGGTATCTCTTCTCAATGACAATTGTATCCACTGACAGGCCGGGAGGTGGCGAGATGGGACATTCCATCCGACGTGTGACCGCCGCGGTGATGCAGGTTGAAGACGAGGCAGGCGCACTTCACAGGGTACTGTCGGTGCTCCGTGACGCCGGGGTCAACATGCTCGCAATCGCGAGTCAGCGGCGGCGCGGCACGGCGCTGATGGCAATCCCCGAAAATGTGAACACCGTTCGCGAACTCGCCGCCGACCAGGGAGTGCACCTCACCACCCGACAGGTCTTTCTCATCGAGGGCGACGACCGAGTCGGCGCCCTCTGCGACATCACAAAAGACATCGCGGATGCAGGGATCAACATTGAGGACGTCGCAGCCCTTTCGGCCGCGAAACGCTATGCTGCGGTCATCACCTTTGCTGACGCCGATCTCGAAGCGGCGTCCGAGGCCCTTGGGCTGAATGCCGAGGATTGAGCGTTGCATCATCCGCCTGAATCCGGCCCATCAGCGTACCCCAACCTGACTGCGCGCAACAGCAGCGGCTCCCGCATCTCCGGGAGCCGCTTTCTTCTGTCTGTCATCCCCCCGCCTGAGCACATTGCGGGAAGGATTCAGGCACCGACCGGGAGAACACGCCCTCAATCACGTTTCCGCCGAATGCAGCGAGGGAGGCGTTTCCCATGGAGATGACACCCGAGGAATATCAGGCCAGCACTGACCACCGCCGACACGCGCCCGGCGTACCCGATGCGGATGAATGGACACACTACCGCTCACTTCCGCACAGACGCGTGCAGGAAACGGGCAACCGCCTGCCCTACTGCGCGCTGATGGACAAAGCGTGGCTCGTGATGCTCCACCGCAAGGGCCACGTCTCCGATGAGGAGGTCTGCAAGCTCTTCCCGGTCCTCGACCAGGCCGACGCCGAGCAGGGCTGGGGCGGCGAGGCGTGGATCCGCGAGAAGCTCGGCGGCGACGAGGACACCGCCTTCGCCGTCAACCATGGCCGTACGCTGCAGGAGCCGATGGCGCGCATGATGATGCGCGAGAGCCTGCTCTACGCCTTCGACGAGCTTCTGCCCACCCTCCAGAGCACACTCGATGTGGCCGACGAGCACGCGGATGTCATGATGGCGGGCCACAGCCACTGGGCGCACGCTCAGCCGACCACGTGGGGTGCCTACCTCCTCGCCGTCCACGACGGCTTCGCCCGCGGCCTCGAGCAGCTTGAGCTTGCGTACAAGCACACAAACATGAACTCCGGCGGCTGCGGCGCGTGCTCGGGCGCGCGCTGGGACGTCGATCGCGAGCTCATCACCGATCTGCTCGGCTTTGACGCGACGATCGAGCCCGCCTATGACTGCGAGGCCAGCCAGGAGGAGATGCTCACGATCCTCTTCGCGGCCAGCAACATAGCCGTCACGCTCAGCCGTGTCTGCCTCGACATGAACGTGTGGGTCACCGAGGAGTGGGATATCTTCGACGTGGACATGGCATGGCGCGGGGTCAGCTCATTCATGCCGCACAAAGCGAACGCGGGCAATCGCTTCGAGAACATCCGCGAGAACTGCAACGAGGTCCTCGGCAACATGCAGACCTGCCTGTTCTCCTTCAAGAACGAGCCGCTGCAGGACATCCTCCCCGTCTACCACGCCGACCGCCACGTGCGCAACGGCCTCGCGCAGCTTGAGGCGGG
>JBNJEK010000138.1:0-11380 GCA_051745855.1 Armatimonadota bacterium
CGTGGTAGATGAGACGTTGGCGATCCCCTCGGGAGAGAGCGTGGACGTTGATCTGTGGCGCCATCTCTTCACCGGCGACTACGTGGTAGCGCACCTGCTGCGGGATGCGGCGACCGGCGCGGTGCTGTCGGGCGGCGTCTACCCCTTCGCGGTGTCGCCGCCGCTGAAGACTGACATTCATTATTACTACCTGACGAGTCAGCGGATATACGCGCTGACGCTGGTGCCATCGGATCCGGGGATTGCGAGCCTGCGTTACGAGGTCGCGTCTGCCGGGGGCGGGGAGGCGGTCGCGGAGGCGGAGGCGACCGACCTGCAGCCGGGGGCGCGCGTGAAGACCGCGATTTCGGCGGCGGACTGGCCCGCGGGTGATTACACGCTGACCGTCGAGGCGCTGGGCGGCGACGGCCAGGTGATGCAGAGCAATTCGATGCAGTTCCGCAAGCCCGAGACACCGGAGTGGTTTGAGAGTGACGCCGGCCGCCAGATCGCGGTGTCTTACCCGTGGACGCCGGTGGAGGCCGAGGACAGTGCGGTCGAAGTGTGGGGGAGGCGTTACGAGTTTGGGGATGGCCCGCTGCCGGCGCGGATCGTGAGCCAGGGCGAGGATATCCTGACCGGGCCGGCGCGGATGCCAGTGAGCGTCGGGGGCGCGGAGGCGCAGTGGACGGGCGATGGTCCCTCGCTCGAGAGCGC
This sequence comes from Armatimonadota bacterium, assembly GCA_051745855.1. Classification (GTDB taxonomy): domain Bacteria; phylum Armatimonadota; class Zipacnadia; order Zipacnadales; family UBA5352; genus UBA5352. Next base: position 697 of record JBNJEK010000138.1, read on the forward strand.
CGGCGAGGCTGAGGCCGTCTTCCGAACGCTATCGAATGCGTCTGGACTGATGATGGATGCGCGGACGGCGGTGGAGTTCGACGGGATGATGCGCGCTGACCTCACGCTGTCGGCGGAGGAGCCGGTCACGGTTGACCGACTCTTCGTGGAACTGCCGGTGAGGCACGAGGTGGCGGCGATGTTCAGCCGGGAGGCCCTCGGGCTGATGGCTCCGAACGAGCGTCCGGCGGAGTGGAGCGAACTGCCCTTTGCGGGCTGGATCGCAGATGAGGCGGTGACGCTGCCTTTCACACCGTCGATTGTGCTGCGCAATGATGATCTCGGGCTGGAGTGGTTCGCGGAATGGGACCTTGGCTGGGCGAATGCGGATCGTGCGCGGCGCATTGAGGTCGTGCCCGGAGTTGACGAAGTGCTGCTGCGGGTGCGACTGATCGACACGCCGACGGAGATCGCGGGCGAGCGCACGATCACTTTCGGGGTCCAGGCGTGGCCGGCGAAGCCGTGGCCGGAGCAGGAGCCGCATCCGTCGAACTACCTGCTCTCCGAGGCCCGCAATACTGAGAACTGGAGCTTCAGAGAGCAGCTTGAGCGGGCCATCGACCTCGGGATGACGACGTACTGGTGGTTCCACTGGAATTCATTCACCACCGAGACGGGCGCGAAGCACCCGCCGGAGTATCCGATGCTGCCGGAGGGAGAGAAGCGCGAGGAGGTCATTGAGGCTGCGCGGATCACGCAGGAGCTTGGGATTCCGATCATCGGGCACTGCGGCTACGCGCTGCCACCGACCACGCCGGTGTTTGAGTACTACGGCCGTGAGATGGCGGTGCATCCGCTTGAGAACAAGGGGCAGTGGGGGTACAAGTTCACCGCGGACAGCCCCTTCCCGGATGCGTGGGTGCATGGCTTCAAGGAGCTTGCGGAGCAGTACGGGTGGTCGGGCGTACAACTTGATGGCGCATTCCTGCCAAGGTACAACGAGGCTCCGGAGACGGGATCGGCGGTCCGCGGGCCCGATGGGCGCCTGCATGGGAAATACCCGATCTTCGCATACCGCGACTTCGCGAGACGGCTTTACAATGTCTACCACGGCGAAGTTGATTTCCCGGGCATCGAGCACGGGTTCGTGCATACGCACCTTGGGGCGCATGCCATCGGCCCGATCCATGTGTTTTCCGACGCATTCCACTCAGGCGAGAGCACGCGTACGATGCGCGTGCGCCATCTCTCGGAGATCGATCTCGATCTCGAGCGTGCGGTGTATGCAAGTGGGGCGCTCGGTGTGCCGCGCACCTGGCTGCTGAAGGGCGGGAAGGCGCCGCATGGGCCGCAGGGACGGATTGCGATCGCGCTGCAGCTTGACATGATCCCGGATCACAACCGGATACTCAACTGGGCGGACCGGAACAACTACCAGCCGAACTCCTACCCCGCGCATCGCGTCTGGGCAGCGCGCGAGTGGGTCGGCGCAACGCCGGAGACGTTCGTGTGGTACGACGAGAGCGAGCGCTACGCGACCTTCATCGGAGATGATGCGTACCTGAGCATGCACCTGCGGCCCGGGGAGAAAGCATTGCTGGCGCTGAGCAACTGGACCGCCGACGAGCGCGAGGTGCCGATCACGCTCAATCTCGGCGAGCTTGGCTTCGCGGGCGCGACGCTGCAGGCTGAGGATGCGATCACGGGTGAGCCGGTGGCGATCCATGGGGATGCGATGGCGCTGCAGGTGCGCGGTGACAACTACCGGCTGATCAAGGTCTTCACAGGGGAGGCGGAGTGATGGATAGTTCGGCATCAACTCGCATCGGCGTCATGTCCGTGATCGGATGCGCCCTCGTGCTGGCGGCGGCCGGCGCATGCCACGCGCAGGAGAATGCGCAGTGGAGCACGCTCACCTACCCGCTGGCCGGCAACATCAGGACGCAGGAGGGGACGCTGATCGTGCAGTTCCGCATCGATGAGGACCTCGATGCGCCGATGGGAGAGTGGTTCAACCCCGAGGTGGGGAACTGGTGGAACCGCTTCACGGTGTACAATCTGCAGATCAATGAACGCAACCGCCTGCTGCTTTTCTGGAAGACCGGCGCAGATGGGGCGAAGGGCAACCTGCACACGTCGATCAGCTTCCCCGGCGACACCGCGAACATCACCGGGACGCGTGAGACCTCGCGCTGGGAGGCGGGCGAGATTCACACGGTGGGTTACACGTGGACGACGGATGGCATCCATCAGCTCTGGCCGGATGGCGAGTCTACGAAGGCCGTGCTGAGTCAGACACCATCGCTGGGGCTCGGCGAGATAGACCCCGGAGTCGCGTCGCTCACGTTCGGCGGAAGGGGCCACGCGGTGACGGTGACGGCCGTGCATATCCTTCGGCGGCCGCTGAGTGTGGAGGAGTTCGCGCGCCCGGCGGAGGAGCTTCTTGAGATGACCGGCGACACGATGTTGCTCGACACCTTCGAGGACGAGGAGCTTGAGCCGGGTGTCAAGCAGCAGACACGAGCAACTTTCATCTCCGGCTTCTCCGGCGAGCGTGGCGGGACCGTCAAGCCCGGCTGCAGGCTGGTGGAGACCGAGGCCGGCCCGGGGATCGCGGTGTACACTCCGCCCGAAGAATAAGCTGGTTGCGGGTACGCAGGCAGGGCCTGAGTGCCCGAGCATGTATCATCATAAGTGACGCGTCAGACATTCGTCAGCGCGCAGAATTCTCGCGTACGTCGCCCACGGGACTGATCACCTTGACGGAAAGCAACCTGCCCTTTGCCGATGCACAGTGGATATTCATCGAGGACGAGCCCTCGCCGGAGAACTTCTACCTTGCCGCCCGGAAGACGTTCTTCCTCGAGGATGCCCCCGACGATGCCACGCTGCATATCTCCGCGGATACCAGGTACGTGCTTTACGTCAACGGTCAGCGCATCGGTCGCGGACCGAACCGCTGCTGGCCTTTCGACCAGCAGTATGACAGCCACGACGTCGCGCGGCATCTGCGGGTGGGGGAGAACGTGATCGCGGTGCTGGTACATCACGTTGGCGTTTCCACGTATCAGTATATGCCGGGGCGCGGAGGGCTGATCGCGCGCCTCGAGTCCGGCGACGAGACGCTGGCGCAGTCGGACGCACACTGGAAGGTGGCCCCTCACAACGGTTGGTGCCGCCGGGTGCCGCGTTCGGCGATGCAGATGGGCTGGGCGGAGCAGTTCGACGCGCGGGAGGACCTGAGCGAGCCGCTCGGCGCGCCATGGATGACGCCGGAGTTCGACGACAGTGCGTGGGCGAACGCGGTGGAGATCGGCCCGCAGGGCACGGAGCCGTGGACCGGCATGTCGCCGCGGGAGATCCCTTTCCTGACGCACGATCCGGTCTATCCGGCGCGCTTCATCTGGGCGGAGACGGTGCGGCCGCCCCAGCACAGCATCGACGTGCGTTTTCACGACTACCTGCCCGAGGGCGAGTTGGCGGATCGGGTGGTGGGCCTGGTCGCGACTGTCATACGCGCGCCCGAGGCGTGCAGCGCAACGCTGCTGCCCTACGGGCGGCTGGGCTTTCGAAGCGCAAGCGTCAACGGTCGTCCGCTGACCGGGGGCGGGCGAGATACGCCGGCGCCGATGGAGCTTGAGGCCGGGGATAACCTGCTTGTCGTTGACTCGGGGACCACGCGCACCTACGCGACCCTCGACGTGGCGATCGACGCGGAGGTGGAGCTTGAGCTTGCGTCACCGCTGGGTGGAGAGACGGCCTTTGCGGTGAGCGTCTTCGATCCGACGGCCGTGGATGACGCGGAGGCGCGGATCGAGGCCGCGCTCGCATGCGAGGACGCCGAGGAGCTTGCGGCGGTGACGCCCGCGTTCGAAGCGCTCTCGGCGGAGGACCTCGCGGCCTTCCACGGCGGGATGGCGACGCAGTTCGCGTCTGTGCTCGACGGGGCGCCGCGGATCGACGATCCGCAGGCGCTTTGTGCGGCGAACGCAGCGGTGACGACCGTCCACCCGAATGAGGCAGGCGCCACGAGGCTGCTGATCGACTTCGGCGAGGAGGTCAACGGGCTGCTGGAGTTCGAGATCGACGCCCCGGAGGGGGCGGTGCTGAACTGCTACGGCTTCGAGACATTCGTCGATGGCGCGCCGCAGTGGACGCGGATCGACGCGGGGCTGCTTTACTTCACTCGCGAGGGCACCCAGCGCTTTCTGAGTGCACACCGCCGGGGGCTGCGTTACATGTTCGTCACGGTGAGCCACCTGTCGGCGCCGCTGCGGATTAGCGAGCTTCGGATGCTCTTTCACACGATGCCGACTCCCGCGCGCGGAGCTTTCCGGTGCTCAGACGAGTTGCTCAACCGCATCTGGGGGATGTGCCGGCACACCCTGCGTTGCTGCATGGAGGACACGTTCGTGGACTGTCCGCTTTACGAGCAGGCGTTGTGGGTGGGCGACGCGCGCAATGAGGCGCTGATCGCGTACGCCGCGTTCGGCACGTACGAGTTCACGAAGCGCTGCTGGCGGCTGGCGGCGCAGTCGATGTTCCGCTCACCGGTCCCTGAGAGTCGGGTACCGTCGGGCGACGAGGGGATCCTGACCGCGTGGGCTGAGCTCTGGGTGCTGGCATGCGAGGAGCAGTATCTTTACGACGCGGACCTCGACTTTCAGCGGGAGATCTACCCGGCGGTCGCGGAGACACTGCGGAACTTCCTTGAGATGCGCAACGAGGATGGCCTGCTGGAGATCGCTGCGTGGAATATGATCGACTGGGCGGCGATGGACACTCCGCGCGATGGCGTGGTGACACACAACAACGCGTGGTTGGTCGAGGCGCTGCGACGAGGCGCCCGGATGGCCGAACGCGTCGGGGAGGATGATGCGGAGGAGTTCGAGGCCGCCGCGCGGGAGCTTGCGGCGGCGATCAACGAACACCTGTGGGATGAGGAGCAGGAGGCGTACATCGACTCAATCCACGCCGACGGGACGCGCTCGGAGGTCTTCAGCCAGCAGACGCAGACCGTCTGCTACCTCTGCAGCGTAGTGCCGATGGAGCGGATGGCTTCGGTGAAGCAGCATGTCTCCGATCCGCCCAGGGGGTTTATTGAGATTGGAAGTCCCTTTTTCATGTTCTTTTCCTGCGAAGCCTTGTCAAGACTTGGTCTTTATGAGACAATTGCCTCGTGGACGCGCGAATACTGGGGCGAGATGCTCCGCTATGGCGCGACTACGGTCTGGGAGATGTTCGGTGACAAAATTACGCGGTCACGGTGTCACGCCTGGTCCGCAGGACCGTTATACTTTCTTGGGACCCAGCAGCTTGGCGTGGAGCCGGCGCTGCCGGGCTTTGAGCGGGCAACGATCGCGCCGATCCCGCTGGATCTCGACTGGTGCGAGGGCCGGATGCCGACGCCGCACGGAGAGATCGAAGTGGCCTGGGAGCGGGATGAGCAGAGGTTCGGCATCGGGGTCGGGTTGCCCGACGGCGTGCGGGCGGATGTCATCCTCCCGTGCGACACAGAGGAATTCGGCGAACCGGAGTGGTCGGGAGACGGGGTGGAGGAGGTTTTCAGGGCCGCGGGGCTCTGGAAGGTGCGGTTGAGCAGCGGGGCGCGCGTGGCAATTGAAGCTCGCAGGTGCTGACGTGCAGCTTACATCGCAGCAACATTCGAAGGGGGAAGTATCCGATGAACTCGATGCTGGAGATGGACTGGAAGCTCATGCTCATGCTGGTGATCTGGATGCTGGCGGTGCTGATGCCGCTGATGGTCGCCCGGATAGCATTTGCGCCGGACGTCGGGGTCTTCCCGTGGATTGCCATCTGTCTGGGCGCATACTTCAGCCTCACGCTGCCGCGGGCACTCATGCTCGGTCTTCGGGAGCGTGATGATCGGATCCACCTCGGGGCGAGTTGGACGAGCCTCGAGTGGGAGCTTGCGGTCGCCTTCGTGGTCGCCGCGCTGATCAGCGCTTCGCCGCCGGTTCTCGGCCCGGTGACGCTGCTTTACATCCTGGCGATCATCGTGGGCGTCTCCGCGCTGATGGGGATGCTGGTCGTCCGTCGCGAGGAGAACTGAGCTTCACGTCAAGCTCGATGGACTGATCGGGACAGTCAGGATCTGTCGCTCGGGGGCGCCTCCGAGGCGTCCCTGCCTGCATGTACGGATCACTTGCCTTCGGGAGGAGGCGTGGCCTCCTTGCGCGGCGAACCTTCGGGCCGGCGCCATCACTCACGGAAGCTGGTGAGACCCGATGCGAGACATCAGCGGCGTACTTCCAGGACTGCATGTATCGGCAGACATGGTTCCGCGGCGGACGGAGGCCGGGATCGGTGCACTCATGCCGTGGGCCGACCGGCTGTGGCTGATCACGTATCCGTCGAATCCGGGCAGCGGCACAGGGACCGGGCTTTATACCATCGACGCGGAGATGGAGATGACGAAGCGCGAGGAGAGCGTCGTCGGCGTCTACGCGAACCGCTTCGTGCATCAGAAGACCGATCAGATGATCATCGGGCCGCACGTGGTCGATCCCGACGGGAATGTGCGGACGATCGAGGACCTCGTGCCCCATCGCCTCACCGCCACGATGGATCACCTCTACGATCCGGGCATGCTCTACTTTCTCACGATGGAGGGCCTCTTCTTCGAGTGTGACATGGAGACGCTCGAATGCAAGCAGCTTTTCGATCTGAAGGGCGAGCTGGCGCTGCCTGAGGGCATGTGGCCGCATTACAAGGGCGCGCACACCGCGATGGACCGGGTGGTGGTCTGCAACAACTCGTACGATGAGCGCGACTACCTCGGCAAGCACGCCGCCGGGCGCCTCGCGCAGTGGGATGGCGAGATGTGGCTGACCATCGAGGAGACGCCGTTCATGGAGGCGGCGGGGCGACGGAACCTCGGTGAGGCGATCTTCGCGACGGGCTGGGACGAGGCGTCGGCGCTGCTGAAGGTGCTGCTTGATGGCGAGTGGAGGACCTTCCGCCTGCCGAAGGCCTCGCAGTGCTACGATCACGGCTGGCTGACGGAGTGGACGCGTATCCGCGAGGTGGAGACCGAGCGCTTCATGATGGACTGCCACGGGATGTTCTACGAGCTTCCCGCGCAGATCTACGGCGGGGAGATCTTCCCAATCAAGCCCGTCTGCCAGCACCTGCGGATCATCCCGGATTACTGCTCATGGGCGGGGATGCTGGTGCTTGCGGGCAATCAGAACACGCCGAACAACGACAATAACCCGCTCGGCGGGCAGCCGATGGCGGGGCTGTGGTTCGGCAAGACGGATGACCTCTGGAACTTCGGCAAGCCGCAGGGCTGGGGCGGGCCGTGGCGGCGGACGCAGGTAGCGGCAGGCGAGCCCTCCGATCCTTTCCTGATGACGGGCTTTGAGCACAAATGTCTGCATCTTTCGCAGGTCTCGGGCGGGCCGGTGGAGTTCACGCTGGAGATGGATGTACTCGGCGACGGAAGCTTCATGAAGACCGACACGTTCACCGTCGGCTCTGGCGAGCAGCGGACGCACGTTTTCCCACCGGGATTCTCGGCGCACTGGGTGCGGCTGGTGGCGGACAGGGACTGTGAGGCGACGGCGCAGTTTGTGTATACGTAAAGGGCAGCTACCAGCGGACAGCAACGACTAACAGAGAGCGGCGTTGTGACGGCTTGTCTCCACGGGGGTAATACCATGCGCTCTGAACTGCTTGTGATTGTGCTTGTGCTCAGCTTTGCGTCAACGGCCCTGGCGGAGGTACCGCTGGTGGTGGATGGCGAGGCGCGGGCGATCGTGGTCGTGCCGGCTGAGCCTGCGCCGGTCGCGCAGTACGCCGCGGAGGAGTTCGTCACGCACCTTGCGACCGCGACCGGAGCGGAGCTGCCGGTCTACTCCGCGGACGAGGCGCCTGATGAGCCTGCGGCGCGAGTGTGCATCGGCGCGGTACCGGCGGCGGAGGGCGCCGGGATTGACGTGAGCGCGCTCGACGAAGAGGTGAGCGTGATCCGCACGATGGGCGAGGTGCTCTTCATCGTCGGCGATGACGATGACGCTGATCCGCTGGAGCTTGACACGCGCGCCGGGACGCTGTGGGGCGTGTATGAGTTGCTGGAGAGCGATCTCGGCGCGGTGTGGATGTTCCCCGGCGACCTCGGGGCGCATGTTCCGGCCGCCGACACAGTGATCATCGGTGGCCGAGACGAGCAGTTCAAGCCCGCTCTGCTGCAGCGACAGGTGCGTCACGGGATCATCTCACATGATTCGCCCTTCCCGGACTTCACCGATGAGGGGCTCGAGGCCTATCGTCACGCCCAGCGCGTGTTTCTGCGCAGACACCGGATGGGGAAAACGTATCCCTTCCGCTGGGGCCACGCCTTCAGCGCGTGGTGGAACCAGGTGGGGGATGAGCACCCGGAGTGGTTCCAACTGCTCGACAACGGCGAGCGTGGTCCGCTGACTGAGAGCGGCGCGTGGAATGTTTCGATGTGCGTCTCGGAGCCAGGTTTCCACGAGGAGATTATCCGCCGATGGCAGGAGCGGCGCGTTGAGCATCCGGACCGGTGGATGAATCTGAATATCTGTGAGAACGACTGCCCCGGGCGTTGCGTGTGCCCGGACTGTCAGAGGTGGGATGAGCCGTTGCGACCGGAGGATGAGGGGAAGTCGGTGGAGCAACGCTCTGTCTCGAACCGCTACGCGCGCTTCTGGAAGGCGGTCTACGACCTCGCCGCGCCGATCGACCCGGACGTGATGGTCACCGCGTACGCCTACGCGAACTACCGCAAGCCGCCGACCGCGGAGGTCGAGTTGAATGAGAATATCCTCGTGGGCTTCGTGCCCTACGTGAACTTCCCGCTGACCGATGAGATGTGGGAGCGGATGGAGTCGGAGTGGATGGGCTGGCGGGAGACGGGCGCTCGCCTCTTCCTGCGACCGAACTCGACGCTGGTCGGTCACGCGATGCCTTACAACTACGCGCACGGGATCGGCCGGATGATGGATTTCGTGGTGAAGAACGGCTGCGCGGCGACGGACTTCGATTCGCTGCCGGGCCAGTGGGCCGCGATGGGCTCGACGCTTTACACGCTCTGTCGAGCGCACACAAAGCCCGGTCTTGAGACCGACGAGATGCTCGCGGAGTATTACTCGGGCTTCGGGCCGGCTTCCGGTGAAATCAAGGAGTACTTCGACTTCTGGGAGCAGCGGCTTAATGACGTAATCCTCGGCGATGACAGCAAGCGGGGGCTGCTCTTCTGGCTGTCATTCGGCGCGGGCGAGCATGTGATCTACGGCCCGGAGCAGTTCGAGGCGGCCGGACGCATCCTCGATCGCGCGGAGCGGCGGACTGAGGACGGCGTCTTCGCCGATCGAGTGGCGTACATCCGCCTTGGCTGGGAGCACGCGAGGCTCTGTGCGGAGATCAGTCGGCTGCTGGCGGGCGTTGATCCGACCGCGTCGCCGCTGGCGGTGTATGACAGGATCGAGGATCTGAGGCAGTTCAGGCTCGCGCACGAGGGCGAAATGTTTGCGAATCTGAGCTTCGCGTCACTCATTGAGAAGAACAGTTGGAAGGTTCCCGAGCCGCCGCGCCGTGAGCCGTTGCGCGCGGTGTCGGAGGAGGTCGCAGAGCTTGAGGATATGCCGGCGATCCCCGTCCGTGGCGGGCAGAACTTCGTGGCGCTGCTGGAAGAAGGCGAGCGTTTCCGGGCGCGTGTCGCCACGAAGCAGGTCGGGAGGAATCCGGCGCCGATCGGCTGGCACCTCATCGGCCCGGATGACACGCATCTCGACGGCGGCGCGCTGGAGCATGGCGAGGCCGTCGACCTTGACATCGAGGTGCCTGTGGCGGGGGCGTACATGCTGATGGTGCAGACCTCGCGGAACCTTGCGAACGTAACGCTGCTCAACGACCACGCCGCGCTGGTTGGTGATCGGATCGACATGCTCGGTCCGGGATCGCCGCTGTGGGTGTGGGTGCCGGAGGACTGCGAGGCCTTCACGATCACGCTCAGCAGCCAGGTGCCTGAGAACGCGCACTGCGCAATCATTGCGCCTGACGGGACGACGGCCGCCGAAGCAGAGACGGGCGATCAGAAGGAGATCCCGATGACGGTCGAGGTTCCGGAGGCGCAGCGTGGAGCGGCGTGGCAGATCGCCATCACGCCGCCGAGCGTGGGGATCTTCGAGGACTACGCGGTGGAGATCACCGAGGGGCTGCCGCCCTACTGGTCGCACGCGGCGGATCGGCTGGTTGTGCCGAGGTAGGCTCTTTCGTCCGGAGCAGCCTCAGCCGCCGGACCAGCCCGACGTTTTCGTGAGAGTCGAGATCTGCTCGTGTCGCGTCAGGAACGACGGGCCGGTCAGGCGACTGGACCTGAGCGAGTAAACGACACTCGCACAGGCCCAGCCCTTCGGGCCGGCCCCTCCGACGGCAACGGCACGGACCGGGCGCGGCCTTTTCGACGACTGATATCTCGCTGGAGGTTACTCATGCGCACGCTTACACTCATCACGCTTGCTCTGACAGCTCTCACCACCGTGGTTGCCGCGGATGTTCCGCTGGTCACTGACGGGCAGGCACGCGCGGTCATTGTCACGCCTGTCGAGGCGCTGCCGGTGGTGCAGTACGCCGCCGAGGAACTCGCATATCACGTCGAGCGAGCGACGGGCGTCGAACTGCCGATCGTCGCTGAGGATGAGGCGCCCGAAGCGGAGGC
>JBNJEK010000139.1:0-11371 GCA_051745855.1 Armatimonadota bacterium
CACAAGGGCGGGCAATACACGAGATGGTGAGCTACGCTGTACTGGCCGACACGTCTCAGGTACCGAACGCGAAGTTCGAGATTCGCATGATCAGAAGACCGGCGGAGGCGGTGCAGTCGCTGGTGAAGCAATACCTGGACCACGTGTCGCGGCGTGATCATAAGAAGATCTACGCAGCGATCATCGAGATGGCCCGGCGTGGTCCGTATCCGAATCCGGAGCGCTACGGGGATCTCGGCGATGGAATCTATGAACTGAAGGTTGCCCAACACCGCCTGCCGTTCTTCTACGATGGACAGGGTGTGATCGTGCTCACGCATGGCTTCTTCAAGACCCAGCAGAGGGCGTCGCCGATCGAGATCAGACGGGCCAAAGAATTGCGCGAGCTTTACAATGAACGGTACGGCTGGCGGTAGCCGGGCAGAAAACGTCAGGAGTGGAGCAGATGGATAACGAAGTGATCTATGAAAGTCTTGCACCTGAGGGAGCCTGGGAGGATCCCGAGTTCCTCCTGATCCTGGCCGCCGAGCGGGTCTCGGCGCAAATCGCCATCGCCATGGACGAGCAGGGCGTCTCGCAGGCCGAGCTTGCGCGGCGGCTTGGGGTGAGTCGGCAGCACATCAGCGCGTTCCTGGCCGATCCGGGTAACCCCACGCTGAAGACGATGGTCGACATGGCCCATGCCCTGGGCCTGCGGGTGAACGTTGAGCTGGCGCCAGCGGAAGAATCCGAGGACGAAGCGCCTGAGGCTGAGGAAGCTTCCGAGAGGACGCCCGCAGAAGCCTGAGGCAGGTGCGCCTGCGCGGTCCGGCGAAGGGGCGCCTCGACGTGGCAAACATGAGATCGCGTTGGGAGTGCATTGACATGTCGGAAGTGAAGATAGGTTTTATCGGCGCAGGTGGGAATGCGCAGGGTCACATGACGCGCCTGAGCGAGGTTGAGGAGGCGAACATCGTCGCGATCTGCGATATATCGGAAGAGACGGCGCAGAGCGCGGTCGATGAATTCGGCGGCTCAGTCTACACCGATCACCACGAGATGCTTGAGGACGCGGAGATGGACGCCCTCTACGTCTCCATCCCGCCCTTCGCGCACACCGACGCGGAGATACTCGCCGCCGAGGCGGGCCTGCACCTGTTCGTCGAGAAGCCGGTCGTGACGGACATGGATCAGGGGCTCGAGATTCTGTCGGCGATCGAGGACGCCGGCGTGCTGTCGTCGGTGGGCTATCAGCTTCGGCTGCTCGACACCAGCCAGCGGATCAAGTCCTACCTCGCCGACCGGACTGTGGCGATGATCAGTTCGCACCGCTGGGGCGGGCTGCCCGGCGTCGCGTGGTGGCGCGTGATGGACAAGTCCGGCGGTCAGCTTCACGAGCAGACCACCCACCAGGTCGATCTGATGCGCTACCTCACCGGCCACGAGATCGTCGAGGTCTACGCGCAGTACGACCTGCTCGTGATGGACGACGTGGAGAATATCACGATCCCCGACAGTCAGGCGGCGATGTTCACCTTCGACAACGGCACTATCGCGACCGTCACGACCAGCCCGATGATGACACAGGGCGGCGGCAAGAGCGACCTGAACTTCCTGCTGCGCGATCAGATCATCGGGTGGTCAACGGGAGCGGTGGCTGTCAGCGGCGAGGACGCCCCGGAACTGCAGGGCGAGCCTGAGGAGACGCCGAACATCGACGAGACCTTCGTCCGCGCGATTCTCGCGGGCGATCAGTCGATCATCCCGTGCTCGTACGAGGACGGGCTGCGGACCGCCGACGTGACGCTCGCGGCGAATGAGTCCGCGCGCACCGGCAAGCCGGTGCAGCCGAAGATGGCCTGACGGAGAAGACTGACACACAGCGAATCAGAAGCCCCGCCCTCGCGCGAGGGCGGGGCTTGTCGTGAACGCGACACGTTTCACTCCTGCGGCAGAAGCGACCGTTCCTCGAAGCGGTTGGTCGCCTCGTTGTAGAGGTAGTACGAAAGGCCGGTGTCCTTCGCGATCGCGGTCGTCTCGATGGACGCGTCGTGGTGGACCTCGGGGGCCGCATCAAGGACGAAGTCTCCGCTGAGTGTCCCGTCGATCAGGATTGCCACCGGACGCTGCTCGTAGACGAAGCCCTCCTCCTGCTCGGGCTCGGGCGGCGCCTTCTCCTTCACACCGCCGGGGCCCGGCGGGACAGGAACGTACTCCCAGCGCTCGCCATCCTCGGGACGGCGGAACCAGGCGTCCACGGCAGCGTAGCGGTTGTTGCGCATCTGAAGCTCCTCCGCACCGCGGATGACGACGCAGGCGTTGTCCGAGAAGTCATCCCGGCGCCACGCGTGGCCGTAGTAGCCCCAGAAGAGGTTCGTGTCCACCGTGACCTCCCACGGGGTCATCACGCCGAGGTGGTTGCCGTTGGCCTCGAAGTAGCAGCCACCGACGAACGTCTGCGCGCTTGACAGCAGCAGCATTCCGTAACCCTTGTTCGCCTCGAAGATCGAGCCGGAGATATGCTGCCCGTTCGAGCCCCAACTGCCGCGGTCCGGGCCGATGACCAGCCCATGGTAGTTATTGCGCCGGAAGGTGCAGTTCGTGATACCGATGTTGTTCCCGTGGTTCTGAATGACCATCCCACGCTGATTACCGCGGAACATGCACTCGGTGAAGAAGATCTGCCACTGGTAGTTGATGTGCGCGCCGACGTTCTGTCCCATCACCTTCACGCTGCGGAATGTCGTGTTCTTGGCCACGCCCTGACCCATCGGGAATGAGACACCCACACCGTTGCCGCGCTGAGCGCGATCGAAGGTGAGGCCCTCGATGGTGAAATTGCCGCCCTCCATCCCGTCGACGCCGTGGATGGTGAGGATTGGCACCCCGATCTCGGCCTCTTCAGGCTCACGTTCGGGCATCTCGTACGCATCGAGCGCCTCGGTGCCGAGCAGGGTCGCGCCATGGCCGATGATCTGCAGGCCCCACTTGCCGCGATCGGTGCCGAGTGTGACGGGACTGTCGATCGGGTAGACCCCCGGTGGGATGCTGAGAGTTCCGCCGATCTGCCTGCTGTCGTCTGAGTCTGAGGCGAATGAATCGATCGCCGCCTGCAACGCCGGGCCCCAGTCTCCGTCCGCGACGGTGTCGGCATAATCCGCGAGACTGACGGTCCGGTGGCTCTGCGGTCCGATCTGCGCGACTTCAGGCTCCTGTGCGAAGCCGGCGACTGAAACGAACGCGAAGATGACACAACAGGCTATGCGCATGGGACAACCCTCCATCTGATCGACGAACTATGTCCGCGCAGTGTCATTCGCCGGGCGACGACCATCGCCCTGCGTGACGGCTTCTTATCAACGGTTAAGGATACGACGATAGAAGCCGTTACGCGCCGCAGGGGAATACCAGGGACGGGAAGGGAGTTCGGGCGTGGGCGCCCGGACTCCTGGGCTTCTTGCGATTCTGGACTCCAGGCGCCCTCGCCTGGAGAGTCGTTACCCCTGTCGCCCCGATACCTATCCGTTGATACGCAGGCCTGCGTGACCGCGCGCCGGAAGGAACCGCGAGTGCCGCGGGCGAAGTAGGGGACGGCCCCAAGTTCATCATCGTGTTGCATGAGGAGTCGGAAATGACGCGCGCGCAGAAGATGGTCGCCCAGGCGCTTATCACGATCGGCCTGCTGGGTGCGGTCTGGGTGGCGGTTGAGCGAGTGATGGTGGAGGAGACCAACAACACCGTCGGGATGACTGTGGACTGGGCGGAGGTCGAGGAGACCGCCGCGGCGGCCGGGGTCTCCTCCGCGGACATGCTCGTCGCACTGCAGTCCGGCGGCGCCACCCATCTTGCGGTGTCTGAGCGTTCGATCGGCGAACTTGTTGAGCGCGGCGAGATCGCGCTCTTCAGAAGCGGCGATCGGGTGGACATACTCGCCGGCGATGCGAACGTTATCCAGCAGGTGACGCGCGCGCTTCAGGCGCGCTTCCCCGGGGACTACGAGCGCCGGCAGGCGGCGGAGGGTGAACTGTGGCTCAACGCACCCGCGCAGGCTGTGAGCAGCGCTGATACAGGAGCGGGCTATCCGCGCGCCGCGCTCGAGGCTGCGGAGCGGGCCGGGCTGTCTGTCGTTGCGCGACCGTCCTCCGCGGGTGTCCGCACATCGCAAGCCGTTCAGAGGGTCATCGAGCAGGCGGCCGACACTGGCGCGGACGTGATCGTGTTCAGCGGCGATGCCATCGTCGGCTTCCCGCGGCTGGTTGAGACTGCCGCGGCGACCATGCAGGCGCACGAGTTGACCTTTGGCATGATCGAGATGTCGCCTCAGAGGGGGGCTGCGGCGCTCTCCACGCAACTCGACCATCAGGTGGTCCGCGTTCACAGCATCACCGCCGAGGAGATGGCGACATATCCGGTCGGCCGAGCGGTCGAGCGCTTCGTCCGCGCGGCGAGGGAGCGGGGTGTGCGGCTGCTCTACCTCAGGCTGCTGCCCGGCGGGCCGGAGGGGCTGGTCGAGGGGAACGCCATGTACCTCGCCCACGTGCGCGAGGGACTCAGGGAGGTCGGTCTGACACTCGGCGTGCCGGCGCCCGCGCAGCCGTTCAGCGCGCCCCCGTGGCACCTCGCGATCGTGACGCTCGGGGTCTGCGGCGGCTTTCTGTGGCTGCTCCAGGCGCTCTTCGGGCTGCCCGGGCGCTGGTACTGGCCGATCGCCGGAGTTGTCGTGCTGGTCGGGGCGGGCGGGATGTTCGTTGCCGCCGGTCTCCTCCGCGATGTCGCCGCCCTCGCCGCGGCGATCATCTTTCCGACCATCGCGGTCGCCTGGTGCGCTCGTGGCCTGACGGCGGGCGCAGAGGGGCCGAGGAACATCGGCGCCGTCATGCCACGGCTGCTGGGAGCCTTCCTGGCGGTCTCGGGGATCACCCTCTTCGGTGGCCTGCTGGTCGTCGGACTGCTCGGCGACTCGGCGTATCTGGTCAAGGTCGAGCAGTTCCGCGGTGTGAAGCTCGCGCATCTGCTGCCGATCGTCGCGGTCGCGGCAGTGTGGCTGGCTCGGTCGATGGACGCGTATCAGGAGCAGATCGCCGACGCGGGCCCTGACATGGTGGACTACCACACCGGCGACACGGTGCCGGAGTGGCCGGCGCTGTGGGCGGGGCTTCGCCGGGCGCTGAACGCGGTCGTCGTGTACTGGCATGTCGCGGCAGCGTTCGTCGGGCTTGCGGTGGTCGCGATGCTCCTGCTGCGATCGGGGAACGAGGCCATCGGCGCGATCCTGCCGATGGAGATGGAGCTTCGGTCGGCGCTGGATCGCTTCCTCGGGGTCCGGCCGCGGACCAAGGAGATATTCCTCGGCCACCCGCTGATGGTGCTCGCGATCCTTCTCGCCATCCGGCGCGTGCGCAGGGGCGTGTGGCTGCTCTTCGCGGTCGGCGTGATCGGCCAGGTGTCATTGCTGAACTCCTTCTGTCACATCCACACACCGCTGATGCTGACGCTGCTGCGCGTGTTCAACGGCCTGTGGGTCGGTCTGCTCGGTGGGCTCGTGTTGTGCGGGCTGTGGGATCTCTTCGGCGGCGCTCCGGAGCCTGAGCCCGAGCCGCTGCCCCAGGCCTCGCTCGAATTTGATGAGGACGAAGACCTGACATGAGGGTCGCCATCTCCGGGTACTACGGCTTCGGCAACGCAGGTGATGAGGCGGTGCTGTCGGCGACCCTCAGTGAACTGCGCCGCCGCCTCCCGCATGCTGAACCGGTAGTGCTTTCGGCAGACCCGGAGGCGACGGCGGAGCAGCATGACGTCGAGGCCGCTCCGCGCTGGCCGCTTCGACCGCTGCTGAAGACCATCGGCTCGTCGGACCTGCTGCTCTCCGGGGGCGGGAGTTTGCTGCAGAACGCGACGAGTTGGGCCTCGCTCGGGTATTACCTCTTCACGCTCGATCGCGCCCGCCACGCCGGAGTTCCCTACATCGTTCACGCGCAGGGGCTCGGGCCGCTCAAAGGCTGGCCCGCGCGCGCGGCGGTGCGTCACTTCCTCGCCCGCGCGGAGGCAGTGACGCTGCGCGACCGGAACTCGGTGGAGCTTGCGCAGGACCTTGGCGTCCGCGAAGAGCGGCTGACACTGGCCGCCGATCCGGCGTTTCTCCTCCAGCCTGTTCGCGACGCGGAGATTCGCGCGAGTCTCGCGGATGCCGGCCTGCGGCCGGGCCAGTCGCTGGTGGGGATCGTAGTGCGACAGTGGCGAGGTGCGAATGAGGCACTTGGGCCGCTCGCGAAGATTGCCCGCACCGCGGCCGAGCACTGGGGAGCGCGCGCGGTGATCATCCCCTTCCACTTCCCCGATGACCTTGAGGTCAGCCATGCCCTCGCGGCCCTTGTGTCCGATGCTGCGCTGATCGATCGCGAACTGCACCCGCGGCTGCTGCTGAGCGTGGTCGGCAGCCTCGACCTGCTTGTTGGCATGCGTCTGCACGCCCTGATCTTTGCCGCGGCTGCCGAGGTGCCGGCAGTCGGCCTCTCCTACGATCCCAAGGTCGAGGCGCTTTGCGAGGCGGCGGGACATTGCTGGGCGCCTCTCTCCCGGCCGGAGGATGTGCCGGCGCTGGCCGCCGAAGCGTGGGAGCATCGCGATGCGACGGCCGATCTTCGCGCGACCGTCGCAGGTGAACTGCGAACGCGCGCCGGGCGGGCGTTCGATGTGATCGAAGAGATATGCAGCGAACTCGGACACTGAAGGTTCACACAGGCCTTTGCGCGAAAGTCCCCGTTGAACTGACCTCATCACGCCGATGGGAGTTATTCAAATGCGAATGTGCATGATTGTCATCGTCCTGACGATGGTTGCGAACGCCATCCCGGCGATGGCGGAGCCCTTCGAACTCATGGGCGAGTGGTGGCGCGCGCCGGCCGAGACGAGCCGACACTCGACCCTCGTGTGCAGCTTTGACAGCGCGGAGGACCACGACGCGGACTACGCCCGGGAGTTCGCGGGAGCCGGCGGATTCGGCATGGACGCGACCGTCGAGGGCGCCCATGGCCTCTGCACGATGGTCGCGGAGCCGGGCGGGCACCTGAACTTCCGCGGTGACGGCAATTTCCAGCACCTTCACGGCACCATGCGTCTGCTTGTGAGGGGCGATGCGTGGGCGGATGAGACGCCTCGCTGGTTCGTCGAGGCGCGGGGAAATGACCGAATCGGCATCCTCCGTGAGCCGGGCGTGCTTTCTCTGGTCTTCAGCCCCGGGCGCAGGACCGACCAGCCGATCGCGAAGCTCGATCTCGAGGTGGGGGAGGTCTCGACTGACGAGTGGCACTCCATCGTGGCCTCGTGGGATCGTGACGCGGGAACCGGCTGGATCGCGCTCGACGGATCCGGTGTCACCGGCCCGATGGAGTTCTCCGATGATGACCGTGCGGCATGGGCGATCTACGTCGCCGGCGGTTTCGGCGGGCGGACGGGCGGGCTGAACCTGCCGGGCCTCGCGATCGATGAACTTGTGCTCTACGATGCCGCGTTGCCCGTTCTTGAGGCCGATGTCCCTCTGCCTGAGGAGGACGAGCAGTTCCTGCCGATGGCCGAGGCGGGCGCTCGGGACACGCTTTACTTCCTCGCCGATCTGCAGCGCTACGGCGGCTGGCAGTGCATATACACCTGGCCGACGCTGCTCGGTGGCTCATATCAGGGTCGCGAGTCGATCAGTGATGAGTATTACATCGACAATGACAAGGGCAACGGCAGCCCGCGGACAGCGATCAACCTGCTCTACGGCTACGAGGTCCTCGGTGACGCGCGTTTCCTCGACGCCGCGATGCGCACTGCCGAATTCCTCCTCGCGGCGCAGGACGAGCGCGGCTTCTGGGTCCACGGCTACCGCATGACCGTTCACGGCATACAACCCGCCGCCAGTGATCGGCATATCAAGCTGCAGGATCTCGTGCAGGCCCATCCGTCCTTCTACCTCGCGTACGTTTACCGCGTGACGGATGATGAGCGCTACCTCGATGCGATCAAGCGGGCGGGCGAGTGGTTGATCGAGGCGCAGAACCCCAACGGAAGCTGGTCTCACCACTACGACGCCGAGGAGGGCGTGGGCAAGAACGCGCGTGGTGAACCGGGCGCGGGGGAGATCAACGATGCCACGATGAATTCGGGCATCGACATGATGGCGTTCATGTACCAGATGACGGGCGAGGCGAAGTACGTGGAGGCGATGAAGCGCGCGGGCGACTGGCTGATCGAGGCGCAGGGGGACGAGGTGCCGCTGTGGGCGATGCAGTATGACCCGGAGGACAATCCGCAGTGGGCGCGACATTTCGAGCCACCGGCGTGGAGCATCTCCGGGACGAGGCAGGCGATCACCGCCCTGCGCGAGATGTACCGCTTCTCCGCCGACGAGCGCTACCTTGACGCGATCAAGCGCTCGATGCAGTGGATGGAGGAGAATTTGCCCGAAGGCAGGATGTACAACCACGTCGAGCCTGAGACCGGTCGGCCTGTCGCCGCGTGGCAGCGTGAGATCTACTACCTCGACAATCCCGAGCATGTCGCTTACCTTGAGACCGTGCCGATCGGCTCCGGGTACACGAAGGAGGGGGAGATACTCGACTGGACGCGCGACAGGGTGGAGCAGGCGCAGTCGCTGCCGTCATGGCCGGAGGTCACCCCCGAATCGGCGCTCGAATCGCTTCCCGATCGGCGCGGTGGAGCGCAGAGCGCGCTGGAGACACAGCATCCGGAAGCGCCTGTGTGGATCACCGAGCGTTTCGCGAACTTCATGGGCTCGATCGGACGGGCCTTCGCGGCGTACAGCCCGCGGACCCTCTTGATGCTGCGCTACATCGAGCGGGCGCGCATCGCGAAGGGCGAGATCGAGCCGGTGTACCGCGGTGACGGCGACCTGCAGCGCGCCGCCTATCCGGAGGATGACTGGTACGAGGTGGACTGGGCGGAGCACATCGGGGGGCAGTAGGGCACAACGGCCGCGGGCTGGAACACATATTCGAGGAATTGGCGCTTGCCCAGAAATCACACCGGCAGCCGTGCGATTCGGCGAATGCGAATGCCGTCAAGGAGGGGCGGCCCTCGCGCCGCAGGACCCCGCGAAGCGGGCGTCACGACAGCGGCGCTCAGGCGCCACTTTTCCTAAGCGCAAGTTGTGCACGCCAGGGGCGGCGTCGGGAAAAGCAGCCCCTCCTCACGGCTACGACATCGCATTCTCGTTGGAGCTTTCGCAATTTCTCGAATGTGAGTGGAAGCCCGCGCCACGGTATGCATGTTCGTCACGAAGGGCCTCAGCCCGTGGGGCGGGCGTCCTGCCCGCCGCCCTCGTCACTCGTCCTCCCGCGTGACCGTGACCCGGTCGATGCGGCGGCCCTCCATGCGATCGACCCGCAGGGTGAGGTCGCGGTAGCGCACGCTGTCTCCCTCTTCAGGCAGGGAGCCGAGGAGGTTCAGCACCAGGCCGGCCACCGTCTGGAAGTGCGCCCGATCCTCCGGCGGAATCTTTATCCCAAGCCGCTCCTCGAACTCGTCCAGCGACACCATCGCGTCCACGACCCACTGCTCCGGCTGGACCTGCTGCACCCGGGTGCAGTACTCATCACTCAGCGGCGCGAGCGTCCCCATCAGCACCTGCATCATGTCGGTGAAAGTTGCGATGCCCTCCGGGACGCCGTGCTCGTCGAGCGCGATCGCCATGTGTGTGTGGCATTCGCCGAACGCC
Source organism: Armatimonadota bacterium (assembly GCA_051745855.1). Lineage (GTDB taxonomy): Bacteria > Armatimonadota > Zipacnadia > Zipacnadales > UBA5352 > UBA5352. The sequence continues at coordinate 9,698 of JBNJEK010000139.1, forward strand.
TCGAGCAATTCCAGCGCGCTTGCATCCGATGGGATGAAAACCGGGTCCTGCGCGCGCTCCCGTAGATCGGGCTCCTCCCCCTGGAGAAGAGCCACCAGCAGGTCGCGCGCGGTCACCGTGCCGATCACCCGGTCGAATGAGCCCTCGGCGACCGGCAGCACGGAGTAGTGCGTCTCGACGAGGGCCTCGCGCAATTGCTCCGGGCCCATGTCGGCGTCCAGCCAGTAGACGTCCGGGCGTGGCTTGAGGAGGCTCTCGATCGGCCTGTCGCCCAGTTCGAGCAGTCCGTCGGCCAGTTCGCGCTCAGCCTCGTTGAGAATCCCCGCCTCCGACCACTGGTCCATCAGCATCCCGATCTCGTCGCGGTTGATCTCCTCGGGCTCATCACCGCTTGTGAAAGGCGCGACGACGAGTTGTTCGGAGCGGTTGAGCAGCCACACCGCTGGCGCTGCGATCACCGAAAGCGCCCTCATCATGGGCGCGACGGTCGCCGAGATCCCCTCGCTGTAGTGCAGCGCGAGGTTCTTGGGTGCAAGCTCGCCGATCACCAGCGTGACGTAGGTGATTGCGAGGACCACGAGCGCCGCCGCAGCCGTGTGGCTGTGCGCGCCGATCATCGGCACGTCCGCCAGCGCTGGCTCAAGCTGTCGCGCCAGCGTCGCCTCGCCGAACGCCCCCGCGCCGACGCCCACCATCGTGATGCCGATCTGGATGGTCGCGAGGAAGCGCCCGGGCGATTCGGCCAGATCCAGCGCCATCCTGGCTCCCGTGCTGCCCCGGTCCGCCATCTGCCTCAGGCGAGTGGGGCGCGCCGAGACCACCGCAATCTCCGCCATCGCGAAGACGCCGTTGGCCAGGATCAGTGCGAGAAGAATCAGTATGTGCGCGATCATAGTCTGCACTCCGGGTGTCGTGGTGTCGGTGTCCTATAAGGAGGGCGCGCGAAGCTCCCGGGCTTCCGAACGCCACGCCGGTCCGGCCGCTCGGAGGGGCCGGCACGCAGGGCTGACCCGCGCGAGCGTCGTGTGCTCGCGCTGGCTCAGTCGCCAGACCGGCCCGTCGTTGCTGCGGCAAATGGCGCCGCGTCCGTCTCCCCGCGGAGGCGAAATCTCCTCAGGGGCTAAGCTCCATGTCGAAACGGCTGCCCTCATCAACAGCCTTCGCGAAGACACCCGGTGTATCCTCCGCAATCGGCTTTTCGATCAGCTCATGCGCGTGGTTGTGCTCGACGATCAGGTCGCGGATCGCGGTCGGAAGCTCAGGCTTGGTCTCCGTCGCGCCGCGGAGCAGGATCCCGTGCATCGCTGGGTTGGCGTTGTGGAAGAGGTTGTCGTAGATATGCCCGTGCACGAGGTCGGCAATCGAGATCAGCGCGCCCTCGTCGTCGCGATTCACGCGCATGATGTTGTCATGGATCTTGATCGACGTGTTGTTCCGGTCGATGGTGATCGTGTTCGGGATCCCTTCGAACGGGAAGCGGTCGGGCATGCGGTAGCCGTTGCCCTCAAAGTACGAGTTGTTGATCGTCAACCCGCGCGTGTTCTGCATGAAGATCGCCGCTCGCGCGCAGCTTTCCAGCCCGCTGCCCTCGACGCGATTGCCGTGGCCTCCGTTGAAGAAGATGCCGACGCCGTTGCGCGAGAAGTAGCAGTCGCGGATCACGCAGTTGTTGAA
>JBNJEK010000140.1:0-11342 GCA_051745855.1 Armatimonadota bacterium
CTAAAGGACACACGTCACCGGACGTCCGAGATGCCTTCGGATAGACGCTTCGGGACCCGGTCGGTACTCGGCCGGGTCCCGCGCGCATGTACGGGCCGGCCGTCGTAGGGTTTGTTGATAAGATGGTGGTAGTTTGCGCTGCAAAACTTCTACAGAGAGATGGCCTCCTGGCTGGATCTATCTGGCTCGGCCGCCCCGTTCAACGCCCGGCTGAAGCTTGACGTAAGCCCCCCGAATCTGCTATACTGAAAGTAGTTGGAGAGTGGGGCTCATTCGAACCAGAGGAGACCGCTTCAACCGCTCTCCAGTCCCCGAAAAACACCACCGCTGAGGCTGCCGTCGGGGGTCACTTTCAGGCGAATGCCGAGGCGTCTATTCTCAGAAGAAACAGTGATCGCAGCCGGCGCCCGCGCGCGTTGCCGGGAGGGCGCCACTTGATGCATGAATCGAATCAGGGACGGACCCGGCGCGGGACACCACTACCTCCCCGCGGCCCGGGCGATCGAACCGTCCTCATCTGCACCGATTGAGCGTACGCGAAAGGTGCCTGCATCGAGTCTTCCTCTCGGCCCACGTGCAGCAGACCCGCAGCGCGCCGACCATGCCGCCCGCAGCCTTTCACAGCGGGCAAACGAGAAGGAGCAGTCATTGATGGCGAAAAACAAGCGCGACTACACCGCCAAGTCAATCCAGGTTATCAAGGGCCTGGAGGCTGTGCGGCGTCGACCGGCTATGTACATCGGATCAACCTCCGAGCGGGGACTGCATCACATCCTCTACGAGGTCATCGACAACTCCATCGACGAGGTCTTCGCGGAGTCGTGTGACACAATCGACGTCATCCTCCACGATGACGGCTCGATCAGCGTCGAGGACAACGGCTCAGGCATCCCGGTCGATGAACACCCGACCGAGAAGCGCCCGGCGGTGGAGGTCGTACTCACCATGCTGCACGCCGGCGGCAAGTTCGACTCCTCCTCATACAAGGTCTCCGGCGGCCTGCACGGCGTCGGCGTCTCATGCACGAACGCCCTGTCAGAGTGGCTCAAGGTCGAGGTCGTGCGCGATGGCGAGCGTTACGAGCAGCGCTATGAGCGCGGCCTGCCGGTCACTGAGCTTGAGGTCACCGGCAAGGCGCGCGGCTCGGGCACCACGATCACATACAAGCCCGACCCGGAGATATTCTCCGTCACCGACATGGACTTCGACACGATCGCCAAGCGCCTCCGCGAACTGTCATTCCTCGCCGGCGGCGCGAAGATCACGCTCACCGACGAACGCGAGGACGCGCGCGACGAGGAGGGCAACCCTCACACGGAGGTCTTCCTCCACGAGGGCGGCATCGTGGAGTACGTGGGCTTCCTCAACGAGGGCAAGGACACTATCCACAAGCCCTTCCACTTCGTCCGCGAGCAGGATGACATCGAGGTCGAGATCGCCATCCAGTATCACGATGGAGTCCACGAGAACATTCTCTCCTACGTCAACGCGATCCACACCGCCGAGGGCGGCACACACCTCTCCGGCTTCAAGACCGCCGTCACTCGCGTGGTCAACACCTACGCTCAGGACAGCGGTCTGCGCAAGGAGAAGGAGCGCAACTTCACCGGCGACGAGGTGCGAGAGGGCATGACCGCGGTCATCTCCCTCAAGCACATGGACCCGCAGTTCGAGGGCCAGACGAAGACCAAGCTGGGCAACTCCGAGGTCGAGGGCGTCGTTTACTCGGTCCTCTACGAACAACTCAGCGAGTACATGGTCGAGAACCCGACGCAGGCGAAGCGCATCGTACGCAACTGCATCACCGCGGCGCGCGCCAATGACGCGGCCCGCAAGGCCGCCGAGGCTACGCGCAAGACCGCGCTCTCAACCGGGGGCATGCCGGGCAAGCTCGCCGACTGCGCCTCCCGCGACCCCGAGGAGTGCGAGCTGTTCATCGTTGAGGGTGACTCGGCGGGAGGCAACGCCAAGCAGGCGCGCAACGCCCGTAACCAGGCGATCCTGCCGCTGCGCGGCGTCATCATTAACGTCGAGAAGAACCGCCTCGACCGGATCCTCGACAACACTGAGATCCAGGCGATGATCACCGCACTGGGCGCCGGCTTTTCGATGAACGGCGGCAACGGGGAGGCCGATGGGGGCGAAGAGCACGAGAACGGAGAGGCGTCGAGCCGCTTCGATCTCTCGAAGCTCCGCTACCATAAGATCATCATCCTCGCGGACGCGGATGTGGACGGCTCGCATATCCGCACGCTGATTCTGACCTTCTTCTACCGCTACATGCAGCCGCTTATCCGCGAGGGCTACCTCTACATCGCCCAGCCGCCGCTCTACCGCGTGAAGGCCGGCGCGAAGACCTACTACGCGCTCAATGACGATGAGCTTGAGAAGCTGCAGAAGGACCTCGGCCGACGGAAGCTGACGGTGAACTACTTCAAGGGCCTCTCGGAGATGGACCCGAATGACCTTGCCGACACGACGATGGACCCCGAGGGTCGCGTGCTCCGGCAGGTCAACATGGAGGATGCGGTGGAGGCCGATCGCGTGATCTCCACGCTGATGGGCACGAAGGTCGCGCCACGCCGCGATTTCATCCGCGAGCACGCGATGGACAAGCGCAATCTCGACCTGTGGGCGTAGAGCGAGAGGCCGCAGTCTGACGACTACGATCCCCGCGGCCGGTCCATCAGATCATCGGCGGACCGGCCGCATCAGCGAGTCATCGACCGCAGCATGACAGGAGCACTTTATGACTGACGATGGCATTCACGAAACCCCCGAAGGCGTCGAAACGATCGCCCTCCATCAGGAGATGGAGGACAGCTTCATGCAGTTCGCGCTCAGCGTCATCGTGGCGCGTGCGCTGCCGGATGCGCGCGACGGCCTGAAGCCCTCGCAGCGGCGCATACTGCTGGCGATGAACGACGACAACGTCTACGCCAATCGCGCGCATGTCAAATGCGCGTCAATCGTTGGCGAGACGATGAAGACCTACCACCCGCACGGGGACCAGGCGCTCTATCAGACACTCGTGCGCATGGCGCAGGACTTCTCTTTGCGCTATCCGCTCATCGACCCGCAGGGGAACTTCGGCTCCGTCGACGGCGACCCCGCCGGCGCCGCGCGGTATACCGAGGCGCGGCTCTCCACGGTCGCGATGGACATGCTCGAGGACCTCGACAAGGAGACCGTGGACTGGCAGCCCAACTACGATGAGCGCAGCACCGAGCCCGAGGTGCTGCCCGGCGCATTCCCGAACCTGCTGTGCAACGGCACGGCCGGGATCGCCGTCGGCTACGCCACGAACCTCCCCCCGCACAACCTCGGCGAGGTCGCCGAGGCGGCGATGGCGCTGCTGGACAACCCGGACCTTGAGCCAAAGGACATGATGAAGTTCATCAAGGGCCCGGACTTCCCCACCGGCGCGATGATCCTCGGCCGCTCGGGGATCCTCAAGTACTTCAAGACGGGCAAGGGCTCCGTGACGATGCAGGCCCGGGCGGTCCCCGAGCCGCTGCCGCGCAACCGCGAGGCGATCATCGTCACAGAACTGCCCTACCAGGTCTCGAAGGCGAACCTGCTCGAGCAGATCGCCGATCTCGTAAATGACGGAAAGCTCGACGGCATCAGCGACCTGCGCGACGAGTCGGACCGCAACGGCATGCGCATCGTTATCGAACTCAAGCGCGACGCAATCGCGGACGTAGTGCTCAACAACCTTTACAAGCACACCCAGATGCGCACGAACTTTAACTGCAATCTGCTGGCGCTGGTCAAGTCGAAGGACTCTCTCGTCCCGCGCCAGTGCACGATGAAAGACCTCGTCGCAGAGTTCCTCGACCACCGGCGCGAGGTCATCACCCGGCGCACGGAGTATCTGCTCCGGCAGGCGGAGGCACGGCTGCACATCGTGGACGGCCTGCTGCGGGCGCTGGACGTGATCGACGAGATCATCGCGCTGATCCGCGCCAGCGAGAACCGCGGCGCGGCGCGCGAGGGGCTCATGACCGAGTTCGAGTTCTCCGAGGCACAGTCCGACGCGATCCTCGACATGCGGCTGAGCCAACTCACACGCCTTTCCTACGAGGATCTCGCCGAGGAGAAGGAGCAGCTTGAGGAGGCCATCGCCGGATACAATCTCATCCTCTCGTCCGAAGAGGAGAAGTCGAAAGTCATCAAGAAGGAGCTTCGCGAGGTCGTCAAGCGTCACGGCGATGACCGCCGCACAAAGATCCACGACGCCGAGGCCGATGACATCGACATGGAGGATCTGATCGCGCAGGAGGACATGGCGATCACGATCACCCGGGACGGCTACATCAAGCGCATGCCGGTGGATACCTACCGTGTCCAGCGGCGGGGCGGACGCGGCATCCTCGCGCTGACGAAGAAGGAGGAGGACATCGTCGCTGACATCTTCGTCGCGACGACCCACCACCTCGTACTCTTCTTCACCAACAGGGGCAACGTCTACCGCTGCAAGGCCTACCAGGCGCCACTGGCGAGCCGGCAGGCCCGCGGGACGCCGATCCGCAACATCGTCCCGCTGGAGGACGGTGAGAATATCACCGCGTGGCTTCCGGTCCGCGACTACGATCAGGGCGGCTACCTCTTCATGGTCACCGACGGCGGCTACGTGAAGAAGACCGATCTGAAGGAGTACGACACCCACCTGCGCAGCAAGGGTCTGATCGGCATCTCGCTCGAGGAGGGCGACGAACTGAGCTGGGTGATCTGGACTGACGGCGAGCGCGACATCCTCCTCGCCACGCGCGACGGGATGGCCATCCGCTTCAGCGAGGATGACGTGCGGCCGATGGGCCGCAATACTCGCGGCGTGCAGGGCATCAACCTGCGCGAGGGCGATGAGCTGGTCTCAGCCGAAGCGGTTGCCAAGGACGACGATCGCGACCTGCTGGTGGTAGCGGAGAAGGGGCTCGGAAAGCGCACCGCGCTCGATGAGTACCGCGCGCAGAATCGTAACGGCGTCGGCCTGATCACGATGAAGATCACCGACCGCACCGGACCGGTAGTCGGCACGGAGGTCGTGGAGGACGATGATGAGATCATGTGCATCACCTCCGCGGGCGTACTGATCCGGATGCCCGTCGCCAACATCAGGCGCACGGGGCGCAACGCCCAGGGTGTGAAGCTGGTCTCGCCCGACGAGGGCGCGCACGTCTGCGCGGTGGCGAAGGTCGTCCGTGACGCCGAGATCACGGAGAGTTCCGATGAGGAAGACAGCGCGGACCTCCCCGAAGACGAAAGCTGAACCAAACGCAGGTCAGCGACCCGCAGGCACCCCGGGCCGGCGCCCGGGGTGCGTGCATCTCTGCAGAGTTGGCGGGAGGTAACACCGCCTTGTCTGACTAAGACTCACTTCAGGAACCTGGTGCACGCGAAGCCGGACGCACTTTATTTTCCTGGAGGTCTGTCGGTGTTGAGTGGTCAAACTTACACAAAGCTCCACCGACAGCGGGGGACGCGAATGAATCGAACCAACCCGGAGGCAGGACCATGGCCACGACCTCCATCGAAACTGATCTTGATCTAAGCGACAATGCGCTGACTGTCCTTGCCCGACGCTACCTCAAGAAGGACACCGAGGGCAACGTCTGCGAGCAGCCTGAGGACATGTTCCGGCGTGTCGCGGAGAACATCGCCTCGGCGGATGGCAGCCACGGCGCGACAGACACAGAGGTTGGGGCGCTTGCCGACCAATTCTACGGCATGATGGCGCGACGCGAGTTCATGCCCAACTCCCCCACCCTCATGAACGCCGGGCGGGAGTTCCAGCAGCTTTCCGCGTGCTTCGTGCTCCCCGTCGAGGATTCGATGGAGAGCATCTTCCAGGCAGTGAAGGACACCGCGATGATTCACAAGTCCGGTGGCGGCACGGGCTTCTCATTCTCCCGCCTGCGCCCGGCCGATGACATCGTCTCCTCCACGCGCGGCGTCTCGTCCGGCCCGGTCTCGTTCATGAAAGTCTTTGACTCCGCCACCGAGGCGATCAAGCAGGGCGGGGTGCGGCGAGGCGCCAACATGGCAGTGTTGCGCATCGATCACCCGGACGTGATGGAGTTCATCGAGGCGAAGTCGGATCACACCCGCCTGACGAACTTCAACCTTTCGGTCGGCGCCACCGAAGAGTTCATGCGCGCGGTGCAGAAGGGCGCGGAGTTCGACCTGATCAACCCCCGCACGCGCGAGAAGACGGGCTCGATGAAGGCCCGCGATGTGTTCCACCGGATGGCGGAACTTGCGTGGGCGGGCGGCGACCCGGGCATCATCTTCCTCGACCGCATGAACGAGCACAATCCGACGCCGCATATCGGGGAAATCGAGGCCACGAATCCCTGCGGGGAGCAGCCGCTCCTGCCCCACGAATCGTGCAACCTCGGCTCGATCAACCTGTCGAAGTTCGTCGTCGGGAGCGGCAAATCCGCGAAGATCGACTGGGACGGCCTGCGAGAGGTCGTGCACGGGGCGGTCCACTTCCTCGACAACGTCATCGACATGAACGAGCTTCCGCTGCCGCAAATCGCTGAGCAGACCCGCGCGAATCGCAAGATCGGCCTCGGCGTGATGGGCTTCGCGGACATGCTGATCATGCTCGGCATTCCTTACAACAGCCAGGAAGCGGTCCGCACCGCCGAGCAGGTCATGCAGTTTGTCACCGACGAGGCGCGCGTGCGATCGCGCGAAATTGCCGATCAGCGCGGCGCATTCCCGAATTTCAAGGGCTCCGTCTACGACGAGGCCGGCGAGGAGCCGCTGCGCAATGCGACCGTCACCACCATCGCGCCCACCGGCACGATCAGCATCATCTCCGGCTGCTCGTCGGGAATTGAGCCGCTCTTCGCGGTCGTATATACGCGCCATGTTCTCGACAAAGATGAACTGCTCGAGATCCACCCGATCTTCGAGCAGATCGCGCGTGAGCGCGGCTTCTACTCGCCTGAGCTGATGAAGGAGATCGCGGCGAAGGGCACACTCCACGGCATCGACGAGATCCCCGGTGACGTCCAGGAACTTTTCGTCACCGCGCATGACACCAGTCCCGAGTGGCATATCCGGCTGCAGGCCGCCTTCCAGGAGTACACCGACAACGCGGTCTCAAAGACCGTCAACTTCCCCAACGAGGCAACGATCGATGACGTCGAGCACGTCTACCGCCTCGCGTACGAGCTGGGCTGCAAGGGCGTCACGATCTACCGCGACGGTTCACGCGATGAGCAGGTGCTTACGACCGGCCGCACAGAGGATTCGCGCAAGGCCGTGGAGGGGCCGGTCGAGATCGCGCCACGCGAACGACCGGCGGTCGTCACCGGGCAGACGCGCGCGATGCGCACCGGCTGCGGGAAGCTGTACGTAACGCTCAACCGCGACGAAGAAGGGCCTTTCGAACTCTTCGCGGCGATGGGCAAGGCCGGCGGCTGTGCTGCCTCGCAGTCGGAGGCGCTCGCGCGGATGGTCTCGCTGGCCTTCCGATGCGGGATCCCCGCTGAGCAGGTCGTCCGGCAGCTCAAGGGCATCTCGTGCCATCTCCCCGCATGGGAACCGGGTGGGGAGCGCATACTCTCCTGCGCCGACGCCGTGGCGAAGGCGATCGAGGCGTTCATCACGCCCGAGGGCGAGCAGCTTGCGATGGACTTCGGCGGCGCCGGCTCGAACCACGCCGGAGCGTGCCCGGATTGCGGCGGCACGCTGGTATACGAGGGCGGATGCAACGTCTGCCGCGACTGCGGCTACTCCCAGTGCGACTGATCGGACGGCGCGCGACGGACGGAAGGGATTGACTGCAGATGGACATCTCCACGAGCATCGGGCCGCAGTTCCAGGAGTCGACGAAGTATCACCGTGGCCGGCCTGTCCCGCAGGCCGCGGGCTGGGCGGCGCCGCCCGACACGTACAAGGAGTACGAGGACTACCTTGAGCGCGTGGAGTTGCCCGAACCGCTGACCGGTGGCGGCCCAGGGATCTGGGAGACCGTCGCGAACCGCCGCTCACAGCGACGCTTCACCGGCGAATCGATGACAATGCAGGAGGTCTCTCAACTCCTCTGGGCGACCCAGGGGGTCACCGGCGAGATCCAGCAGGTCGAGCTTCGGGCCGCACCATCGGCCGGCGCGCTCTACCCCAACGAGACCTACGTCGCCATCCAGTCGGCGGATGGGATCGCGGAGGGCATCTACCACTACGACATCCGCGCACATCAGCTTGGGATGCTCGCGGAGGGCGACTACTCCGAGGAGCTTGCGCAGGCGTGCCTCGGGCAGACGTGGATGATGAAAGCCGGTGCGGTGTTCATCTGGGGGGCCGTCGTGGCGCGATGCGCGTGGAAGTATCAAAACCGCGCCTACCGCTACCTTTATCTTGACGCCGGACACATTGGCGCGCAGCTTCAGCTTGCCGCTCAGAGCCTCGAACTCGGCTCATGCAACATCGCCGCGTTCTTTGACGACGAAGTCGGGCGGCTTGTCGGCATTGATGGTCAGACGGAGGTCGCCGTCTACGTCACCGCGGTAGGGCGGGTGTGAGCCGGGCGCAGGTGGCAGACGCGGCCACTCACTGGAGTTCGGTCACCTCGTAGACCTCCACGGTGTCCGAGAACCCGCGCACGTTGACCGGACCGAGCGGCCGCCCCTCGACGGCATCCCTTATCTGCTCCCACGTTGACGCGGACACGAGGATCGGAGAGTGCATCTCCCTGGTCATCGTCTCCAGGCGCGCGGCGAGGTTCACATGGACGCCGATGGCCGTGTACTGCATCCTCTCCCCCGTCCCCACGTACCCTACCACCGCCTCGCCGGTGCTGATTCCGATGCCCGCCTCAAGCTCAGGCATTCCCAGGAACGCCCACTCATCCTGGTTGTGCCGAATGCGCCGCTGGATGTGCACCGCCGCGCGCACCGCCAGCAGGGCGTGATCCGGCTGATCGAGCGGTGAATTCCAGAAGGCCATCAGCCCGTCGCCCATGTACTTGTCCAGTGTGCCCTCAAGCTCCCAGATCGCCTCGTGAACGAGGTAGAAGAAGCGGTTCAGCAGATCCACCGTCTGTTCCGGCGAGAGCGCCTCGGACTTCGCGGTGAAGTTGCGTATGTCCGCGAAGAGCACCGTGACGTCGCGACGCTGCCCGCGCAGCAGGGCCTGGGGGTCCTCCGCCACCACCCGCTCGATCACTCCGGGGGGGACGAACCGCGACAGCGCGCCCCACACCCGCTCGGTCTTCCTCTCCTCCCCCACCAGTCGCAGCGTCAACCCCGCGCCCGTTGCGACAATCAGCGCCAGACTCGGCGCCGCCACATCGATCGCGAGACCTCGTTCGAAGAACCAACCCGCCAGCCAGTTGTACGCGATGAGCAGACCGACACCTGATGCCACCGCCGGCGTGGGTCTCAGGCGCGTCATCGCAACGTAGACCGCGGCGGCGAGCAGAAGTACAATGAGGATACAACTCTCACCCGGCGCGTGCCGCAGGAATCGGCCATCGAGGATATTTGCCAGCGCATTGGCCTGCGTCTCGACGCCGTAGTAAACCGCATCGAAGGGACTGGCGCGAAGATCATAGAGACCGGGAGCAGTGACCGCGACGAGGACGATCATGTCTTCGAAGCGCTCGCGCGCCAGTTCGGGCGCTCGCTCTCCCATCGTCAGCACCTCTCGCACGGGGATGTAAGGATACGTTTCAGCGCCACCGGCGAAATTGACCAGCGTCCTCCCCATCCGGTCGAGCGGAATCTGGCGCTGCTCATTCAGCGTGACGTACTCTCCCGGAGAGACGATCACCTCTTCCGGCTGCGCTCCAAGAAGCCCCGCGGCCGCCGCGACTGACAGTGATGGGTAGAGGCGGTGCTCATGTTCCAGCACGGGGAAGGTGTGACGGTAGACGCCGTCGCCGGAATCGACGACGTTCACGAAACCGACGCCACGGGCGGCATCAATAAGGCCCGGGAGTGGCGCGGTGACCTCCCCGACGCCGAAGAGACTCGCGGCCGCGTTGAAACCGCCCGGCTCCACCATCTCAGCCGCCTCCCACGATTGGGAAGCCAGCCCACTGTCGCCGGTGTCGCTTCCGGCGCCCTCCTGTCGCTGTGCAGCTCGACCGAAAGCCGCGTGGTAGACGATCCCCGCCTCACGGGTGGCTACGATCAGTTCGTCATCAGAGGCCCGGCCGCCCGGGGAATCATCAGGATCGGCGAAGAAGATGTCGAACACGATCGCGCGAGCCCCGGCGCCGCTGACGGTCCGGATCACGTCCGCGAAGACCCGGCGAGGCCACGGCCAGCGTCCGATCTCGGCGATGCTGCTCTGGTCAACGCTGACGATCACAATGTTGGGATGGGGTGCGCGAGGGCCGCGCTGGGTGAAACGCCAGTCAAGCGTCTGAAGCTCCAGCCCATCGAGGAGTGTGAACGCGGGCCAGAATCGCAGCAGAAGCACGATTACGACCACAAGCGCGATGATCAGCGCCAGTCGCCGCCGCTGCGGTGGGTGAGCCCCTGATGGCATTTCGCCGGTTCCAGCCATGCTCTGACAGCGCGCCTGCCGTTTATTGAGCGCCTCAGAAGGGTATTTCTCTGATGGTAGCGAAGCAGTGCACAACACTCAGCATCAGGAACTGCCAGTATAAACGGGGAACGCATTATGCGCAAATCCGCGATCCTGCTTGTCGGGGTCCTCGGGATATTCATATTCCTGGCCGTGCTCATGATGCAGTCGCTGGTGATCGTTCAGCGGATTGCATCGGTGAGCGGTGTGGCAGGCGAAGTCCTCGTGAAATCCGCGACCGACAATGACTTCCGCCCCATCGGCGACGCAGACCACGTCCTCGCAGGCTACATCGTGCGGACGGGCGCGGACGGAGACGTCACACTCAACTGGGTGGACGGCTCCCGCATCCGCCTCGCTCCGGAGACCAGCATTCGCGTACGCAAAGCATCGCTCAATACGAACACGAAGGAGACCACCTCGCTCTTTGATCTCGACACCGGGCGCATCTGGGTGCGCGTACTCTCCGCCATCGGCGGCAAGACCAAGTTCGAAGTGCGAACGCCAACCGCCACGGCGGGTGTGCGGGGCACCGTGTTCTCAGTTGCGGTCGATGGATCCGGTCATACGAGCGTGGCGGTCTACGAGGGCGAGGTGGAGGTTGACGCCGAGTCCGGCACAGCCAGCGTGGCCCCCGGACAGATGGCCTCCGTCGAGGGCGAGGTCGCGCACGTGAGCAGGCTCGCCGATGACGCACTCAACTGGAGTGCGCAGGCCGGAATCATCGGCCCGCGCCTCGAACTCGACGATGAAGAGACCGTCGTCGTTCCCGAGGGCGCCGAAAGCATCAC
>JBNJEK010000141.1:0-11289 GCA_051745855.1 Armatimonadota bacterium
CTGCGCGACGTTGTTGTCGATGACCTCATCGGATCCGGTGCCTTCAACGGATGCACTCGGCCCCCACGAGACGGTCGTCAGTCGGGCGTGGCGTGGCATGTGCGTGTCAACTCCTTATGTCGGCTGTGGGCCTCTTCTCCGGAGCACCGGACCTCCCTCGCACGCCGGCGTTGTCATCTGCGGCGGACAACGGTACCACAGTGTGCGAGGGACTGCGAATGTGTTCAGTTTCTCTGGCGCAGCCATGATTCCTCGTGTGGCGGTATATGGCGCCTGAGAACTTCTTCTCCGACGCAGGTGTCCGGCCATTGAGGGCGAATTGAGGATGTTCGTGATCAGCTCGAACGCACAGGTGGTTGCTCAGACCGACCACAGTCGCTGGCGAAGAGTTGAGATCAAGGGGCGCCTCTGGCGGCCCGTTTTCTTGTTGCAGGAGGCATGATGGAAGCTTTAGTCGAGCAGCTCGATCATCTGCAGTTCCTGAACCAGTTCTGGCTGACGCTGTTTTTTCTGATTCCCATGGTGCTGGTGGCGCGGGCCGTCGTGTCCGGCACCCGCTACTCACCGATTCTCATCATCGTGGTCTTCGGGCTCGCGATGGGCTTTGTGCTGACGTTCACCGGGGTCACCGACGCCGGCCTGACGCATTTTCCGATGGTCGGGATTCTGAGCAGGACCACCATCGTCGCGCTCACCGCGATCTTCTTCGTTGGCGGCCAGGAACTCCGACGGACATTCTCGAAGACGTCGGTGCCGGAGGACGAGTCGGTGATCTACTGCATGGATGAGGTCGTCTTCGGCACCTGCCGCACACATCTCGTCTTCATCGTCCGGGCATTCTTTCTGCTGCTCGGCATCGAGGGCGTGTCGAAGCTGATGCTTGGCACCAGCCCCTCGAGTGCGATCGGGACCTACTACCCGCTGATCGCCTACTTCGGCCTCGTGGTCTCGCTGATTCTCATCGACAATCGCGCAGTTATCGAAAACAAGCAGCACTATCTGCGCCTTGGCCTCTTCGAGATCATCGGAATCGTCGCTGTGCTGTTCGTCTCGTACCACATCACAGAGGCGGTCAGCCCGGTGATCGCGCTGCCGCAGATATTCTTCGCGATGATCGTCGCCTCCGTACTGGGGATGCTGCTTTATCGTGTCCACCACGGGCCGACGATCCGCTGCCTGCTCTTCGCGGGCATCCCCATCGTTCTCGCCGCCAACTTTATGGTGGGCGGGTCTTTGATTTCGCACGCCTTGAGCCTCACCGGTGTCGCGCCAGTGCTCGTCTACGGCTTCTTCGGACAGCTCTTCTGGATGTTCGGCGGAATGGCCCTGCTTATGCTGTTCGCCGGTACGGCCGCGATCCGCAACCTCGGGCCGGGGATGGCCGGAGCCCTCTCTCACGCCGGCCTCACCGGCGCCTGCACCGGCGGGGACTTCGGTGAGGAAGCCGCGACCCGCGCGCCGATCATGATCAACATCCCGTTCTTCGGCCACATCTTCGTGTTTTCGGTGCTTGCGCTGAGTGTCAGTCGAGGGAGCCTCCTGATCCTGCCCACGGCGATCTTCTGCGGCATCGGCCTGCTGCTCACCATCTGGTCATTCTCGACGATCCGCAAAGCCGCCGGCGAACGCAAAGGGGAGATCTCCGGCCTGATCATGTACTCGATGGGGTGGCAGTTGACGGCGGTCTTCGGCGGTCTGCTGCTCCTCACGGCGCTGCCGCTGGAATACCTGGCGATGGCAAAGAGCGCAGCACTCTCGCACTTTGGTCTTTTTGCGGCAGTGCAGGAAGGGATGTTTGGCCTCGAGGCCGCCGAGATGATCTCGTTCGTGTTCGCGATGCCCTTTCTGGTGCATCCACTCGTGTTCTTCGTCTTCGGCCTCGCGATGGAGAACCAGGGCGAGATGCCTCGCAAGCCGATATACGCGCTTGCGCTTATCGGACTCGCCGGCGTGCTTTACGGGCTTATTGCGCTCGCCTGAAGCCCGAGGCCCCTGCGGCTCAATAACTCGGCGCAGGCCTCTCACTACCGCTGCGCGCATCCTGTCCGGGTGCGCGCGGCATTTTCGTACGCCTGCTTTTCGCCGAGAATGCACCGGGCATTCTTTGCGAAACACCACATCACCGACCTTCCAACCGTCCCGCATCGGCATCTTCAGGCGGCGAAATGCGTCGATGAATTAAAAATTTTTGTGTGTTCTCGACAGGTGAAACCGGCACTTAAGAAGTAGTTAACAACAACGCAGAGGGATGACGTGTGCTGTTCGGCATGACACGCATTATCGGAGGTGACCGATATGCGAAGCCGATTCGCCCACGCCGCCGTGTTCATCGGCGTATTCTGTCTCTTCTACGGGTACTGCGAGTGGTGGAAGTCGCGCCCGCAAGCGGCCGCGCTCGCGATCGCGGAGACCTCCCCAGGGCGGGGTGTCTATCTCGTCGAGGGGGCGGCCGACGAGACGTTCAACGGGGCCTACATCCCCATGGCCCCTCGCAACGGCAGGCGGTACTTCATGAAGGAGGCGCCACATCGCTTCCTCTGGCGCTCACGCACCCGCTGGCACCTCTCGACCGAACCGGGCATGATCGCCGACGGCTACGTGGCCGAGGTCGGCGGATCCCCGTGCTCCGAATGGGAGATGGACGGATCTCCCGAGCCTGCGCCCAGAGTCTCCCGCATTCCCGAGTTCGTCGATGAGCCGGAGCCCGCGGTCACCCGCGTTCGGGGTCAGGACGTGCGGCACGGATCCGCTCCAGCGAATCCCGTCGATATTCCCGCCACGTCTCCAGGCTGAACTCCTCCGTGACGTCCTCGATGCTCACATCGTCCATCTCGGAGGCGAGCGTGAACTTCCCCTCCGGGTGCGGGATCTTCAGCGAGATCAAAGAGCCCTCCGCGGCCACCGACCCCGCATCATCCGCCGTCACGTAGGGCAGGCTTTCCAGCCTGCCAAATGCCGTTGCACATCGTGCCGTTCCGGCCTACTGCATCATGCTCCGCATCTTCTCGCTCCACGGGTGCTTCGGCCATCGCTCGATGGCACGCTGGAAGAGTTCGTTCGACTTCTCTGTGTCACCGAGTTCGCGGTACGCGAGGCCGGCGAGGTAGAGCGGTTCAAGAGCGGCGTGTTGCCAGGCGAGCGGCTCTTCCACCTGGTTCAGCAATCTCTGCGCCTCGTCCGGCTGCGCCTGCATAGCGAGAGTATATGCCAGCACGACCTTGGCCCATGCTGCCCGATCATCTACGTCCACCAGTGCCCGGAGAAGCTCTTCGCTCTCTTCCAGGTCACCAGATAGCGCAAGGACTGTCGGCCTGCCCAGCGTTTGCGCTTCAGTCCCCTGGGATGTGGCGTCGAGGTCCTGCAGCGCCCTTTGCCACTCTCCCAGGTACATCCAGCACGGCGCGAGCGCGCCCTGCGCTTTCTGATCCGGGGCCGACTCTGCTATCTGGAGAAGCCGCTCGCGTGCCTGTGCAGTCTCGCCTTCGTAGATGAGCGCCCACGCGAGGCGGGCGGACAGCCACAGTGAGAGGCTCTCCGGGACATCCTCCTCGATGCCTCGAAGGAATTCGACGGCCGCCGCAGGTTGCGCACTGACGACAAAGAGGTTGACGGTCTTGGCGATGTAATGGCTGCTGTCAGGTTGCAGTTTCGCCGCCCGACGATATTCCGCGGCAGCCTCAGATGGCATCTGTTGCATAGCCAGCGCCCTTCCGAGACCAGCATGCAGACCCGCGACCGCTGGTGCCGAAGCGATCGCCTTCCGGAAGGCCTCCTCCGCCGGGACATTGTCTCGCTTCCGCCTGTGGACTCTCCCCAGCCACCACCAGGAGTGGTAGCTGTCGGGCCGCAATTCCACGAGTCTTTCAGCGCTGGCGAGCGCCCTCGCCAAATCATCTTGCTTGAGGTACGCGTCCACGTCGGCAAGCGCAGCGTCATACCGCGCCTGACGCCACGCCGACCAGAGGCCGTAAGCGGCGACGGTCACGAGTATGACTACTGCCATCCAGGCGGAACGTTTCACAAGTGTCGCCTTTCTCGCACACGGCTTGAGCAGCGGCCGATGACTCTCGCAGCAATGACTTCATCGGCACGCAGGACCCCGCATCATCCGCCGTCACGTAGGGCAGGCTTTCCAGCCTGCCAAATGCCGTTGCACATCGTGCCGTTCCGGCCTACTGCATCATCTCCCGCATCTTCTCGCTCCACGGGTGCTTTGGCCAGCGCTCGATGGCACGCTGGAAGAGTTCATCCGAGCGTGCTCGTCGCGTGGCGGTGTGTTCGATTTGACACCAACCTTCCCTGAGCGTGTCATAATTCCTTGTTGTCCGGGGAGGTGAGTCCGCAGTGTATGAAGCAATTGGAGAATACATAGACGGGCGGTGTTCGGCATGGCACGCATCCAGGGGGTACATGCGATGCGAAGTCGACTTGCTCACGTCGCGGTGTTCATCTGCGTATTCTGTCTCTTCCTGGGGTATTGCGAGTGGTGGAAATCCCGGCCGGAGACGATTGAGCGCATGAATGCGTCATCGCCTCCCGACCACAGTGCGTACCGTGTTGCCGGGGCTGCCGATGAGAGCTTCGATGGGGTCTACCTGCCCGTGGCGAGCCACGACCGCCTGCCGTGCTTTATGAAGGAGGCTCCCCGCCGCTTCCTCTGGCGATCTGAAAGCAGGTGGCATCTCTCAATGGAACCGGCGGAGGTGGGTGCTGGTTACATGACGGACGTGGGGTGCGAGATATCCTCCGACTGGATCGCAGACGGCGGCCCTGATCCGGCGCCGATGGTGATGCCCGTGTCCGAAGCAGCGGAGGCCGGCGGCGTCACACTGGCCGCATCCGCTCCCTGACGGTCGTGAATTTGCGCTCACCGCCGGTCTGCGCAGAATCAATCCGGCGGACCGTGTTCATCCGCTGTCGCAAAACAACGGCATATGGAGGTGGCACGATGACCCGACGTGGATTCACTCTGATCGAATTGCTCGTGGTCATTGCGATCATCGCTATCCTGGCCGCGATCCTCTTCCCGGTTTTCGCACGTGCGCGGGAGAAGGCACGCCAGACAAGCTGTCTGAGTAATCTCAAGCAGCTTGGGACGGCACTTCAGATGTACGTCCAGGACTGGGACGAGATCACCCCCCCGCACACCGACGACGACCCCGGCGGGTTGCCTTACAACTGGCGTTACGACAGCTTCCCGCTGCGACTTCACCCCTACGTGAAGAACTATCAGATCTACCGCTGCCCGTCCGACGACGGCTGGACCGAGCCTTCGCCAACCGCGGGAGGCCGCTGGTCGAGTTACGTCATGAATAACCTCGGCTCCAGTCATTTCCCGGAGGTTTCCGGCGAGAGCGGAGTCGATCTCAAGGCCGACTCGCAGTTCCGCGACCCGTCCGGTACGATCGTGCTGCTTGACGGGACCGAGGCTGATCTGGGCATCGAAGGGAATGACGATCTGCCCTTCCAGGTTCCCAACGCCGCCGGATACAACCGGCACAACGAAGGCTTCAACGCCAACTTCTACGACGGCCACGCGAAGTGGATGCGACCGGATCAAACGTCGGTAGAGGATTTCACCCTCGCGGCGGACTGAACGCTGAGATGCGAAGCGAGCCGTCTCCACCGGGCCCCGACGACACCGTCGGGGCCCTCGACTGTCTGAATATGAGGGACCCGCCTCGGCACCGGCGTTGCTTGACGGAGCAGATAGGCACGTGTATGCTGCCAGCACGTTTCCCGGGCCCCTCGCCCGGTGCGGAGAGGAGAGTATTTCGTGCGTAGACATCCGTTCGTACTGCACGCGGCGGCGTTTGCCGTCGCGATCTGCATCAGCGCCGGCGCCGCCCCGGTCATCGATCCAGCGAATATCACCGAGCGGACCTTCGACAACGGCTTCCGGGTCATTGTCAAGGACGAGGACCAGTGGGGACTTGCCTCCGCAGGGCTTTACATCCGGGCAGGCTCGGCGCAGGAGGCTGATGACGCCGTCGGCGCCGCCCACCTGCTCGAACACCTGTTGTTCGAGGCCACCGACTCGCGGGACGATCGTCGCGTCGGACCGGCCATCGAGTCGCTGGGCGGCTACGTCAACGCGATGACCACCCGCGACTTCACCCGCATCGAGGTCACGGTCGCCAGCCAGTATCTTTCACGCGCCCTGGAGTTGATGGCCGAGACGGTCTTCGATCCCGAGATCTCCTCCTCGGCAGTCACCAGGGAGCGCGAGGTCGTCGCCCGCGAACTGACCGACAGGCTGGATTCGGCCGGCGGCACACTCGACGACCTCGTGTGGACGAACGCGTTCGACCAGCATCCCTACGGCCGACCCATCGGCGGCACACCCGAGCAGGTGACCACACTCACGCTCGATGACCTGATGGACTTTCACTCAAGTTACTACGTGCCGGCGAACATGGCGCTTGTCGTCGTCGGCGACGTGGAGGCCGAGGAGATCTACGCTCAGGCCGAGAGCCTCTTCGGCACGCGGGAGGGCCCGCCCGCCCCGGACCTGACGATCCCCCCGGAGCCGCCGCAGACCGACGTGCGAGTCGGCGCGGAGAACCGCCCGAGTCAGGCGCTGCTGCTCAGTTACGCCTGGCGGGCGCCCGAGGTTGAGGACTGGGAGGACGTCTGCGCGATGGACCTGCTTTACACGATCCTCGGCGAGGGCCAGTTCGGCCGCCTCCACGGGGCGCTCGACGCTGAGGGCCATGTGCTGATGTCCAACGTGGACTTCCTCACGCAACGCGACCCCGGCCTTGTGATCATCACCGCGATGACGGTCCCGGATAAGGAGACCAAGGTCCGCAGCGCGATCCTCGAGGAGGTCGCGCGGCTGCGCGACGAACCGCTCACCGAAGAGCAGCTTGCCGAGGCGAAGCGGGTGCTGCGCATCAGCTACGCCTTCAGCAACGAGTCATTCAGCGATCAGGCCGGCGCGCTGGGCTTCTACGAGTCCATCGACAGCTACGAGCGCGCGGCCGATTACATCGAGACGGTGGAGGCAGTGACCGCCGAGCAGCTTCAGGCGGTCGCGCAAAAGTATCTCGACCCGGACGCATATACGCTCGCTATCATCCGACCTGAGGCCGCTCCGGGCGAGCAGGAGGAGGCGATGGCGCCATGCGACGCATACTCACTGTCGGGCTGATCGCGCTGCTGGCAGGCGCGACCGCACAGGCCGCTCCCGTCTCCCGGACCGTCCTTGACAACGGCCTGACGGTGCTCGCGGTGCAGAGCGATCACATTGAGGTCGCGGGCATCGCGCTTGTCATCGAGGCCTCCGGCACACACGAGACCGACGCCAACCGCGGCTCCCGCGCGCTCATCCAGCAGATGATCTCGGTCTCAAGTCACGAAGCCGTCACCGAGGCGCTCGCGCCGACCTCCGGGATCATCAGGTCCACCTCCCCGGGCCTCGGCGTCAACACCAACTGGGACTTCGTCGAGGCGACGTACACCGTGGCGGTCGAGGAGCTTGACGCGGGCCTCGAACTCGTCTCCGACGAGGTATTCGAGGTCGAACTGACGCAGGAGGCGCTCGACCAGGCGCGCGAACTCGTCGCGCAGACATGGGACGCCTCACGACAGTCGCCGGTGCAGGCCACTTTCGATCTCTTCCGCGACGCGCTCTACGGCGACACGCCGATGGCCCGGCCGCAGCAGGGCGACCCCGAGACCGTCGCGCAGATTGAACTGGGGAGTCTCCAGCAGTTTCGCGATGAGCACTACGTGCCCGCGAACGCCTGGTTGGCGGTGGTCTCACCGCTTGCCGCGCAGGAGGCCGTCGGAGCGGTCGAAGCAGCGTTCGGCGAGCTTGCCGCCGAGACTCCCCCCCCAACGAACACCGAGGTTGACCTGCCCGACGAATCGCAGGTCGAGGTCGGCGACAGCGCCGATCTTGCGCAGGCGTCGATGGTCATCGGCGTGCCCCTTCCATCATACGGCGATCCGCGCTTCCCCGCCGCAGAGGTCATCACCGAGTTGCTTGAGGGGCCCGGAGGCCGTCTGCGCCGCGACCTCGGGCTGCTGCAGGCGCTGGGCCTGTCGCTGCCGAGCCGACTGCTCGATGAGCACTACCCGGTCAGCGTCCTCGACCCGCCGCCGGCCCATCATCCCTATCTCGCGGTGCACGTGCTGGCCGGGCCGCGTTCAATCGAGCGCGCCCGCACCGGGGTGCTGCGCCATCTGCTCGCCCTCAGGAGCGGCTCGGTGACCGAGTCCGAGCTTGAGCGAGCGAAGGCGCGCGCGATCAACGCCCACCGTCTTGATACGCAGTCTCCAGCCGATGCGGCACTCTACCTCGCCCGGCGCGCGCTCTTCGGCCTCGGCGGCGCGGATGAGGCCGTGGCCGCGGTCGAAGCCGTCACACCTGAGGAACTCAACGCGGTCGCCGACGAGTACTTCGACCGGCACGCCGTCGGCGTGCAGATGCCCGGCGTGTGAGAGTGGAGGCGAGAGAGCAGTGATCGAGGGAGTGCGGACAAAAAAGCTCGTGCGACACGTCGATGAGCGCGGGTGGCTGATGGAGATACTCCGCGATGATGACGAGATCTTTATCGACTTCGGTCAGGTCTACGTCTCCGCCTGCTTCCCCGGCATCGTGAAGGCGTGGCACTGCCATGAGATTCAGACCGACAGCTTCTGCGTGCTGTCGGGCAACGCGCGGATCGGGCTCTTCGACGACCGTGAGGGCTCGGCGACCTGCGGGGAGACGCAGTCGATCGTCGCCGGTGAGTTGAACCCGGTGGTCGTGCAGATCCCGCCGCTCGTGTGGCACGGCTTCACCGCCGTCGGCGGTGAAACGGCCGTCGTCTTGAACGTTCCGACCGAACATTACAACGCGGAGCAGCCTGATGAACTGCGCCGCGATCTCGACGACCCCGCCATCCCCTTCGACTGGTTCCCGAAGGGTGGCTGAAAGCCTCCCACGAAGGGTGGCTGAAAGCCTCCCACGAAGGGTGGCTGGCGTCGCACAGCTGACATGAATTCGCACCCGGGCTGCCGCCGTCGCGGCAGTCCTGTGCGTCTGCAGTAACTGAGCGGGAGGAGACCGGCATGTACGCACTGTCGGGTGACAGGAAAGTCCGCGTCCTCGTCGATCACTACCACGATGCCGGCGAGCAGTACATTCGCACGAATCTGCGCGGCGGCCTCGTCCAGGCCACCGTCTGCCGCGAACGTCTGACGTGGGATCTGCTCAGCCGCTACCACGTCGCCATCATCGACGCCACCGGACCCGCGCCCGTGGACGCCGCCGAACTGCAGGCTGTCGAGCGCTTCGTGGCGGAGGGTGGGGGCCTGCTGCTGGCAGGTTCCGCTCCGCACTACGACCTCGTCACCGGCGGACCTCCGACCGGGATGCCCGCGGCGCGTTTCGCCGAGGTGTTCGGCTTCGAGTTCCTCTCCGCCGGGGACGCCGCCGACCCGACGCGGATCGACCCGGACCTGCGCATCGGCTACCGCGACGATCAGATCGAGGCGCTCGCCGGCGCAGTCGAGGGCTTCGCCGCGCATCCGCCGGGCCTGACGACCTGCGCTCCCCTGCGTATCCCTGAGGGGGCCCGCCCCCTGCTGGCACACGCCGACACCGCCGAGCCTGTCGCTGCCGTCGCCGAGCACGGCGCCGGTCGCGTCTGCGTCAGCGCCAGTCCGCTGACCCGCTTCAACGTGCTGGCTCACCTCAACCCGCTTCTCGCGTGGCTCTCGGGCGACGCGGGCGAACGCCCCGGGGGCGATGTCCCGGCCGAGATCGGTGGGCCGACCGCCCGGACCATCCGCGGCCTGAAACTCATCTGTGATGAGTCGATCGCCGGACGCGCGGAGCACTTCGCCGAACTTATCCGCCGCTTCGACTCCTTCATCGCCGACCTGATGGGCGAACGCTGGCAGTCCCCGGAGACCGTGCGTGTCGCGCAGACCAGCCTGCGCCCTCGACCGTGGGAGGACGATGATTTCCTCCCCGCCGCCGGTCCGGACCCGGCGATCGCATACAACATCGCCACCACCCTGGCGGTCAAAGCGCTCTGGCACGGCCCGAAGGGCGACCTGCTGACCGGCCTCTTCCCCGAGGCCACCGTGCCGCGGCACATTGCGCTGCGCTTCCTCGACGACCTCGGCTTCGGCGACTACGCCGACCGTCTCCGCGAGCGGGCCAAGCAGGCACTTGAGGCCTCCGATCCCACGCGCGCTGAGACCGACCTCGCCCGCGTCTACTGGGCGACCGAGCAGTGGCACCCGAAGGGCCACTGGTTGCTGCATGAACTTGAGAGCCGCTTCGGAGAAGACTTTCTGCGCCGCCTCTTCGAGGTGCTGCCGAACAAGCGTGATGACGATCCGCTCCCGCAGACGTGGGCGTGGCGGTCCGACCGCCTCGCGTACTACCTTGGCCTCGCGGCAGGCGAGGACGTGACATCATTGCTGCGCGAGATCGGCACGACGATCCACCCGCTGCCCCTCACGCCGCCTGATGATGACGGCTTCGACGCGGCGATGCGCGAAGCGCTCGTGCGCACGGTCCTCGCGGACGATGACCGCGCCGGGGCGACGCGCAGGATGGAGGCGCTGACCGACCTGTCGCGCCTCACGCCCGATGAGCGCGCCGAATTGCCCGACCGCGCCCGTGAACTGACTGAGGCCTTCGAGCGCTCCGCAGCCTCCGACACCCGCGCGGTCGGGCCGCTGGAGACGCTTGCCCGCGGCGACGACCCCGAGCATGCCGCGTGGGCGGCGCTGCAGCTTGTGACGATGGGCCTCCACCGATGGGCCGACCGCCTCGCCGAACTGCTGCCGGGGCGTGATCTGCGCTTCCGCCTGATGGCCGGGCATGCGCTGCGCAGACTCGGCCGGCAGGCGCCGGGGGGCTCGCTTGAAGGTCTGACCGCGGACGGCAAGCGCGTCGGGGAGTTGGAGACGATGGCGCGGGACATGGTGATCGTCCACCCGAAGGTGGAGGGCTACGAGGTCGCCAACGTCCTCGCCGAGGCGGGACTGGCGGTCTTCCCGCACGGCCACGTGGCCACGCAGTTCTACGTGTACTGGGTGCACACGCTGCCGCAGTGGCGGCGCAGCGGTCTGTCGCGGCTCGCGTTCGCCGAGGCGATGGCGCACCCGGAGGCGCAGCGCTGCTCATGCTTCGCGCTCAACACCGGCACTCGCAACAATGCCCACGCGCTCTACCGCGAGTTCGGCTACGTGGACATGGACCACCGCGAGCGAGCCACGAAGTTGCTGTGCACAGGCACGCCCGCCACCCCGCCTGACGGTGTTGTCATCCGACCGGTCGGC
>JBNJEK010000142.1:0-11260 GCA_051745855.1 Armatimonadota bacterium
GCCTTCCCAGATGTTCATCTGTCCGGCATCGCCGCAGGCCATCCAGCAGCGGGGTATCAGCTATGTGTACAACGACAGGCTCGGCGGGAAAGTGCCCGACCAGATTCCGAACCCGGCCGGGACATGGCTGATGATGGACATCAACGTGGTCAGCGACCAGGTTCCGCCCGCGCACAATGGCGGCTGCAATGTGCTGTTCGTTGACGGCCATGTCAAGTGGTACCCGGCCTCGCAACTGCCGAAGTTCTCTCTGCCGCAGCAGAACGAGCAGTAGGCCCTGAGATGATGGACAGCAATGTTCCACCGCATCACGCTGGAGGCCCGCGTTGATTGATGACTGACCCACAGACCGCCATCGAGCCTTCCGGTGCCCCGGGACCTGTCGCATGGACGGCCCTCGGGGCGCTGTTTCTCGCGCTTGTCGTCGGGTTCTCGATCATCCAGCCTCTCGGGCGCACGCCCGACGAGGTCGCTCACGTGCAGTACGTCAGGTTCCTTGCGGAGAACCATCGCCTCCCGGTCTTCGCGCCCGCAGGCGGCGGTGAGGGCGGGTACCAGGCGCAGCATCCCCCTCTCTACTACGCCGTCATGGCGCTCGCGTACGAGGCCACGGAGGGCCTTGAGGAGCGCTGGCGCTGGCACATCCTCCGCTGGCTGACCGCGCTGCTGGTCGGGGGCGGCGGTTTCCTGGTCTGCAGGGCCATCTTCCTGCGCATCTGGCCCGACGCCCGGTGGATTGCACTCACGGGCACGGCAGCCACCATGCTGATGCCGCTCACCATCCTCTACGCCTGCCACGTCAACCCGGACGGCCCGGCTTTTCTCGTCGTCACGATTGCGCTCTACCTGTCACTGCTGACGGCCCGCAACGCACCGTCGGTGAGCCGCGCGATTCTACTCGGCCTCACCATCGGGGCGGCCTCTCTCATCAAGATATCCGCGCTGATTGCGGTCGTCCCGGCCGTCATCGCGTGGGCCTACCTCGCACGCGGCGACCGGCCTCGCGGCTGGCTCCGAGATGTCGGGATCACTGTCGGCGTCGCGCTGGCGATGGGCGTCTGGTGGTATGTACGCAATATCATCTACTACGGCTCCCCGTTCATCCACACCACCGCGCCGTACGGCTCCGCGCTGGAGAATGCGCTCGCGTCCGGAAACTTCGGGTTCCTCGCATGGCTGACCATCAAGAATACGTTCCTCAGCACGTGGATTCAGCGCGGATGGCTCCCCGGCGGTCCGGCGGAGTGGGCGTTCTACGGTGTGATCGGCGTGTTGCTGCTTGCGGCGGTCGTCGGCTGGATTCTAAGGTCCAGAGACGCCGAGGAGCATGGCGAAATGCCGGCCACGCGACGGCAGGGCGCCATGATGGCAGCGGCGCTGATTGCCGCCGTCCTGCTCGGGCAGCAGTCGGCGTTCTGGCTGTCCGACGTGGAGTTCAATGCCGGAGGGCGCTACGTGCTGATGGCGATGGCAGGCATGCTCCACCTCATGATCACAGGATGGTCAACGCTGGTCACCCGGCGGACGCTGGTGATCATCTTCGCCTGCTTTGCGGCCGCTCTTGTAGTCGTAGACCTTCTCAGTGCCTGGCACATTGTATCTGTGCTGAATCCCCGCCACGCTGCCGGATGGCAGCTCTTCCACTTTCCGCCCGGCTAAGGCCGGAGGATCAGGCGCCCAGCGCGGGTTGAGCACCTGCGTGATATTCCACATCGCAAGCCCATGGTAGATCACAAGCAGCGCGATCAGCAGCCACATGAACCGGAGGGACCACAACTTCCCGAGCAAACCACGCAACCCTACCATCATCACCAGCGCGAAAGCGATGATCGCCTGCTGGAGGAATTTGCCGCCCTCCTCATTGTTGTGAAAGCTGTAGAGCAGGCACCAGTGGACCGAGCCTGCATACACTCCCAGCACCATCAACGCCGACGCCGCCGTCGCCGCCACAGCCTGCCATGAGAGCCCGCCGTAGCGCTCGCGCGCCCCAAGCACCAGGCCCAGCACCACGAGCGCGCTGATGGCCAGCAATGCCCCCAGCATCCACGACGCCGCGAAATTCGGCAGCCACCCGACCTGGCTCCACGTGCTCAGCCATGTGCCCCGAACAACGTAGCCGATCTGCCAGATTAGAGAATCCGTCGGCACGGTTGACAGCACCGCCGACCACGAGCGCAGGCCCGTTCCCCGCTCGATCGGCATGAGTTCACCGTAGTCCATCAGGTTCCGGATATACCACCAGCCTGCGGTGAGCGCCACCCCGCCGACCCACGCGCCAAGCGACGATAGAAGCGAGGTCGCACCCATGCGATCGCGCCGCCATCGCCACAGAATAAGCACGGCCAGGCCCGGCACCAGCACCAGCGTGCTCTGCTTCGTCACAATTGAGACTCCGAGGGCGATCCCGGCCCACAGCCACGCCTTCAGCAGCCGCTCCCGCTCGATCGTCAGCGCACGTATGCTCAGGTAGATCGCAAGCGAACTGAAGAGGATGGCGGCCGCGTCCGCGTAGATCACGGCACTGAGCATCACGCGGTAGGGCAGGATCGTCGCGAATGCAGTGCCGGCAATGACACACGTGGGCCTGTCGGGAAAGAGCAACTCGAAGCTCCGCCACGCCAGCCAGACCACGGGCAGCCCCAGCAGCACCGACCACGCGCGGAAGACGTAAAGCTGGCCCGTGAGCGTCATCCAGTCAGTCAGGTGGTAGATCGCGGCCAGCGGCCAGTAGTAGACCGGCCCGTGGTGTGATGTGCTGGCGGGATCGGCGGTGAAGTAGTACTCGCGCAGATCGCGCTGCGGCGCCTGCCAGATCGGCAACTCCCAGAATTCGGCAACGTACTTCGCATGCGAATAATGCAAAGGCTCATCCGGTACGGCACCCCAGTGCGGCAGGATCGCCACGTAAACGCTCGCCAGCACAAGGTGCACTCCAAGCAGCACCCAGAGCCATGTGCGGCGAGGGCCTGATCCTTTCACAGATGCGTCAGGGTTTTCCGCCATCAGGTGCTCCGAATCGGACGTTCGAGGATACTCTCTCGGCCTCATCTTCGCCCCTCCACCGCCGAGTCCTCCCGTCCGAGGTCCATGCTTCCCGAGCGCAGCCCCTCGAGATCCAGCGTCACCCAGTGGAAACCGATCTCGCGCAGGCGCTGTGCAATGCGCTCATGTGCGGCGACGACCTCCTCGACCCGATCGAGCGGCACCTCGATCCGCGCGAGGTCTGCGTGATCGCGCACGCGCAGCGCCTCAAAGCCCATCTCCCGCAGCACATCCTCCGCGGCGCCGATGCGCTCCAGGCGCTCCTCCGTCAGCTCCTCGCCGTAGGGCACGCGCGTCGCGAGGCACGCCATCGCCGGGTCATCCCACGTCGGCAGTCCGCGCTCGCGGGAGAGATCGCGCACATCCTGCTTCGTCAGCCCGGCCTCCGCCAGGGGCGCGCGGATGCCCATCTCCTCGGCCGCGCGGGCCCCCGGCCGGTGCGCGGAGGCGTCGTCCACCTGCTCACCGTGCGCCACCCACGCGAGCCCCTGTACGTGCGCGAGATCCAGAAGGTGCTGGAAGAGCACCTTCTTGCAGTGATAGCATCGATCGGGCGGGTTCGCGCGCACATTCTCATCATCAAGCTGACAGGCGCCGATGAACATGTGCCGCACTCCGGCCCGCTCGGCGATCTGCTCCGCTCGCTCGATCTCAAACTCGTGGAAGAGCGGCCCGCGGGCGGTCACCGCCAGCACACGATCGCCAAGTACCTCGCCGGCTACATCCACCAGCAGCGAACTGTCCACTCCTCCCGAGAGGGCGACCAGTGCGCTTCCCATTTCCAGCAACACGTCGCGGAGCCTGTCCGCTTTCGCCTGAACGTCGCTCATGGTCATCACCACGCTGAAGTTTCGCCGGCCGGCCGCTGCCGCCTCCCTCATGAGCCACCTGCGTCATCTCGGCGGCGCCACGTCACCCCGGCCGGGATTTGCGCCCTGTGGGAGGTAACGCCTCCGTCATGTCGAACACACCACACTGAGTCTTTGCCACGGACACACAGCCTCGTGAGGAGAGTATATCATGGATACGCTCAAAGTCGCGATGATCGGCGCCGGCGGCCGTGGGATGAGTCATATCCGCTCCATCGCCAGTGCTCCGAATATCGAGTTCGTCGCGATCTGCGACCTCGTTGAAGAGGCAGCGAAGCCGATCGTGGAGGAGTTCGACGTTCCCTGGGCGAGCAGCATAGACGAGCTGCTGGCCGACTACGACATCGATGGCTGCGGGATCTGCGTCCCGACCGCCTATCACTACGACACCGCCATGCAGGTCATTGAAGCGGACAAGCACCTCGTGACGGAAAAGCCGATGGCGGGCAGCATCGCCCAGGCGCGCGAGATGCTCGAGGCCGTCGAGGAGCGCGGTCTGATCTCCGCGATCTCATACCAACTCCGTTTCGGCCCCGTCTACCGCAAGGTCAAAGAGGTCTGTGAGCAGATCGATCCGCTGCAGATCATCTTCGCCCGACAGCGGTCAATGCTCAAGGACATGTACCTCAGCCCCGAGCCCTTCGACGGGATCATGGACTTCATCAGCCACGACATCGACATGATCCCGTTCCTCGCTGGCCGTGAGCCGAAGAAGGTCTTCTCCACCATGAGCCGCGACGTGTGGGCCGACAAAGGCGCGATCTCCTACATGAGCTGCGAGATCCAGCTCGGCGAGGGCCCGCACCAGACGGCGGGGGTCATCTCCTCCTCGATGGGCGGCGCGGGCGTGCCGCAGCGCCTCGATGTGGTCGGTCGCGAAGGCTTCGCGGTCGCGGATGGCAACGACGTGAAGTACGCGGTCGGCCCCAACCCGATGGTCGGCGAGGCCGGAAGGGACACGTGGACGGCGTCCTTCGAGGGCGAGGGCCGTGACTTCACGCAGGATCTTTACCGCCACTGGGCGGCCGCGTGCCTCGATGACAGCGTGGATATCGCGCCGGCCGCCACCTACCGCGACGGCTACAACGCGCTGCTGATCTCGCTGGCGATGGTCGAATCGGGCGAGAGCGGCGAGGTCGTGCACATCGACGAATTCGCAGCAAGCGCGGGCTGAAAAGCGACTGTCGCATCTGCGGTGCGAATCGAACGGGCGCGGCCAGCGATGGTCGCGCCCGTCTTCGTCGTTTGCCGTAATCCGTTCGCCGTACGGAGGGACGCATCTTCAGATGCGTCCGCTGTATGCCGTTATCCTCGTGCGTCCTACGACATACGGCGAACGAGGGACGCATGTAAACATGCGTCCCTCCGAACGACAACAAACACGACTTCCCGTCGCTCTGCGGTTATCCGTTCTCCCATGGATACCCGAGGAACGCCGAGTAGGGCCATTCATCACGATGCGCGCACAATCCCTCCTCGACCGGATTGTCGAGTACGTAATCCACCACGTGCGAGATCTTCTCGTGTGCCCGCAGATGCCTGTCCCAGTAACTGCGCTGCCAGATCGGAGCCTTGAATCCAAGCCGTGAGATGCGATGGCCAGATACCCGTTTCAGCCAGTCAGCCATCCTTCGAACGTTTCCCCCATTTTCCACCACACAACAAATGTAGTGGAGATGATCGGGCATGATGCTGTATGCGATCACGGCGCATTTATGCTCTCTGGCGGACTGGAGCAGGGCCTCGGTGAGAATCGCCGGGACATTCCTCGATGTTAGGAAAGGCCGTCGTTTGTGAGTCGTTCCGGAGAAGAACACCGGTTGCCAGAGTTCCTCGTAGCGATGCTCCTCGAACCGATGTGGTTGGCGACGGCCCGAATTCGCGTCAGACATGCAGTTCCCCCCTGAGAGGCTGCCCATTGGTTGACGTACGACGGACGGCAAAAGACGGACGCATGTAAACATGCGTCCCTCCGAACGAGCACGCCTACGAGTTCTCGCCCGCCACATACTCCTCCACATTCATGAGCACGCCCTGCTCGCCGCCATCCACGGCCGCGGCGATGGCGCGCATCGGACGAATCGCCTCGCGGCCGTGCGTCATCGGCTGCTTGCCATCGAGGATGCACTCGATGAAGTGCGCGATCTGCCCCTGCATGTCCTTCGCGCCGCCGAAGAGGTCCATGTGGTCCTCCCGGTTCGGGTCGAACTCCCAGACCACGTTCATGCCATCCTCGTCGCTCTTCCAGAGTTGCCGCGAGCCGTCCGTGTTGTAAATCAGCCGCGCAGAGGCTTCCTTGCCGTAAATCTCCAGTCGGATCCCCTGCATCCGGTGCGGCGTCGCCCAGGACTCGACATATGCGCTGACCGCCCCGTTCTCATGCCGCATGACCATGCACTCGGTGTCATCGCCGCCGGGGATGACGTCGCCGAGCGTGAAGGCGTTGCCGATCGCCAGCGCCTCGGTGATCGGGCCCACGTTCCACTGAAGCTGATCGACGTAGTGGCAGCCGTGGCTCATGAGCGCGCCCATCGGGAACTCCTCGACGGTCTTGCGCCAGTCCTTGACCGCATCCGGCGCCATGAACATTGTCGTGGAGCAGAACGCCTGGTGGATCAGGCCGAATTCCCCATTGACGCACATGTCATGCAGCTTCTGGAACTCCGGTCGGTAGCGAAGCACGAAGGCGACCATGAAGATGACGCCCGCCTCGTCGGTCGCGTCGATCATCGACTGCGCCTCGTCGAGGTCCCGCGCCATGATCTTCTCGCAGAGCACGTGCTTGCCGGCCTCGGCCGCCATGATCGTCTGCGGAGCATGCAGATGGACCGGCGTACAGATATCCACCGCGTCCACCTCGTCGAGCACCGCCTCCATGTCGGTGTGCCACTTGCAGCCGACCTTCTCGGCCTTCTCCTTCGCCCGATCCTCATCAATGTCCACGCAGTAGACGATCTCGGAGCGCGGATCGGCCATGTGGCCGTTGAGATGCGCGCGAGAGATCCCCCCGCAGCCAATGATCGCGACACGTACTTTGTCCATGCTGATAGCCTCCAGTGGGCTTTGTGATTGCTGGTGATTGTGCGTGATTCGACAGTGACCGGCGAGGTTCCTCCGCCCATTACTGTGGTCCGGACCTGTGCGTCGCTGTCCCTCATCCCCCGAAGCCCGGGCCAAGTCCCTCCAGTGGCACGTTCGCACCAAGACGCTTGAGAGTCAACCTGCTGCCGACCTGCCCGAGGAGCTTCACTCCCGCGAAGGTCACGAGGCCATGCTCGTCTGCGGTGAGAACGCGGCTGCCGACGCTGCCCTTGCACACAAAGCAGTACACATCCGCGTCCACCTTCTCGCCCGGCTCCAGCACGAAATTCTGCGCGCGCCGCGGGGTCACGTCCACCCGCAGCGGAAGAGCGGTATCCGCGAGATACCATGTGACCTCGACCACGTACTCGTCCTTCTCGTCTTTGACGACCTCCCAGTCGAGACCGCGGTTGATGTAACCCTCCCCGTCGCCGTCCTCCGCGCGGCCATCGCCTGGATCGTCGTTTGCGGTGCAGTTCGTGAAGGCGGGGTAGCTCCTGTCCAGCGCGAATCGGTGCATCCAGTCGAAGCTCATTCGCTCGCGGATGTCATCGGGAAGCAGCGTGCGCGTGGAGCCGTGCTCGCCCTCATTCCACGCGGCGATGAGGCCCTGCCGACTCTCCTGCATCGCTTCATAGAAGGGCGGATTCATCCACCACGGGATCGAACCATCATTCCGCCCGTTCGCCATGATCACAAACGGAAGCGCCTTGTCCTCGTGCTCGCGTGCGAACCGCGCCGAGTCGAGCCACTCGCGGACGGTCATGTCGTATTCGGTCGGCGCGTCGAGCGAACCCATCACATCATCGATCCGCCGCTCGCTGTCACCGCCCTCACCTGCCGCGTAGGTCGTGATCCCCACATGCGGCGCGATCGCGGCGAAGACGTCGGGGTTGCGGAAGCCGATGTTGAAGCTCGCGCAGCCTCCCATCGAACCGCCGGAGGCGTACGTGCGCATCGGGTCGGTGCCGAAGTAGTCCTGCACCCAGTCCACGATCCAGAGCACGCGGCGCTCGCCGAACATCTCGACCGTGCCCTCATCCATCAGGTCCGGATCGTAGATGTTGTTGTTGTATCCCGACCAGAACGTGTGCACCGCCGGTGTGAGGCGCTGGCAGGAGTCATTGCCCTCGGGGAACATTCGGTCGATCCAGTGCTGATCGGTCGGGGCCACGCGAACCGCCCCGCCATCGGCCACGTGCGCCCCGAACTTGAACGCAAGACTCTCGCGCCAGCCGAGTTCGTTCGGCCCGAAAACCAGCCACTCCATCCCACCGCGCCCGGTCTTCGCGTGCAGCGCCAGATCGGTCGGCATCTGGGCGCCCGCGCCCCGCTCAGGCTTGTCCGCCGGGTCGCCCTGCCAGATCGGCTCGATCGGCGCAACTTCGCCGGCGATGGGCTCGGTCAGCGAGTTAACGCCCGGGACGATGGACCCGATCTCCACCACCGCGCTTTCGGGCCAGCTTACGACCGCGTAGTAGCGATCCCCGGCTGTCTCGTCTGTCACCGTGTGCACAAAGAGGCCGTTCCCCGGCTCGAGGCGCTCGCCGCCCTCTTCGATGATCCAGCCATCGACGACGATCTCCCGCTGATCCTCCGGCAGCCGATCCAGCGGCTTGCCGTACGTCAGCGGATTCAGCCACCAGTCGGTCGAGGAACCCGGCAGCATGTAGTCGCCAAGAACCTCTGCCTCGGCGACATTCGCGTCCGTGATCGGCTTATCCGAGCCAAGCACGCGGAACCGCGCGCCCTCAAGCCCCTCCGGCTCATCCCACTGCAGGAAGACCTGTCCCGCGCGGTACTGTCCGCGCAGGTTCGTCGCGTCAGGTGTCTGCGCCATCGCGCACCCCGCGCAGATCATGATCGAGATGACAATCGGCACGTCTGTCAGCCTGTTCACATTGATCGCTCCCTGCATCCTCGTTACGCCCCGTCCCCAGTGCCCCGAAAAGCCCTCGCATAGTCTGTCAATTATCCGCGCCGCTTGCGCCCCGAAACAAATGCTCGGGAGCGAAGGACAACACCGGCGGAAGGCCCTCTCCGCGCCACAGCGTCGCGTCCTCCAGCGGTCCGGTGTCCGCCTCGGCCATCTCGATCGACCAGACGCCCGGCACGGCGTCGGCCGAGAGCGCGACCTCGGTCTCACCCGGACTTGTCTGAGCGGAATCGCGTAACTCACCGTCGGGCCCTCGGAGGTTCCCCCGAACCATCTCGCGCCCGGCACCCCGCAGCCTCAGTGTCACGGTGTCGAGTTCGTCGGGAACATGGAAGAAGAGACGCTCCGCGCCAAAAATGACCGCCTGACGCTCCTGCCAGGAGATCCCGATGGGCGCGTTTGACGCCACCACCCGCCATGCCCCGCCCCACTGGCCTGCCGACACGCCGACCAGGTGCAGTCCATCCGTTCGCGGCGTGAAGCTCACCTCGGCCGACCGCGTCTTGCCCAACCCCTCCCCGGCGATCTGATCCCCGTCAGGATCGCGAACCGCGTAGAAGAGTTCGGAGCGCGCCTTCCCGAGCGATCGGTGAAGCAGTTCGATCGACACCGGCTCTCCAGCGCGCGCGTTCACCAGCAGCACCGCGTCGCCGCGCAGGTGCGCCACGGGAAACTCCACTCTCTCCCCCGTCCACTCCGGCGCGACCACCGCCCCGGCGATCGCATCGCGATCGTATCCCCAGTCCTCGGGCGTCTCACGCGGCTCATGCGCGAACTCCCAGTCCCGACGCTCGATGGCCTCGTTCGCGTGCGCGAACCACTTGAAGTACGCGGGATGATCGTCCTCGTACGTCGGTCCCTCGTAAAACACCCAGTACCCATCGCCGACCTCCGAGAGCACGGTCGCGTTTCTGCCCGAAAACTCCGGGTCGGCGCCCCTGACCACCGGGTCGATGCCTCCGAGGTAGTTGAATGGCACCCCGAGCGCGCGCGCCTCATCGATCAATCCCGCAAGCAGCGTCCCGTTGAACGCAACCGTCGCCTGCTGAGGCGCGAACTCCGTGATGCGACCGTAGGTCTCATGGGTGGCAAAGATGACGGGCGCTCGCTCGGTTGCCCACTCGACGGCCGCGGCCTCTCCGGTGAAGGGCTGTCCAGGCCCCGGGTAGATGACGAAGCGGAAATCCGGATTGTGCGCATCGACGGCCTCGCGCAGCGCCCGACATCGCTCACGCCAGTGCGCAAGCTGGAACTGCTCGAACGCCTCGGTCAGGCCCTGCTCCTCCAGCCACGAGGCCCGTTCGCCCAGCCCCAGTTCGGGCAGATCGATCTCGTGCGCATCAGCGAACATGCCGAGGATCAGGTCATCGTATGAATAAGAGTAGACGAAGGTTGCGCCTTTGCCGGGCGCGTAGCTCTCGTAATCAAGGATCACGCCCAGCAGATTCGGGGTCTCGGCGCTGATACGCGCGTACTCGATGATGTGACCGGCAGTCCACTCCCAGAACTCGTCGGAGTTCGGGCTCCAGAGCCGCTCTTCATGCCCGTTGGCCCAGACCGCTCGCCTGCCCTCGGACGCCTCTCCCTCCGGGGCCAGCAGTGTGCCGCGCATCCAGACCATGTGATAGATCTCCTCCGCGGCACACCAGTCCGTCACATCCTGCACCATCGCGAGGTCGTCGTAGCCGAGCCGAGGCGAGTACACGTTGAACCCTGCGTCAGCGGTCTCGCGCACGATCCACTCCGCGCTCGTGCCCTCATCGGCGCGATGCATGACCTTATCCACGAGCAGGCGCAGCTTCACAGTCTCGCCGAGGTCAGACGGAGCCGGCTGGCCCCACGCGCAGGCCGCAAGCAGTATGCCGAGGCAGGTCGGGGTAGCTCGAAACATGGCAATCACTCATCCTGGTCAGAATACACGGTGAAGTTCACCTTCATCCCGGACGGCGCAGTGACCTGCCTGCCCGCACATGAAAACGCCGCCGCCCGGTGGTGGACGGCGGCAAAGTGGTGGTCCTGATGCGCGTTCGTCTCACAGCGCTCGGAGGAACTCCACGGCCGCGCGGATGGGGTCGTTGCTGACTGCGCTCGATCTGTCCCCTGCCCGCTGCTCGTACGCCTCCGATCGTGCCTTTGCCCGCTGATTGTGCGCGAATGTCATCTCCCTCAGTCAGCCACCTCAGCGGTGGCACGCTCCAGGGCCAGCACTGTGTCTCCGGGCTTGAGAGCCACCGCCGAGCACGGGAAGGTCGTCTCATCCTCCCGGTGAACGAGCAGCGGCAATACCTCCTCGGCCCCGGCCTCCTCTACCACTGCGCCGAGGGTGGTCTGT
>JBNJEK010000143.1:0-11250 GCA_051745855.1 Armatimonadota bacterium
GGTGGATGGGCGGGTGGAGGCAGCGGGTCCGGCGGGCGACGTGGTTGTCCCGGAGGATGCGCATGTGATCGACGCGGCAGGCAAGACAGTCATGCCGGGGATCGTGGAGGGTCACGCGCATGTCGGCGGGAATCCCTCGAGCCAGCAGGTTCTGCGGCTGTCGCTGCAGCGTGGAATTACGACGGTGTGCAGCGTGTCGGCGAATGAGGCGGGGATCGCGCTGCGCGATGGTATCAATGAGGGTCAGGTGCGTGGCTGCGCGCGGCTGATCGCCGGGTGCATTGTCACGCCGACGTTCGGCCATGTGCGCTTCCGCGCGGCGGATGGGCCATGGGAGGTTCGCAAAGCCGTGCGCGAGATGGCGCAGCTTGGCGCGGACTTCATCAAGACGGCCGCCTCGGGCGGATTCTGGGCGGCCGACGAGGTCTGCTCGGTGCGCAATTACACGCTGGAGGAGCTCGTTGCGCTGGCGGATGAAGCGCACGCGTGGCACATGCCGGTGGTGGTGCACGCGCACACGCAGCCCGGCATCAACAACTCGATCGAGGCGGGGATCGATCAGATCCACCACGGCGCGTTCATCGACGAAGAGGGCGTGCGCGGGATACTTGAGAACGATCTGTGGTACATGCCGACACTGCGTGTGACGAGCGACAGGAACATCGCGGCATGGCCGGATCGGCCGTGGATGGCCGAGGAGATGAAGGAATCGCAGCCGATCCATCGCGAGGGCGTGAAACTCGCGCACGAGTTGGGCGTGAAGATCGCGATGGGCTGCGACTATCCGGGTTCGGCGCACGGTTGGGCGGTCGGCGACGCGTCGATGTGGGAGCTTCAGGAGCTGACGTGGTGCGGGCTGAGCCCGATGGAGGCGATCGTGGCCGGCACGAAGGGGACGGCGGAGGCATACCGGCTGGATGACATCGGGACGCTCGAGCCGGGCAAGAAGGGTGACCTGCTGGTGGTGGACTGCGACCCGCTGGAGGACATCAGCGGACTCTACGAGCAGGACAACATCAACATCGTCATCAAGGATGGTCGCGTCGAGTCGACGGATGAGGCGCACAAGGAGCACTACCGCGTGCGCGAGGACCAGCCCGAGGGCCGCTTCCAGGGGTAGAGTGCGATGAATGCAGGAGACGTCCTGTGCTCGCTTGCAGCGGTGGTTGCGATTTGCGCCGCGCCGGTTGCGGCGGCGACCTGTCACGTGGCGCCCGGCGGGGATGACACCGCGCCGGGCACCGCCGACCGGCCGTGGGCGACGCTTGAACATGCGTCGTCGATGGCGGGGCCGGGTGACACGGTGGTGCTGGCGCCCGGTGAGTATCCGGGTGAGCTTGCGCCGGCGCGATCCGGCGAGCCGGGCGCGCCGATCACGTTCCGCTCGGCACAGCGGCACCAGGCGGTGCTGACGGGGCCGGAGTCGGGCCACGCGGCGGTGCTGCAGGACGTCTCCCACGTTCGGCTCGAGGGGCTGGCGTTCCGCCCGCGTTCGGAGGGCGGGATGTGGGTGCTCGGGCAGCGGGCCGAGGCGATCGAGCTTGTTGACCTGATGATGGATGGCTGCGATCAGAGCGGTTCGGTGCGGCTGATCGATTGCGCGGACGTGCGGATGATCGACTGCGCTGCGCTCAACGGGCGTCGCGGGAACATGGTCTACGTGACTGACTCGGAGCGGCTGGTTTTCGAGGGCTGCGAGATGTCCGGCAGCGGGCACGCGGTGCTGCTCTTTCTGCCGGATCGCACCAACCGCCAGGTCGTGATCCGCGGCTGCGTGTTTGCGGGGAAGACGGGGCGGACGGTGCTGATCGACAGCGTTGATCAGATGCTCTTTGAAGATAACGTCATCGTGCGAAGCTTCGACGGTGGACGGTCGGCCGGTCCGAGGTTCGGGTTCTTTGCGACGAACTCAATCTTCCGCGGCACTCGCGTGTATGACAACTGGGGCCACGAGCTTTTCAATATTCAGCCTTACCGCGAGACGCTCGACTTCACCGGGGTGCGCGTGTACAACAACGTGTTCCACGGGAACTGCTCGGAAGCTGCGTGGGTGCGGAACTACGAGGGCAAGTTCAACATGACGGACTCGGTGCTGGCGAACAACGTGTTCGCGGACAACGAGCCTTTCGGCAGCGATCGGCAGTTCATCATCGCCGAGGAGGACCCCCGCGAGGACATACTCTTCCGCGGCAACCTCGTCGAGGGGAACGTGGAGGTGCTCGGCGAACTTCTGCCGGCCTCGGAACTGGCGGATGGTGAGCCGCTGGAGGGAGTCATCGCCGGGGCGCCGCAGTTCACCGACGCCGCCGCGTGGGAGCATGTTCCGGCGGACGGCAGTCCGCTCATCGACGGCGGGGTGTTTCTGACGGAGGCGGTCGCGGACGGAGAGGGCGAGCGCATCGAGGTCGAGGACGCGAAGTGGTTCTACGACGGCTTCGGGATCACCGGCGAGCAGGGCGACCTGATCGCGGTGGGCACGGCGGGGAATGTCGCGCGAGTGGTGAGCATCGACTACGAGACCGACGAGCTTGCGCTTGATCGCCCGATGCAGTGGAGCGCCGGGGACCCGGTGAGTCTGCCGTGGGCGGGTGATGCGCCTGAGATCGGCGTCTTTGAGGTCGGAGCGGAGAGGCTTGCGACGCCGGTGGTGGTGGCGAAGCCCTACCCGGCGATGCCCGGTGAGCCGGTGCTGCTGCGGGCGGTGATGCCGGCTGCCGCCGCTGGCGCTCGGGTGCAGTGGCTGCTTGCCGACGGCACCCAGCTTGAGGGCGCGGAGGTGCGGCATACATTCGCCGAGGAGGGCGAGTGGGGGCTTCGCGTGCGCGCGGAGGGCGCCGATGGCGAGATCGCGCGGGGCGCGGGCGTCGCGGTGGTGGAGGAGCCGCGCGGGGCCGGCGAGCCGCTGATACACAGTACCTTCGGCCCGGATGACGAGGACGCGTGGTGGCTCTGGCAGACCTACCGGCCGGGGAAGACCGAGTGGGGATACGAGGAGACTGACGACGGATGGGCGTTGCATGTGCGGGCGCCTGAGGACAACCTTTACCTGCCGTGCCGGACGAATCCGCGTGCGTGGGACATCGACCGCGATCCCTTCATCACAGTGCGCTACCGGATCAGCGAGGGGACGCCGGTGGCGGCGTACCTCGAGGCGTTTCCGACTCACGAGAACGCGACGCGGCGGGTCTTCCTCGCGGGGACATCGGCCGCGCTGCCGCTTCCGGGGGAGCCGGAGGAGCCGGTGGCGCTGATTGACGATGGAGAGTGGCACACGGTGACGCTTGACGCGCGGGCTCTTCGCGACCAGTGGCCGGACGTGATGATGGCGATGCGGTTCGCATTCGAGGGGCAGTGGCTGACGAAGCGGGGCAGCGTGGACGCGGGCGACGAGTTCTGGATCTCAGAGGCGACGATCGGGCCCGCACCCGCCGGGGATTGAGACGGCGACGGATGACGCGAAGGGGAGACAGCATGCATCGGGAGATTGCAGGCATCGGGATTCGGCTACTCGTTTTCTCCGTGGCGATCGGCATGGCGACGGTGGCGTGTGCCGCGACCTACCACGTGTCGCCGGACGGCAGCGATGACGCGCCGGGGAGCGCGGAGCAGCCGTGGGCGACGGTGACTCATGCGGCGGAGCAGGCGGGGCCCGGTGATACGGTGGTTCTCACGCCGGGCGAGTACGCAGGCGAACTGCGCCCGGCGCGGTCGGGTGAGGCGGGCGCGCCGATCACGTTTCGCGCCGAGCCGAGGCGCGGGGCGGTGCTGACCGGTGTGCCGGACGCGGAGGACGCCTACGCGGTGGTGCTGAGCGGGCTGAGTGACATTCGGCTTGAGGGCCTTGTGATTCGGACCGAGCATCCGCGTGGGCGGTGGGTGCGCGTGCACCAGTCCGAGCGGATCGTGGTTGATGACGTGCTGATGGAAGACACGGATCGGGCGCTGGGATTTCATGCGACAGAATGCAGCGACCTTCGCCTGATCGGCAGCGACCTGCGACTTTGCCGCAGCGGGTCGATGGCTCGGATCGAGGACTCGCGGCGCGTGGTGATCGAAGGGTGCTCGTTCTCACGCGGCGGGCATGATGTGCTGCTGATCTGGCCGGACAGAACCAACTCGGAATTTGTGTTGCGCGGGAATGTGCTGCATCCGAACACCGGGCGGTCGATGCTTGTCGACGCGGTGGATCGTGTGCTCTTCGAGGACAATATCATTGTGCGGTCGGATGACGGGGGGCGCTCGGGGTCGAGCCGCTTCGCGTTTGACACGAGCAACAGCATCTTCCGGCACAACCGCATCTACGCGAACTGGGGCTCGAACCTGATGATCGCGGGACGGTTCCGCGACACGCTGGACTTCAGCAATCTGCGTTTCTACGCGAATGTGTTCGATCACAACACGGCCGTCGCGACGGACCTCAACGGCGATGCGGAGACGATGGACAACGCCATCTTCGCGAACAACGCCTTCTCGCGGAACGACCGCTTCGGCGATGACCGGCAGGTGGGCGTGCGGAGCGGCGACTCCGATGACGTGATGTTTGTGAGCAATCTCATCGCCGGGAATGTGCAGTACGAGGGCGAGCTTTTCAAGCTTGGCGAGGCCGAGGCGCTACCGCAGGGGATCTTCCGGGACAACATCGGCGCCGAGCCGCAGTACCGGGACGCCGAGGCGTACGATCATCGTCCGGCGGCGGGGAGTCCGATGATTGACGGCGGGCGGACCTTCACCCACGCGGTGGGCGCGGGATCGGGGAGGCTGCTGCGAGTGGACGACGCGCGTTGGTTCTACGATGGCTTCGGCATCGAGGGCGAGCGCGGCGACGTGATCTGCGTGGGGTCCGAGCGGCTGCTCGCGCGGGTCGTCGAGGCCGATCACGAGCGGTCGATGCTGCGGCTCGATCGCGAGTTGCAGTGGGAGGACGGCGCGCACGTGAGTCTGCCCTTCAGCGGCGACGCGCCGGAGATCGGCAGGTACGAGATCGGCGATGAGGGCAGGCCGACCGTGCAGGTGCTCGCGGAGCCGGCGGAGGCGGCGCCGGGTGAGCCGGTGCAGCTGCGCGCGGTGATACACGGGGGGCTTGAGCCGACGAACTTCCGCTGGCTGCTGGGCGACGGAGAGATCGCTGATGGCGCGGAGGTTGCGCATACGTACGCCGAGGCGTACGACTATCCGGTGCGGGTGGTGGTGACGGACGCTGACGGCGTCAGGCACTGGGGCACCAGCTTTGTGCTGGTGGAGGAGGAGCGGCCGGCCGACGCGCCGCTGCTGCACAGCACCTTCGGGGAGAGCGACGATGAGGCGTGGTGGCAGTGGATGACCTACCGCCCGCTGCCGTCGGCGTCTGAGTACGTGGACGGCCCGACGGACGGCGGTGCGTTGCGAGTGTTCGCGCGCGATGAGGACTATCCGCTGGGCGCACAGACGCAGCCGAAGGGCTGGGACCTCGACGAATATCCGCACGTGATGGTGCGCTATCGCATCGCGCCGGGGACACCGCTGGTGGTCTCACTCTTCACGTGGGCGACTGCGGATGGCTCGCGCGGGATCCGGGTGGCGCAGACGGAGACCGGGACGTACTCCGCGGAGGACATCGTGCTGGACGAGCCGCTGATCGACGACGGCGAGTGGCACGAGCTTCGCTTCGACGCCGCCGAGTTGCTTCGCGCGGCGTTCGGGGAGGATCTGCAGATGGCGAAGCTGATGAACTTCCGCGCCACTGACAAGGATCTCGTGACCACGGAGCACGAGTATTCCCTCGACGAAGTGATCATCGGACCGGCGCCCTGAGACAGGTGGGCAGACGGGCAACATCATCCGACCGACCGCAAGAGTGATATCAATGAACGCGACCATCGGACAGAGTATCTGTGCCCTGACCATCTGCGCGGCGCTTTGCCTGGCGGGAATGCCGGCGGCGGCCGCGACTTACCACCTCGCTCCGGGCGGCGATGACGCGGGGCCGGGGAGCGAGGCTCAGCCGTGGGCGACGCTTGAGCATGCCGGTGAGGTGGCCGGGCCGGGTGACGTGGTTGTGCTCGCGCCCGGTCAGTACGACGGGCAGCTTGTTTTTCAGCGGAGCGGCGAGGCGGATGCGCCGATCGTGTTTCGGGCGGCCGAGCGGCACGAGGCGGTGCTGCTGAGCCCGGGCGAAGAACACTCGGTTGTGCTGCAGGACGTCGCGCACGTTCGGCTGGAGGGGCTGGCGTTTGAGCCGAGTGGGAGCGACGCCTCGTGGCTGATCGGTGAGGGATCGGAGTCGATCGAGCTGGTGGACCTGATGATGCGCGGGCCGGCGCGGAGCAACGCGGTGCGGCTCGTCGAGTGCGCGGATGTGCGAATCAGCGACTGCACGATGCTGGACGGGATCTCGGGGAACATGGTGCATATCACAGACTCGGAGCGGATCGTATTCGAGGGCTGCGAGATCTCGGGGAGCCCGCACGCGCTGCTGCTTTTCCTTCCTGACCGGACGAATCAGCAGGTGGTGCTGCGGGGGAATGTGTTCGCGGGGAAGACTGGCCGGACGTTGTTGATCGACAGCGTCGATCACCTGCTCTTTGAGAACAACGTGATCGTCCGCGGGCTTGATGGCGGGCGTTCGGCGGACTCGAGGTTCGGCTTCTTCGTGTCAAACTCGATCTTCCGGGGAAGCCGCGTCTTTGACAACTGGGGCACGCGGCTCTTCTCCATCGCGCCCTACCGCGACACTCTCGACTTCAATCGCGTGCGGGTGTACAACAATGTGTTCCACGGCAACACCGCCGACGCGGTGACGGTGCGCGACCACGAGAACGTCTTCGACTCCGTCTTCGCCAACAACGTGTTCGCGGACAATGAGCCTTTCGGATCGCAGCGGCAGATTCGGATCAACGAGGGGAATACTGCCGAGGACGTGCAATTCGTCAGCAACCTGATTGATGGCAACGTTCAGATCGCCGATGACCTGCACGCCGCATCAGAGGCCGGAGACAGCGAGTTTTTCAGCGGCATCATCGCCAGTGAGCCGCAGTTCACGGCTCCGCTCGGCTGGGAGCATGTGCCCGCTGAGGGCAGTCCGCTGATCGACGGTGGGGCATTCCTCACGCGGGCGACGGCCGATGGTGAGGGGCAGCGGCTGGAGGTTGAGGACGCGCAGTGGTTCTACGACGGCTTCGGCATCAGGGGCGAGCAGGGCGACCTGATCGCGGTGGGGAGCGCGGAGAACGTCGCGCGGATCGTGAGCGCCGACTACGAGGCGGACGTGCTGGAGCTTGATCGCTCGCTGCAGTGGAGTGAGGGCGATGCGGTGAGCCTGCCGTGGGCGGGTGAGGCGCCGGAGATCGGTGTCTTCGAGGTCGGCGCGGGGTGGCTGACCTCGCCGGTGGTGGTGGCGGAGCCGTGCAATGCCGCGCCGGGGCAGCCGGTGGTGCTGCGCGCGATCATGCCGCAGACGGCGCCGGATGCGACGGTGCGCTGGCAGCTTACTGACGGGACGGTGCTGGAGGGCGCGCAGGTGCAGCATACATTCGCCGACGAGGGTGAGTTCGGTGTGCGCGTGAGGGTGGAGAGCGAGGATGGCGAGGTCGCGCGCGCGGCGGGACTGGTCGTGGTGGAGGAGCCGCGCGGGGCCGATGAGCCGCTGATGCACAACACATTCGGACCGGAGGATGACACCTGGTGGTGGCGCTGGCACACCTACCGCCCGGGGAACACGCAGTGGGAACGCGTGGAGACCGACGAGGGGTATGCGCTTCACATAAGCGCGTCCAGTGACAGGCAGTGGATGCCCTGTCGGACGAATCCGCGCGAGTGGAACATCGACCGGGATGCGTTTATCACCGTGCGTTACCGGATCAGCGAGGGCGCGGCGGTGGCGGCCTACGTCGAGGCGTTTCCGAGCCACGAGGGGACGCGCCGGATCTATCTGGCCGGGACGGAATCGGCGATGCCTCTGCCGGGTGAGCCGGATGACGCGCAGATGCTCATCGACGACGGGCAGTGGCACACGTTGCAGCTTGATGCGCGGGCGATCCGCGACGAGTGGCCGGACGTGACCGTCCTGCAGAGGTTCGCATTCGAGGGTCAGTGGGAGACGGCGAGGGACAAGGTCAGCGAGGGCGATGAGTTCTGGCTGGCTGAGGTGACGATCGGCCCGTCGCACACGCAGTAAATCCACTCGGGCGAGGAGCATCATGGCTGCACAGGCGGAAGAGGAACGTGAGGTTGCACCGCGGGTCACGCCGCTGCGGATGACGGGCGTGCTGGTCATCGGCGTGGTGTTGCTCGTGCTGGCGAATCTGTGGGTTCGGCAGGCGGCGCTGATCAGCATCGGGGCGCAGGTGGCGATGGCGGTGCCGCCGATCCCGGCGCTGGCGGCGCTGCTGCTTCTGCTGGCGGCGTATCCGCTGGTGCGCAAGCTGGGGGGCACGAAGCGCGAAGTCATCGCGGTGTATTGCTTCCTGACGCTGGCGGTAGCTCTCACGTCGGGCGGGGCGATGCGCTTTTTCCTGCATTCGCTCCCGACCCTGCAGTATTTCGCGGGTCCGGAGAACAACCTCGGCGAACTGTGGGACGACATTCCGGAGTGGATGGGTCCGACCGACGAGGCGGTCATCCGCACGTATTTCGAGGGATCGGACGACGGCGCAGTCCCGTGGGGGGCGTGGGCGCGTCCGCTGTCGCTGTGGCTGCTCTTCTTCGTGGCGTTTTTCGGCCTGCTGATCGGCCTTGCGGCGGTCTTTCATCCTGAGTGGGAGCAGTCGGAGCATCTTACGTATCCGCTGGCGGAGTTACCTGTGCGCCTGGCGGACCTCGGCGGTGAGAGGATCGCGATCTGGAAGAATCGCGGATTCTGGATCGGCTTCGGCATCGCATGCGTGTACAACCTGCTGAACATCCTCAACGCGTACAACCCGGGTCTGTCGGCGCTTGGAAGCGATCAGTCTCTCGACGCCCTTCTGAGCGAGCACCCGCTGTCGGCGCTGCGGCCGATGCGCATCTCCTACCGCCCGGAGATACTCGGCTTCGGCTACCTGATGCCCACCGAGATCGCGCTGTCCACGGTCTTCTTTTACTTCGTGTACATGAAGGGAATCGCGCTCGGTGCGGCGGTCGGCGGGGTG
This sequence comes from Armatimonadota bacterium, assembly GCA_051745855.1. Classification (GTDB taxonomy): domain Bacteria; phylum Armatimonadota; class Zipacnadia; order Zipacnadales; family UBA5352; genus UBA5352. The sequence continues at coordinate 9,105 of JBNJEK010000143.1, forward strand.
GACAACGCGCAGCTTCCCTACGAGAACGAGCAGGCCGCCGGAGCGTACATTGCGCTGGTCGCGCTGCTGGTGTACCGCTCGCGTCACCGCTTTGTTGAGGTCTTCGGGCGGCTGCGCGAGAGTTCGCCGGGCCGGTGGCTGCTCCCGGGTGGTATGATCGTGTGTTCGCTGGGCATCGTGGCCTTTCTGACGGCGGCGGGCATGAGTCCGATCGTGTGGGCGCCCTACTTTCTGCTGGTGTTGATCTTCAGCGTGGGCTATGCCCGGCTGCGCGCGGAGTCGGGCTACCCGCGGATGTGGGGGCGGCCGCTTGGTGGCGAGCAGAATCTGCTGGTCAACGCGCTGGGCACGGCGCGACTTGCGCCCGGCGGGAATATGCGGTCGCTGACGCTGATGGCGTCGATGTACTACATGACGCGGGGGTACATGGGACAGCTCATGGCGTACCCGACGGAGGCGCTGAAGATCGCGGACGATGTCGGGATCACCCGCCGGCGGATGATCGCGCTGATGGTGGCGGCGGTGGTGCTTGGCTCGGTGGTAAGCTGGGGCATGCACCTCGACGCGTTCTACGAATACGGCGCGAACATCCTCGAGGGTGGCACGACCGAAGGCGGCTTCCGCGTCTCGCTGATGCGGACGTCGTACGAGACGGCCGTGGGGTGGGACAGGGGGCACGCGCTTCCGAAGCGAGGAGAGACGATCGCGGCTGGGGTGGGCCTTGCGATGGTGCTGGGGCTGGCGGGGTTGCGGCGCGCGTTCCTGCGCTTCCCGCTGCATCCGCTGGGGCTGGTGCTCGCGCTCACCGGCGGTGGGTACACCGGCTGGGCGATGCTGCTGACGGTCTCGTTGATCAAGATGGCTGTGCTGAAGATTGGCGGGATGGGCGCCTACCGGATGCTTGTGCCGGCATTCATCGGGATCGCGGTCGGGCATTACTTCGCAGCCGGCCTGGTCTGGAGCCTCATCGCGTCCTTCGGCGGGCAGTTCTTCAGCGACAGGTACCAACTCTGGTTCTGACGATTCCGCTGCGTCTGGAGGGTGTTCACCGATGTTCACCGTGATCAGTGCCATCGCCCTGCTTTCGCTGGCCGTGTCAGCATCGGGCCAGCCCCCCGAGCCTCCCGCGGATGGTCATATCTCGCCGCATCAGAGTCCGCTCTACTGGCTCGAGCCGAACAGTGGGCGAAGCCATCACATCAACCCGCCGACGTTCCGCTGGCCGCTCTCAGGTGAGGACGACTACACGGTGCAGGTCGCGCGGTCGGCGGGATTTGATGAGATCGTCGCCGAACACGAGACCTCCCTGACGTTCTGGCGGCCGCTCGAGCCGATGCCGCCGGGGGAGTACTTCTGGCGCTACCGCGGCTCCTCGTGGCCGGCGGGCGCGTGGTCGGTCGTCGAGCATTTCGTGGTCAGCGAGGATGCGGTGGCATGGCCACTGCCACCGTGGGAGGAGAGCATTGCGCGGGTGCCGGACGAGCACCCGCGGTTGTGGTTCACGGACGAGACGCTCGCGGACCTGCGCCGGATGGCGGCGGGGCGGTATGCGGCGATCCTGGAGACATGGCGCGGCCGCTTTGACAGCGAGATAGGCCGGGAGCTTCCGCTGGAGGACGAGAAGATACCGAAGGACTACGACAATCAGCGCGAGCGGATCATCCAGCTTCGCGAGGCCAAGGCCGAGACCAACGACACCATCCGGCACATGAACAACATGGCCCTTTACTATCTGCTGACCGGCGACGAGGTGGTCGGTGAGGAGGTCCATCGGCGGGCGATGATCTGCGCGGACCTTGATCCGCATGGCTGGACTTCCGAGCGTATCAGCAACTTCGCCAACAGCAGCCTTATCGCCGCGATGGCCCATGCGTACGACCTTTGCAGCGATCTTTTCAGCGCTGAGGAGAAGGAGGCCGTCGCCGACGCCATCGCTGAGCGGATGCAGGTCGTTTACAACGGCTTCCGCCCCGGGCTCGAGCAGCGGCTCTATCACGCGCACGGCTGGCAGCTTATCATGCCGGAGTTTTTGATGGGCGCCATCGCAGTTCAGGGCGCCGTCCCGGAGGCCGATGAGTGGCTTGAGTGGGCGCTGAAGATAAGCGTGGCCACGTATCCGTGGTGGGGCGGTGAGGACGGTGGATCG
>JBNJEK010000144.1:0-11128 GCA_051745855.1 Armatimonadota bacterium
GAGGCCTACCGGAAGACTGCGCTGCGGGAGATCGAGCGGCTGGAGCGGCGCTGGCGGCAGATGAACTACGCATGGGGCAGGAGCGTGGCATCGCCGCCGAAGACCGACGGGTGGCCTCCCGACCTCGCAGAGCGAATCGCATGGCTCCAGGAGCAGATGCTCGGTCCTCTCCCGGCCTTGACGCCGGACCTCACTGCGTTGCGCGAACGGATCGAAGCCCCGGCCCCTGGATTCGACGAGTGGGTCGCCATCCGGAGGGAGATCGAGCGCCTCGACGACGAACTCGACCGCGCCCGGGCGATCATGGCGCCGCTGGTGACGCAGTACCGCCGGCGGGACGCGCCCTGGGGGATCGCCGTGGCGCCGCTGTCGGATAACGCGCCGTGGCCGGGGGAGAGCGCGACGCTTCGCGTGCCCGACGAACTGGAACTGTCGGCCGCTCGCGGCGAGGTGGAGGGCGCGCAGCTTGTACTGCTCGGCAATGCTGATCCTGTGCGCATAGAGACCACGCCGCTGGTCGGCCCGGGCGGCACCATCCCGGCCTCGGCGATCGCGTGGTATTCAGTCGAGGACAACCGCATGATCCCGCACGAGCCGATGCCGCCGTGGTGGCAGGCGGACGTCCACTACGCCGGTGTCATCGGGTCGGGATCATCCGGCCGTATCTGGTGGGAGATCACCATTCCCCGCGACGCCGAGGCCGGCGTCTATCAGGGCGAGATCGTCACCACCGACGGCGAGCACCGCGTGACGCTGCCGGTGGAGTTGACCATCCATGACTTCACGCTGCCGAAGACGCCGTCGCTGGCGGTCTCGGTGGGCTTCGATGGTCAGCAGGTGATGGAAGCGTGGTACGGGGAGCGCTCGCCGCTCGGCGCGGGCGAGTACTGGCCCTACGCGGAGGCGCTGCTCAAGCACGGCGTGGTGCCGCGCGAGATGCTGGCGGACTTCACGTGGTGGGGTGACGACGGCATCGACCTCGGCGGGGCGAATCGGATGATGATACGCGCGTGGGATTACGCCCCGGATATGCGCGCGATGATCGCGGCCCGCCCCGAGCAGCTTGCCGGGTTGGAGAAGCCTCGAGCGGCGCTTCGGCGCGCGGTCGATCACTGGAGAAAGGTGGCCGGCGCCTACCCGATTCGCACATACCTTCCGGCCGGGTCCCCGCCGCCGGACCTGGGCCCGCGACAGCGTAACAATTCGATCGCGGTGGCACTTCCCGACATGGCGCTGGAACCGATCGCCGAGATCGGCAACTGGGCAGTCGCGCCTGAGATCGCCAGCGGCTTCGGCGGATGTGAGGGCGTCGAACTGTCGCTGGCGGCCTCAGAAGCGGAATCCGCGAAGCTCTGGCGGATCGCCGGGGCGATGAGCCCGATGGACGTGCGGATGCTCGGATGGCTGGCCGACGAATACCGCCGGGACATGCTGCTGTGGGATGACGCCGGCAGCGGGGAACTGTGCGCGTCAGGGCTCCTCTACTGCGCCGACGGCGAGCAGCGCCTGGTCGATCCTCACCCGACCGTGGCGCTGAAGCTGCTTCAGCAGGCGGTGCAGGACTACGAGTATCTGCGTATTCTGCGTGGACTCAACTCGGAACTGGCTCCGCACGACATTCCCGATCGCCTCTGGCGCCTGCGCCTTGCGAAGGCCACGCAGTATCAGCGCAACTGGGACATGGTCATGAACGTGCGCGACTTCAACCGGGACGAGCAATACCTCGCACAGCGCAACGCGCGGGTAGCGGAGCAGATCATGCGCGGCCGGCGCTGGATGCAGCAGGTGGGCGTGAAAGGCGAACTGCCCGGTGACGCGAAGGAGTGAAGGAGACCCATCGCGCCCCGTCGAATATGACAACGGCTGCGCTGCGTGCAGTCATCAGGAAATCTGAACGGACAGGTGTGAGACATGAGCCAGGTAGTGTGCGCCGGAATCGTGGTAGCGGACGTGTGGGGACGCCCCATCGACGACCAGCCTGAACATGGACGGCTGATGCTCGTTGATGAGATGGGAATGAGCATTGGAGGCTGTGCCGCGAACACCGGCATCGGCCTTGCGAAGATGAATGTTGACACCGCGATCATCGGCAAGGTCGGCGATGACGGCTTCGGAGACTTCGTGCGCGACGCGATGGCGGCCGAGGGCGTGGACACAAGCGGAATCGCGGTTACTGATGAGGCCAGCACCTCGGCGACGATGATCATGATCGACAGCGGCGGGGAGCGGACGTTCATCCACTGCATCGGCGCGAACGCGACGATGCGGCCGGAAGACATCGACATGGACCTGCTCAGTGACGCGGAGATCTTCCACTTCGCGGGCGCGCTGGTGATGCCGGGTTTCGACGGCGAACCGGCCGCGAGCGTCATGAAGGCGGCGCAGGAGGCCGGGACGACGACCGCGCTGGACGTCGTCTGGGATGACACCGGACGCTGGATGGAGTTGCTGGAGCCGGTGCTGCCACACACCGACATGTTTCTGCCGAGTTTCCCGGAGGCGGTGGAGATCACGGGCAGGGACACTCCCGAGGAAGCTGCGGAGGTGCTGATGGACCACGGTGTGAAGGTCGTCGGCCTCAAGATGGGTGAGGAGGGTTCCTACGTCCGCACCGCCGATCGCGAGATCTGCGCGCCGGCGTTCAACGTGGAGGCCGTTGACGGCACCGGCTCGGGCGACGCCTTCGTCGCGGGCTTTCTGCTGGGGACTCTTGCAGGATGGGATCTTGAAGATGTGGCCCGGATGGCGAACGCTGTGGGCGCGATGTGCGTCACTGCACCAGGGGCAACCACCGGGCTGCGAAGCTTCGACGAGACGATCGACTTTCTCGTTGAGCAGGACGGCGATCGGTGGCGGGATTTGGCGGAGCAGGCGGACTTCTAACCGCAGTGTGGGCGTCAGACCGGTGCGAATCTCCGACGACGGATAAGGCCGTCGCGTTCGTCAGAGGGCAGTTACGAGACTTGTTGATACTGGCGGCCGGCCGGATCGATCTGGAGTGGTGTTAAGATGGCAAAAACGCGAGCCTTCACGGCCGGCGTGCTGGTCGTGCTGCTTATGCTCAGTTCCACGGCCGTGGCGGGCGCGGCCCGCGAGCTTGTTTTCGACGTGCAGCCGGTGACGCTCGAGGGCCGGACGCTGGTACCTCTGCGTCCGATCTTTGAGTGGCTCGGCGCGCGCGTGACCTACGAGGGCGGGCATATCAAGGCGTGGCGTTCGGAGGAGGCAAAGGTGCCGCAGGTGGAGCTGTGGATCGGCAGCACCGAAGCGAAGGTCGCCGAAGCCAATTACACGGTGGACGTGGCTCCGCAACTGATCGACGGACGGTGCTTTGTGCCGTTGCGCTTCGTCGCGGAGAGCTTCGGCGTCTGGGTGGATCCGCAGGGGTCACAGATGCTCCTGCGGATGCCTCAGGAGGAGCGGGAGGCGGTCATGGCGATCCCGCCACATCCCCAGACACTGCAGGGCAAGATCTGGCGGCTGATCGAGACGTGGTACGACATCATACCACGCGATGTCGACGAGCCCGCGGGGCAGATGTCCGAGGGCGATCAGAACATCGAAGGCACCGCTGACTGGCGCTCGGAGGACACGCTGGAGCACTGGAACCTTTTCTCCGAAGAACGGAAGCAGGAGTTGATCGAGGACGTGGGCGAGGACGCTCCGTCCATCATCGAGGCGCACTGGGGTGGGCGTGAGGTCAAGGGCATCCGCATTTTGCAGTACAAGGTAAATGCGGGCGGCATGTCCGGATGGGCGCGGGTGCTGGTTGGGTACCCTGACGGCACCAGTGAGATTGAGTACTTCGAACTCGTCCGCGAGGCGGACGGCTGGAAGGTCCGCGACTTCGCGTCCGGTGATGAGGTCCCGGAGCCGCAGACCGAGTAGCACCAACAATCACCGAGGAGGATACATAATGTCTGAAGAGGCAAAGACCGACGAGCAGATGCGTAAGGAAGTGGAGGCCGCGCTGGATAAAGTCCGCCCGTCGCTGGAGGCGGATGGTGGCGGCGTGGAGTTCGTTAACATCACCGACGACAATGTGGTCGAGGTCCGTCTGCAGGGGGCCTGCAAGGGCTGTCCGATGTCGCAGATGACACTCGCGATGGGCATCGGCCGCGTGCTCCGGCAGGAAGTGCCGGAGGTGACCGACGTTCGCGCCGTGGAGTGATCAGCGACGGCGGTGTCGGTCCGAGATGCAAGAGACGTTTGAGGGCTGCCGGAGTGCCCGGCAGCCCTCATCAGTACATGGCGCGTCATCGGGAGGCCATCTGATGGAGACGATCGGGATTGGCGCAATCGGATGCGGAGGAATCGCCAGCGGACATCTCCCCGCCTACCGCGATGTCGAGGGGATCGAGACTGTCGCCGTCTGCGACATCGACGAGCAGGCCGCAAGCGAGCGGGCCGAACAGTTCGATGTGCGGGCGGTGTATGCCGACTGGCGCGAACTGCTGGAGGATGAGCGGGTGGACGCGGTCTCCGTGCTCCTCCCCCATCACCTGCACCGTGACGTGACGGTCGCGGCGGCAGAGGCGGGCAAGCACGTACTCTGCGAGAAACCGATGGCCACGTCGCTGGCGGAGGTCGATGAGATGATCGCCGCGGCGGATGAGGCCGGGGTGGTGCTGATGATCGGGCAGATCCTTCGCTTTCGCGCTGCGAATGCCAGGGCCCGCGAGTTGATCCGCGAGGGGGCGGTCGGAGAGGTGCGCAACGTGCTCCGGCGGCGTCTCGGCAAGTCGGAGGGCTTTCGCTCCGAGTGGGCTCGCAAGCCCGAAGAGGCCGGAGGCTGGGTGCTCTACGGCTACGGCGCGCATGAAGTGGACATGATCCTGTGGCTCACCGACGGCGATCCGGGCGACGTCTACGCGCAGGCGCGCGTGAATAACGAATACTGGAACGACTACGACGAGTTGACCGTGCAGATGTCGCTCATCGACGGCCCCATGTCCACCTACCAGCACAGTATCAACACGCCGTTTGGCGCCTGGGAGTGCATGGTAATCGGGACTGAGGACGCGATGATGGTGCGCACGGGAGAGATTCAGGTTGGCGACGAGGTCATCGAGGTGCCCCTCGACAGTCCCGCGGCGTGGCGGGCGCAGGTTGGCGAGTTTGTCCGCGCCATCCGGGAGGAAGATGAGCCAGAGGGGTCAGGAAAGGACGTCCGGGCAACGATGGCGGCTCTCGAAGCGGCGAAGCTTTCGATCCGCGACGGTGTCGTGGTCGATGCGTCATCCCTTTGACACCACAGCCGCGGTCAGTCCCCCCGCGGAAAGCGCGAAACCGGCCTGCCTCAGATCGATGATTCTTGAGTGTGAGCGCACATGCACCCGACGATGGTGACATTCGGTCCGTGGGATCCGGTTCATCTCCCGGGCGTCTTCGCGTTCTTTTTCTGCATCGTGGGGATCTGGACGTGGCTGGAGCGTCGCGGCAGAGGCCGGCGCATGACGCCATCGTGGGGGCTGGCGCTGGAGTTGACAGTGCAGGCGGCAATCCCCACGCTGGTGACCTACGTTCTCGTCAACCGCTTCGGCCCCTTTGAGCTTCGCTCCTACGGCCTGATGATGCTGGGCGCCTTCGTGGCGGCTTTCACGTGGATGTACCTCGATCGCGATCGCTACGGCTTCTCCGGCAGACAGGTGCTGCACCTTTCCCTGCTCGGTTTCGCCGGAGGAATCGCGGGCGGGCGCCTCGGCTACGTGCTTCTGAGCCTGGGGGACTACGCGAACAACCTCTCATCGGCCCTCAACATCTGGGGAGGCGGGATGAGCTGGCACGGGGGGCTTGCCGGAGGGTTGCTCGTGCTTGGCATCGCGGCCCCGCTGATGGGCGCGAGCTTCACGCGCATCTTCGATCTCGCCGCCCCCGGCCTCGCGATCGGATACGCGGTGGCCCGCGTCGGATGCTTCCTCAACGGCTGCTGCTACGGCCACGAGTGCACGCTCCCGTGGGCGGTCACATTTCCGCAGAGCGCCACCGGCGGCGCACCGGCTTTCCCCGCGCACCCCACGCAGCTTTACTCGGTGATCGGCACTCTCGGCTTCACGCTGCCGGTTCTGCTGCTGCTCACACCGTGGCTGCGCAAGCCTTTCGACCGCTTCCTCGGCTTTCTCGTGCTCTCTTCAATAACGCGTTACGTGGTTGAGATCTTCCGACGGGGCGCGAGCGGTGAGGTATGGGCGCCGATGCCCGTGTTCACGGTGGCACAGGCTGCGTCGATCGGGATCATCGTCATCGCGGGCGCGATCATCATTGCCAGGGAATGGCCGTTCCAACGCGAAGAGGTGGTGACGAACGAGGAGGCGAGTTTGGAAGCTACCTCCCGTGATCGCCGAAGCGGATGCTCCTGAGCACGTGGAGGGCGATCGGCTTGAACTCCTGCCAGTGGGCAGAGGGCGCGACCGCACTTGCGATCACGCCGCCGTTGTCGCCGACGATGGTTGCCCGGTAGCCAATCATCGGCTCACCGGCTTCGAGATACCTTCCCTGATACTTGAACTGCGACCAGACCGCTCGTTTACCCCCGATCGTCGTACGCCCCATCCGCCCTTCCTCGAAATCGCTGAACACCTGCCGCTGCCACGTCTCGGCGGTCTGTCGATGGATCATCTCAAGGGCGCCGTAGTGCGCTGCTCCGACATTCAGTGCGCGCTCTGAGATCACATGAATACGCACCCACTGTGAGCGCAGGATGATGACATGCGTTTGTTCCGGGGGGCCCACATCGCGAACCGCCCAGCCGGACGGGTGCTCGAGGCTGATCGCACCGTCATCGGCCCGCCACTCATTCCAGTCCTCGACGGTACCGACCGGGGAGGCCATCGAGGCGCTGAGGATCGCGATCGCGGTGATGAATGCGCAGGTCGCGATGATCGCCGCGTTGACGAGCGGAGGCCAGTCGGCCACGCTGATCGGGCGATGATCACGCACTCCCGGGTGTGACGCCCGGACGCTGCGCCAGCCGTCGGCCCTATTCTGCCGACCGCGTTTGAAGGGCTCAAGTCGCCTCTGCTCGGTCATCGAGGCTCTCCGCTCACGACAGTAAACGCTTCATCACACGCGAGTACACGCCCGGCCAACTCTCTCGGAGCCACCGTGGGCTCGCACGAGACTTCCATCCAACACGCATCTTTCCCTTCGTACACAGCATCGGGGCGGCTTGATCGAGCCGCCCCGAAAGCAGATCCGTTCAGGCCGCCGGGCTTACTCCTCCCAGGCGATGGCCTCGACAGGACACGAGTCGATGGCATCCTGAATCGTATCTTCATCGTCTCCCTGTGGATCGATGACCTCTGCGAGGCCGTCGTCGTTCATCTCGAACGTGCCTGGAGCGATGTCGGGGCACAGACCACAGCCTGTGCACGTATCCTGATCAACAACGGGTTTCTTCACTGGGCATTACCTCCCTGAAAGTCACTTGCTAACCGTCATGATATTCGCTGCTCCCCCGGATTGTCCTTCTTTTTCCGGAAGAATCTGCGCGCTATCCGATGCCCGCCGCGCAGGTCCCGGGCAGGACCGCGCGAACTAACGCGTGTCAAGCGCATTTCAACACCGGCAGGAGTTGGAGGATCACCTCATGTCTCGCGCCAGCACCGCTCTGTCAACCGTCGAGGCGTCACGGGTTCTGCGCCGCTGGCGGATAAGCGCCCGCTCGGAAGAGATCGTGCCCGGCAGCGGAACCGCAAACGCCAGCGTGATCGTTGACTGCGACGCGGGGAAGTTTGTCCTGCGCCGCCGCAATCCGCGCTACGCCCGGACCGACTGGGTTCGCTTCGATCACGCTCTGCTCGCACATCTCGCCGCGGACGGGTTGCCGGTCCCCCGCGGTGTGCGCGGTGATGGCGGACGGGCGTGGCTGCGAGAGAGAGCGCACGTGTACGAACTCTTCGAGTTCATCGAGGGGCAGTCCCACCAGGAGGGCGACCCCGCGGAACTGAATGCCGCGGGCGGCGTGCTGGCCGAACTGCACAAGTCGGCGGCCCGCTTCGAGCCGCCGGTGGCGAAAGCATGGCCGCGCTTCCACGACCCGGCGGATGCCCGCGACGGGCTTGAGGAGTTGCTGGCCGAGGCCGCCGGCGAAGACGCCACGGCGCTGCGGGCGGCCCTGAAGCTTGCAAAGGACCTCGCAGAGCGCTTCCCGGACCAACGCTACCGGTCTCTGCCCCGCACCATTGTGCAGGGGGACTACCACCCGGCCAACCTCAAGTTCGACGATGGTCGCGTGGTCGGGGTCTTTGACTGGGACTGGGCCAGCGATCAACCGCGGATGGTGGACGTTGCGGATGGTCTGCTGTTCTTCTGCGGAGAGCGTGAGGCTCCGCTCGTCGGCGGGGACATATGGTCGCTGACCGCATCTTTCACGATCGATCAAGCCCGTGTGGAGCGTTTTCTCGCCGGCTACGAATCGGTGCTCGCGATCACTCCCGAGGAGCGCGAGGCGCTGCCTGACCTGATGCGCTGCCGCTGGCTCTACTGCCGGGTGGATGCGGCGCGTCGGAAGGTCGCGCCCGAGCGGCGAGTGGAGTTCGTGCTCCGTGATATTGCGCGACCACTGCGGGGAATCGATCAGCTTCATGCGAAACTTCGAGGCGCGTAGACCCTCAAAAGACAACACGGGGAGGGGATGCACAGTCGAATCAGACGCATGACGGAGGTGCAGCCGATGCGACTTCACCGCACAATTGTAATCACACTGCTCACAGGGCTGCTGGGTGTGCTGGCGGCCGCGAACGCCGCCTGGGCACTTGAGACGGAGAAGCTCAAGTTCGTCGCCAACCTGTCGGAGGATCGGATCGGTGACGAGAGCGAGTACGATTTCGCTGCGGCACTTGACGCCGTCTGGGCCACCGACAATCCCGATTCCCGGTGGGAGATCACACTGAATTCGGACTACGATCGCTCGTTGACCGAAGCCGAGGATTATGATCGCCTGAAGACCTGGTTCCGCTATCTGCTTAAGGAGCGACCCCAGAACAAGTGGAACCCGCTGATCGCTGTCTCCACCGACGGCGACCACGGGCTCGACCAGGTGCAAACGCTTGTGGCGCTGGGCTGGCGAAGGCATTTTGACGGCGGCTACGTCGAGTTGACCGGCGGGGGAAGCAAAGATGTCCGCACGTCTGAGGACTGGAAGGCCGACGTCGGCGCGCTCGTGCAGATAGAGAAAGACTTCGGCCGCTTCACGTGGACCGTGAACCCCGAGGTGAACTACGGCGTGCTCGGTGAAGTCCGAGTACGCGACAATCGAACGCTTTATTCCTTCAGATCCGGACTTGCGTATGAGATCACCGATGGCGTCGGAATCACCTACAAGCTGCAACTTGACAACACGCAGCAGGACGACCGTCGGCATCAGATGCTCGGATTCAGCTACTCCTACGCGAACTGAACCGGACGCAACCACGATTCCACCGAGGGCGCGGTTTCCGAGCGGAGCCGCGCCCTCTTCGTCTCTCGCTGCGAAGGTTTTCTCCTCCCTGCAGGCGAAACAACCACCGACAGCAATTCGCTCCATCCGGAGGATGACCATGAGTTACAACATCTACTGGGGCGAGATGCACACGCAGTTTAACCTCGCACACATGCGCATGCAGGAGGCGGAGGGGGTTGACGCGGTCGCCGAACCGCCCGAGGACCTCGGTGATTGCGAGCAGTTCGTCAGACGCGCCTTCGAAGGGGCGCGTGATTACATCGACTTCTTCCCCATCGTCTACTACCCGGCCCACTTCATCCGCGATCCCGACACCGGCTTCCGCTCGGAGACCGTTGGCCCGAAGGATTACTTCAAGCGCGACTGGGAGATGATCTGCTCGCTGGTGAAGGAGTATCACGCGCCCGGCGACTTCGTCACCTTCGCCGGCTATGAGTGGACCGGCGACAGGACGCGCTGGGGCGATCACAACGTCTTCTACCCCTATGACGACCCGCCGCTGGACCTGCCGCTGCATATCGACGACCTCTACGCCAATCTTCGGGAAGCCGGCGCCATCGCTATCCCCCATCACACAGGCTACGCCTTCGCCAATCGCGGCAAGGACTGGACGCACTACGACGAGCAGGTCTCGCCCTTCGCGGAGATCTACTCCGTGCACGGCTCCTCGGAGGGCTGCAACACGCCCTTTACGATGACCCGCAACGGCGCGATGGCGCCGCGCGTGTCGATGAACACGATCCAGTCGGGTCTCGATCGCGGCTACCGCCTGGGCATCATCGCCTCCGGCGACAACGGACAGGGCTTCGCGGCAAAGTGGGGCATCGGCATGATGGCCGCACTGGCCGAGGACCTCACGCGGGAGGCGCTGTGGGACGCGTTCATGGAGCGCCGCGTTTACGGCGTCACCGGCGATCGCATCAAGCTCGATTACTCGCTCGGCGACGCGCCGATGGGGTCGGTCATCGAGGGCGGCGGCCAGCAAACTCTCCGAGCCTCTGTCGAATGCACCGAGGCGCTCGATCGGATCGAGGTTATCCGTAACGGCCGCGTCGCGCACACGCATTGCCACGCTGGCACCTGGGAGGCGCCGTCCGACGGCACAGTGCGCTGCAAGATCCCCTTCGAGTTCGGCTGGGGGCCCGCCCCGAGCTACGGCTTCGAGGTCACGCAGAAGCAGTGGCAGGGACGCTTCGGACTGGCGGAGGGACGCGTGGTCTCAGTCGAGGGCGCATTCACCCGTCACGGGAACTCGTGGGACCAGACCGCCGACGGTGAGGTCGAGTTCGCGCTGACGACCGACCCGCGCAGGCATGCCGCTGAGGACACCACACAGCAGCGCCTGATCATCGAGGTCGAGGCGCCCGCGGAAGCCATGTGCACGCTGGAGTGCGACAATCACCGGATCACATTCACGCCCGCCGAGGCGATGCGGCGCAGCGGGCTGGTCGCCTACGACAACGAGTGCCGCGAGCGCATCCGCGAACAGTTCGGCGACCAATCCGGGAAGTGGGATGACATCAGTGATGCGGTCTACCACAACTCGCACATTATCAAGCGCCACACCGCGATCCCGGAAGCCGGCTACACCGCGCGGATCGAACTGGAGCAGAGCGACTTTGCGCCCGGCCGCAACTACGTCTACCTGCGAGTCAGTCAGCTTAACGGCCAGTACGCGTGGTCGAG
>JBNJEK010000145.1:0-11086 GCA_051745855.1 Armatimonadota bacterium
GCTGGTGCTCGAAACCGGCGACAAGATCGCCGCGGACGCGCGCATCATCGAAGGCTTCAACCTCGAAGCCGATGAGGCGCTGCTCACCGGCGAATCCGTACCGGTGGGCAAGAGCAGCGAGCCCGTCTCCGAGGACACCGACCTTGCCGAACGAAGCAGCACCGTCTTCATGGGCACGCACATCACCTACGGCCACGGGCGCGCCATCGTCACTGAGACCGGCATGAACACCCAGATGGGGCGCATCGCCGAACAGGTGAGCACCTCCGAGATCGGTAGTACCAACCTTGAGCGCAAGCTCGAGGTACTCGCCAAGTGGCTGCTCATTATTGTCATCGGCCTTTGCGCCGTCGTCTTCTTCGTCGGCTGGCTGGGCCGCGGACAGGACCCTCTCGGCCTCTTCATGGCCGTCGTCGCCCTTGCCGTCGCCGCGATCCCCGAGGGCCTTCCGGCAGTCGTCACGGTCTCCCTCGCGATGTCCGTGCGGCGCATGGTCGAGCGCAACGCCATCGTCAAGCGCCTCTCAGCCGCAGAGGCCCTTGGCGCAACCACCGTCATCTGCAGCGACAAGACCGGCACGATGACCGCCTCCGAGATGGCCGTCGTCCGTGTCCGCGCCAACGGTGAGTTCTACGACGTCGAAGCCAACGGCTATGAGCCCACCGGCCGCGTAATGCGCGACGGCCACGTCGTCGACGGCGACCCGGTCCTCGAACGTCTCGGCCTTATTGCAGCACTGTGCAATGACTCGAACCTTGTCGAGAACGGCGACTGGACCATCACCGGCGATCCAACAGAGGCCGCTCTGCTCCCGCTTGCCCGCAAGCTGGGCCTTAACGAAGACGAGGCGAGGAAACGCCATCCGCGCGCTCAGGAGGTCGCCTTCGACTCCGACCGCAAGCGCATGAGCACCATCCATCCCTCCGGGAGCGGCTACTTCGTCGCCACCAAGGGCGCCGCTGAGGTCATCGTTGACCTCTGCAATCGGCGCATGACCGACGACGGCGTCGTCGAGATGAACGAGGCGATGCGCGATGAGATCGACCAGGCTGCCTCCGAGATGGCCGATGACGCACTGCGCGTGCTCGCCCTCGCGTACCGGAAGATCGATGTCCTTCCCGAGAACATCGAGGCAGATGAAATTGAGGAGAACCTCGTTTTCATCGGTCTCGTCGGCATGATCGACCCGGCCCGCCCCGAGGTCGCCGAGTCAATCGCTCGTTGCCGCAAGGCCGGCGTGACCGTGAAGATGGTCACCGGCGACCACCGCGACACCGCCGCCGCGATCGCTCGCGAAATCGGACTGCTTGACGGCGGACGCGTCGTTGACGGCAAAGAACTCGATGCCATGAGCGACGAGGAACTCAGGGAGCAGGTGGACGAGATCGCCGTCTTCGCCCGCATGGCCCCCGATCACAAGGTCCGCATCCTCGAGGCCCTGCAGGCGAACGGAGAGATCGTCGGCATGACCGGCGACGGGATCAACGACGCACCCGCTCTCCGCCGCTCCGACATCGGCGTCGGCATGGCGAAGAAAGGCACCGACGTCACGCGCGAGGTCTCTGACATCGTCCTCGCCGACGACAACTTCGCCAGCATCGTCGCCGCCGTCGAAGAGGGCCGCGTGGTATACGACAACATCAGAAAATTCACCCGCTCGCTGCTGTCAACCAACATCGGCGAGTTGTTCATCATCGCCGTCGCGGTGCTTGCAGGCTGGCCGCTGCCGCTGCTGCCCCTGCAGATCCTCTGGGTCAACCTCGTCACCGACGGCCTCCCCGCCCTCGCTCTCGGCATGTCAAAGAGCGAGCCCGACATCATGGATCGCCCGCCCCGTGACCCCGAAGAGAACATGCTGGCCGACATGCTACCGTTCCTCGCGGTCACCGGCGTACTGGTCACCGTGGGCGCGCTCGGCGGCTTTTTGTGGGAGATGGCCCACCACGGGTTCGGCTACGCCGATGTCCTTGCGATGGCCGGCGGCGGGCACGGCGGCAGCGCCGAGGGCCTGAGCGACGCGGCCAAAGAAGCGCTGAAGATGTCGCGCACGGTCGCTCTCACTCAGGTCATATTGTTCGAGCTTTTCCTGGCGCTGAACTGCCAGTCAGACAGGCGCTCGGTCTGGCAGGTGGGCTTCCGCAACAAGTATCTCTTCGGTGCGATCGCGCTGTCGGTCGCGCTCCAGATGTGCCTGCTTTACATCCCGGCGCTGCAGAGCATGTTCCATCTCGGTGCGCTGGAGCTTGATGACTGGGGCCGGATCCTCTTGCTCACCGCCCCGGCACTGTTCATCAGCCCGCGCCTTCTCGTCCGCAGCCACGGCAGCAGCGAAGATGCCGAGGATGAGCAGCAGGCCGCCTGATGTCCGCCGTTGGAGAGGCCGGTCCCCGTACCGGCCTGTGCCGTTGGCCAGCGCCACGCGACGCCGGCCCGGCCGTTGCTTGTCGTCGCCGTTCGCCGTCGTCGTCGCACGCCGCTGCCGCCAAGGGAGAATCCGCTCATGATCGACCACAGAATCATCCGCGAAAACCCCGAGACCGTCCGCGAGGCGCTGCGCAGGCGCCGCTCCGACTACGACATCGACCGCCTCATCGACCTTGAGGCGAAACGTCGCGAACTGCTTCAGGTGGAGAACCTGCGCGCCGAGAAGAACCGGATCTCCGACGAGATCGGCGCCGCCTATCGCGAGGGCGACACCGACCGCGCCGAGCAGCTCAAGGAGCAGGTCGGCGAGATCTCCCACCAGATCGATCAGCAGGAGGAGCAGCTTGAGCAGGTCGAGGCGCAGTTCGAGGCGATGATGCTCGAACTGCCCAACATTCCTCTCGACGAGGTCCCAGAGGGAGACGACGAGTCGGACAACCCCGTCCTCTACGAGAAGGGCGAGGCCCCCTCGTTCGGCTTCGATCCTCTCCCCCACTGGGAGCTTGCCGAGCGCCTTGGCATCATCGACTTCGAGCGCCCCACGAAGATCGCCTCCTCCCGCTTCGTCATGAACATGGGCGCCGGCGCCACCATGGAGCGCGCCCTCATCAACTTCATGCTCGACGTGCAGACCCGCGAGCACGGCTATCAGGAGGTCATGCCGCCCTACCTCGCCAACACCCGCTCGCTCATCGGCACCGCCACCCTCCCCAAGTTTGAGGAGGATCAGTTCAAGACACGCGAGGGCCTCTACCTCATCCCCACCGCCGAGGTCCCGCTCACCAACATCCACCAGGATGAGATACTCGACGCCGATGACCTGCCGAAACACTACTGCGCGTACACCGCCAGCTTCCGCCGCGAGGCCGGCTCCGCCGGCCAGGAATCGCGCGGACTCATCCGTGTCCATCAGTTCAACAAAGTCGAACTGATGAAGTTCGTCACTCCCGAGACCGCCGATGAGGAGCTTGAGGCGCTCACTCTCAACGCCGAGGAGATCCTCCAGCGCCTCGAGCTTCGCTACCGACGCATCATCCTCTGCACCGGCGATCTCGGCTTCCAGCCCCGCCGCACATATGACCTTGAGGTCTGGATGCCCGGCATGGACCGCTGGGTCGAGATCAGCTCATGCAGCCAGTACGGCGACTTCCAGGCCCGCCGCGCCAACACCCGCTACCGCCCCGAGCGCGAGGCCCCGCCGCGCTTCGTGCACACCATGAACGGCTCGGGTCTCGCCGCCGGCCGCTGCCTCGCCGCGGTCATCGAGAGCTATCAGCAGGCCGACGGATCGATCACAGTACCCGACGTCCTGCGCCCCTACATGGGCGGCATGGCGGAGATCAGCGGCGTCTGAATCCACATTTTCGAGCAAAGTGTGTCATCAGCTCCCGCGAAATTCCGCGGGGGCTGAAACATTTTCTGGAGGTATGCGTTTAGGTTGTACAGAAATGCCGCACAAGAGTGGGCGGGGGGAGCGAGCCGCGGAACGCGACGAGCGCCGCCGCCCGTCCGGCGCGTTCCGGCGCCGACTCACATGCACTCAGACATGGCGCCACGACGGTGTACGTTCGGGGGCGATGGCCGTGAGCTTCGATGCTGCGAGCGAAGACGTACTCGACCCGGCAGGGGACCGTGCCTCCGACGCGTTCTTCGAGGTCTCGATGGTGCGGGGGGTTGGCACCGTCCGCGCCGCCCTTGTCATCCTGATGATGGTAGTCATCATCGCTTCCCCCGCCGCCACCACCGTTCCATCTGCTGCCTTTATGGCTCTCTTCATCGCTTCCCTCCTCACCATCTGGACCCGCTTCGCAGCACGCTGGCGCAAAATGGAGGCTATCGGGCATCTGAGCACCGCCGCGGGCGTCGTACTGCTTGGCGACGTCGCCTGGACCAGCCTTTTCGTGCTCGGCACCGGCGGCCTCGACAGCCCATTCCTCGCCCTCCTCTTCATCCCCATCATCTTCGGCTGCGCCTTCTTCAGCGTGCTCGAACTCGCCGCCGCGCTCGTCACAGGTCTCGTCACCCTCATCATCGTTCTTTTCGGCCTCGCCGCCGAGCAGACTGTCGGCAACATCTGGCGCATGTCCGGGATGGTCTTCACCACCATCGCCGTCGCATGGGTCGCCTACCGCCTCGCCAGGGTCCTCGAGCGCGAGCGGCAGACCAACGAACTGGTCGTGCGCCACATGTCCGAGGCCGTCATACTCATCGACTCATTCGGCGTCATACGCCTCGTCAACCCACCGCTGCTTCAGCTCACCGGACTCGACCACGACGACCTTGTCGGCATCCACGTCGATGAGCTTCCCGATGATGACGGCTACGGCACGCTGCGCAAACTCCTCGGCGGCGGCTCCGAAGCTCCCTCACAGGGATACAGCATCCGCGACATCCAGTTGAAGGGCGAGAAGCCCTGCGACCTGCGGGTATACTCCGTGCGGATGGGCGGCAGCGGACGCACCGCCGGCCGCCTCATCATCTGCCAGGACGTCACTGACCTCAAGAGCCTCGCGCGCGCGAGGGAGACCGGCGTGCGCTTCCTCTCACACGAGATGCGCTCGCCCCTCAGCACGCTCAAGATCATCTCGCAGATCTTCGGCGAACTCACCGGCCAACTCACCGACTCCAACGCCGAGCGACTCGTCACGCTCCTCGACAGCGAAACCGACCGCATGTTGCGCATGGTCGGGCAGTTCCTCGACCTCGCCGCCCTCGATCAGGGCACCTTCCGGCTTTCGCGGGAGAAGATAAACGTCCGCCACCTCATGGAGCGAGTGTGCGAGTCCGTCGAGGTCAGGGGCGAGGAAAAGGACATCTCCGTCGAAAGCTCCCTTCCCGAGACGCTCCCTCTCGTGGACGCCGATCCGGATCGCCTCGAGGACGTCCTTCACAATCTCTGTGACAACGCACTGAAGTACACCGACCGGGGAGGCACGGTCCGCCTGTCTGCCCGGGCCACAGATGGGATCGTGGAGTTGTCGGTCTCTGACAACGGCCAGGGGATTTCCCCCGAGGTGCAGGATGACATCTTCAATGAGTTTGTCCGCGCCGCCGAGGACGGCAAGAGCGGTCAGAAGATGGGCATCGGCCTTGGACTTTACATGGCGCGGCGCATCATCGAGGAGCACGGCGGCGAACTCACGGTAGACAGCGCGGTCGGTTGCGGCTCGGACTTCATCATCCGCCTGCCCGTGTCCGCGACGGTCTCAGCCTGACACCGCCGCGCCCCATCCCGTCTGCCGCCCTTGTAGAACGGGGACCTCCGCCCCGCCACCGTCTGCCGTCGGAGAGGCGGGACCCCGCTCCCGCCTGTGCCTTTGCCGTCTGCCGCCGCCCTCACGATCACGTCGCGCCTGAAAATCTCGCGGGTTCCTCCGCCGCCCTCGCCTTTGCCGTCGCACGGCTCGGCTCCATCGTTCTTTCCACCCGCGCGTGCCCTGTGGCTGATTCCTCGCATTCACTTTTCATTAAGCAAGGTCCCTCTCCCCCACGCCGCGAATTCCTCAGTGGCGTCGCGATCACACCGAGGAGGCCCGATCATGGACATCCAGCGCATATCCGCCTGCACCTATCCTATGCGAGAGAAGCCCCGCGACTACGCCTTGCGCGTCCTCGCCGACTCCGGCGTCTATCGCGCCGACCTCTGGGGGCGCGAACCGCACTTCCCTGAACTGCCCACCGAGGACGAACTTGCCGCCATCGAGGAGACTTCCGCGGCCACTGGCGTCGCCATCGCCAATCTCGGCAGCTACCCCGGCGCCGACTTCGACTCCGACGACAGCGACCAGCGCGAGGCCGAACTGAGGAAGATGCACCTCACCATCGACGCCGCGAAACGCCTCGGCGCCCGCTCCATCCGCGTGAGGCCTGGACATGGCGAAGACCCCGCAATCATCGACCGCATCGCGCCTCTCATGGCCGAGAGCGCCGACCACGCCCGCGAGGCCGGGATCTACCTCGGCATGGAAAACCACCGCGGCTCCATCGCCGGCAGCCCCGAGGATGCCCTGAGGCTCTGCGAGGCTGTCGGCTCAGCGCACTTCGGCGTTCTCTATGAGCCATGCAACCTCTGGCACGCCGGCGTCGATTACCGCGAGGCCTTCGATCTGCTCTCTGACTGGATCGTTCACGTACACATTAAGGACGGCCGCCGCACCGAGGACGGCTTCGAACGCGTCCATCTCGGTGAGGGCGAGGTGGACACCCGGTGGGTTGTCGACGCGCTTGAGGCGATCGGCTACGACGGCGACTACGCGCTGGAGTACGAGATCGCGGACATCGAACCGGTGGAAAGCGGCCTGCGTAAGTGGGTCGAACAATTTAAGCAAATAGGCTGAGAAACGTCACATAGATGTCATACTTGACGACGGCGGAGATGATCACAGGTCATGGACCAGCAGCCCCCCGGCGCCGATGAGCGTGAGGAAGACCGAGCAGAGGATCCGCAGACTGATGATGCGGAGACCGAGGATGGCGTTCTCGGTGAGATCAGTCCTGAGGAACCCGAAGAGCGGCCTCCCGCCGAGGAAGCCCCGCGTCCGCGCCGCCGCCAGCGTTCCCGGATGATCGGATGCCTCCTCGCTCTTCTGGGCGCGCTCGCCGGCGGGGGCGTCGCCTGGTGGGTGTCGTACGACGGGGGTGGTAATCAAGATGCCAGCAGTAGCCAGGAAACTGTGCATAGCGAGGAAGCAGCTTCCGCGCGCCTCGTTTTCGCCCCGACGCCAGCTCGCCCCGACGAAACGCCTGAGATCATCAGCGCCGAGACGAGCGTGATCTACTGCTTCTACGAACTCGGAGGCGTACCCGCCGATGCCCCACTCTCCGCCGAATGGTCCCATGACGGTGAATTCCTCGGCGAATTGCCACTGTCCGACCACCGCCCTGCCGACGACGTGGAGCATGCCCGCGGGCACTTCACAGTGCACCCACCCGCGGACAGGAACGTCTCGGATGGCGATGAGGACGACGTTCCGAGCTTTCCACCGGGCATATATGAGGTGCAGCTTACCTCACCCGACTATCCCGACATCACCGCAGCTGGCAGCTTCGTCGCTCTCCCCCGCGCCGCCCGGGTGCTTCAGGGCGGTGGCGACGTGGACGGCCCCCCGCTGATCCGGTCCCTTCAGACCGCCACCGGCGTTACCGAGGATGGCCAACCCGTCGATCGAATGTCTGCTTTCCCACCGGATACCGACCGGATCACCGCCGTGTTCTCGTACAGTGGCGTCCCAGCCGGGTCGGTTCTGACAGTTCGGTGGTACGCTGACGACCGCGAAATCACGGACGCGCGTAGCGACATACCGGTCAACGCCGCCGAGGGCTGGGCCGAGGCCTGGCTTGAGACGGATCCCGACCAGACTCTCCCGCCAGGCGAATACCGTGTCAGCGTTCATCTCGGTGACGACGATGAGCCTCTCGGCTCGACAGGCTTCCTTGTACAGGCTGCGGACTGAGGCCCCCCATTAGCGATTGGCCCGCTGTCGGGAACGAGTGAGAACTTTGTATAAGTTTACACTGCGATCCGCCGACAGCGGTCTTGGACGGTCTGACGTGCCTGCAGTCGCGGCGGAATCAGAAGACGGCGCGCATCTCTGCGCGCCGTCTCGGTGTACGATCAGCTTTGGCTGAGGCCGAGTGATAACCTATGTGTCGCTCAGGCGCGTGTAGCTCCTCGGATGCCGGGGCGCGATCATTGTGAGGATCCTCTCGAGATCCTCCGCATCGTGATATGTGATGTTGATCGTGCCACCACCGCTGGATTTCGGCAGCACGGCGACCTTGGTCCCCAGATTATTGCGCAGCCGCCGCGTGATATCCTCAATATGAGGGTCACCGGGCTGGAGGTCAGGCGTCTTCTCCTCCTCGTCCTCATCTTCCGCCTCGAAATCTTCCTCAGCCGCCGGCTCGGGAGCCTCGCGCGCGAGCGCCTCCGCCTCGCGCACACTCAACCCCTCCTCCTCGATGCGCTCAAACAACTCATGCATCCGCTCCGGCTCCGAAGCCAGCGCAAGCAGCGCGCGCGCGTGCCCCTGTGAGATGCGCCTCTCAGCCAGGGCTTCCTTGATGGCCTGCGGCAACTCAAGGAGCCGCAGCAGGTTGGCGATGCTCGAGCGGCTGCGGCCGAGTTGCTCGGCGACCTGATCCTGCGTCAGCCCGAACTGCTGCATGAGATGTCGAAGCGCCATCGCGGTCTCAATCGGCCCCAGATCATCGCGCTGCAGATTCTCCACCAGCGCCAACTCGAGCATCCGCTCCTCATTCGCGTCGTGGATGATACACGGGACTGTTCCGAGGCCGGCCTTCTGCGCGGCGCGCCAGCGCCGCTCCCCGGCGATGATCTGGAAGACTTCCTCCTCCTCGGTCTTCCTGACAATTACCGGCTGGACGACACCGTGCGCCTCGATGGAGAGCGTCAGCTCCTCAAGCGCTTTCTCATCGAGGTTCTGGCGCGGCTGATACGGGTTGGGCTCCAACTTGTCCACGTGCACCTCGAGCACCGCGCGACTCCGAGCCAGCGCCTCTCCGGAGATGAGCTCGCTGAGGCCTCGTCCCAATCCCTTCTTACGCATCCTCAAATACCTCCCAGTACAGTCTGCGATATGCAGCCGACCCGGGGCAATGCTTGTCGTAGATCACGGCCGGCAGGCCGTGACTGGGCGCCTCCGCCAACCGAACGTTCCTCGGCACCTTTGCCTGATAGGTTCGCCCCGGGAAATTCTCGCGGACTTCCTGCGCCACATCCTCCGCGAGGTTGGTTCGAGCGTCGTACATGGTCAATACTGCCCCGGCGATGGTCAGCGCCGGGTTGATCTCGGCCTGAACCATCGCGATGATTCGCAGCAGCTGTGACAAACCCTCCATCGCGTAGTATTCGCACTGCATCGGGATCAAAACCTTGTCGGCGGCCGCGAGTGCGTTGATGGTCAAAAGACCCAGTGACGGCGCGGTGTCGATCAGTATGATATCGTAGGCGCTCTGAACGGGCTCAAGCGCCCGCCGAACCCGAAGATCCCGCGCAATGGCGTTCGCAAGCACCATCTGAGCGCCTGCGAGGTCGAGTGTCGCCGGCAATACGTCCAGGTTCGGCGTGGACGTCGGCAGTATGACCTCATCGATGCCGGGCCCGCCCTCACTCGGCGCAATCAGATCGTAGAGGCAATAGTCGATCTCATCGCGTCTGATGCCAAGTCCGCTTGTCGCGTTGCCCTGAGCATCCGCATCCACGATCAGGACCGAACTGCCCTCAAGCGCAGCCACCGCGCCGAGATTGATCACCGTTGTAGTCTTCGCCACTCCACCCTTTTGGTTTACGACGGCATAGCAGTCGGCCACCGGAGAATCCCTCCGCTTTCCATTGGCGGATGCCAGTCATCTGAAGTCGTCCCACATATTCCACAGGGTTTTCCACATGCGAGGAAAACCAGGATAGTTATCTCCGGTAGCGCGTCAATGACAGTTCGGAAACCAGGGTCTCATAGCTTCCGACCACCTCGAGGTCAACTGTCGGCCGCTCAAAGCCCGTATCACCCCGGCGATGGTATGCGCATACATGCCCGCCGGGCACAACCAGTGATACGGCGAGGGGCAGCGCCTCATCCGCGGGCGCCAGTGCTCGAAAGACGGCCACGTCCCAACGCCGGCGCACTTCCTGCGCCGCAGCATGGTGAACACGGGCGTTCTCGAGCCCGAGCCTGGCCACCAGGACCTCGGCAATAGTATACGCTCTTTTCGCCCTGTCCACAAGGTCAACGAACAGGTTCGGCGAAAAAAATGCGATTGTCGCCCCGAGAGCGCCGTTTCCGCACCCGATGTCTACCAATCGGCCCGTCGTGATGGCTTCCGGATCAGCGAAATATGCCAACGCGGGGCCCATGGCGCGCAGAAGCGCGTCTTCTGCGGTGGCGTACTGTGAGACCCCGGAGGCCGAGGAGGCCTGAGCAAGCCACCGTGCACCACGCATCAAGCAGGACAGATCACGAGATGTGGTGGACAGGCCGACTGAATCGGCGAATGAGCTGAATCTCTCCTCGGCGCCCATCACGACGTCATCTCCAGATAGAAAGTCCGATGTTTCACGTGAAACAATTCTTCGTTAGGTCCACCAAACCCTTCTTCACTCACGAAACATTATACTGCGATTGAGCCATCGGGCAGCGGCTGCGCAAGTCAGCCCAAAATGTTTCACGTGAAACATTATTTGTTCAGGAAGCGCGGCATGGTGTAGGCGGGATGCCCTGGGCCATTCTTTGCGTTTTTCGACGGATAAAGCCGACCCTGCTATTTCCAGATGTTTCACGTGAAACATTGTCCGAGCGGTGAGTCGCGGCGTGGGTGAGGCGGGCCACCCCGTCCAGTAGCTCTTTGACTATCCACGGATACGCCCGGCCCTGTCCGTTCAGCGCAACGGATTCCGAATGTTTCACGTGAAACATGTAAAATGGGATGAAAAGACACCGTCGCGCCCCCATATTGATCAATGGTAGCTTCACTGCGAGGCACGAACTTGGCAATGTGCGGTGCGAGTTGAGAATGTTTCACGTGAAACATTTGAATATTGATGAAAAGGACCGCCCATGCAGCGTCGCACGCGCACGCTTTCTTCCGGAAAGCCTCGGGGGTGCCCAGTTGCATCAAAATGTTTCACGTGAAACATTTTTGCTGT
>JBNJEK010000146.1:0-11038 GCA_051745855.1 Armatimonadota bacterium
CGGGCGCCTCGCCCGGACGTCGTTTCCCGCCACCCGGAACCACCTGCGCGGCGTGACACGCCTTTCCTGACCCTATCCTTAACCGTTGATACGAAGCCTACTCCGAGGTGCTGCCGCAGATCGCGGCGAAACAACATAAGTTGCCCGGCCACCGCGCCAGTGAGTGGCACGCGAATGCCGAGACTATGTCTAACGAGTTGTGTACGAGGGCTGACGAATGCTTAGCCCTCATCCAAAGCGTTTCACCCTGTCCTGCGGGGGATTGGGCATTCAGATGAAGGAGGACAACGATCATGCTGTTCGAGAAACTAATGGTGGGGATTGTATGCCTGATCCTGATGGCCGCACTGGGGGCATCGCAGCAGGACGCTGAGGCCGCGCCGGATCCAATCACCCTTGAAGCCGAGGACGCGCAGATCACCGCGGATCGCGCGGAAGTGGTGGAGCAGGACACATTCGCGAGCAAGCGGGGGGTGTCGCTCAGCGCGGGAGTACCAAGTAACGTGGGCGAGACGGACAGCGCGCCCGACCTGGTGTTCACGGTGCAGGCTCCGGAGGCAGGCCGGTACTGGATCCGCACCCACGCCGCCACGGATGAGATCGGCACCGAGGCGATGCGGGTGGCGTCTGGCAAACACGATTCACTTCGGCTGATGATCTCCATCGATGGCAGTCTCCCGACCAAACGCGTCGTCTTCGTGCCCTGGAGCAAGCCAGGCAGTTGCCGACAATCCACAGGCAAGTTCGATTTCACCGGCGAGGAGCAACAAATTCGGGTCTGGCTTCCGGAGGGTGTGCGGCTGGACTACCTGCAGGTTGCCCCGTATGTGCCCCCGGCGGTGCCCGATGCGGCGGCCACCTATGAGCCGAGCGTCGTGCCGCCCAGTTCCCGTCCGCGACTCTGGGTGAACGAGAAGTCGCTGCCGCAGGTGCGGGCCAATCTGGAGCAGGCCGAGAATGCTGCAGTCTGGGAGCGGGTGCGAGCGCAGGCGGAGAAGCCGTTCGAGTTCAGCGTGACGCCGAATACGGAGATAACCTACAACGCAGGGCTGGAGCAGGCCGCCCGGACGAAAGCCTTCGTCTACCTGATGACCGGCGAGAGGGAGCGGGGTCTCGAAGCCGTCGAACTGATGCGCACGTACCTGGCCGCAGTGGAGTTCGGCAACCTCCTCGACATCACCCGCGAGATCGGCAGGGCCATCTACTCGGCTTCGCTGGTCTATGACTGGTGCTACGACTTGATGACGCCCGAGGATCGGGAGAGCATCCGAACGAATCTGATGCGCCTGGCCGATGACATGGAGATCGGCTGGCCGCCGTTCCGGCAGTTCATCGTCAATGGCCATGGCAATGAGGCGCAGGTGAACCGCGACCTTCTGAGCATGTCCATCGCCATCTATGACGAGGACCCCCAGCCCTTTCGCTACTGCGCCTATCGCATTCTCGAGGAACTGGTGCCTATGCGCAGCTTCGAGTACCAGTCGCCCCGCCACAACCAGGGCATCAGCTACGGCCCGTATCGGTTCGGCTGGGACCTGCACGCCGCCCTGCTCTTCCAGCGCATGACCGGCGAGCCGGTCTTCGACGACAACATCGGCGATGTGTACAAGTTCTGGCTCTACATGCGCCTGCCCATCGGGCAGATGCTTCGCGATGGCGATGGCTTCTCCGACGGCCGGCAGGTGAACCTCGGGTTGACGCCGCTGCTTTCCTACGCCTACACCGGCGACCCGATCATAAAAGGCGACTTCGAGCGGCAGGGCGGCACGGCCAGCGATCCGCTGCTGTTCCTGCTGCTCAACGACCCGAATGTCGCCGCAGAGGAGAGTCTCGACGAACTCCCTCTGACCATCGACTTCGGCCCGATCCTTGGCTCAATGGTGGCCCGAACAGGCTGGAACCTCGGCGCGAACACCTCCGACGTCGTGGTTGAGATGAAGGGCGGCGGCTACCACTTCGGCAACCACCAGCACTCCGACGCAGGCAGCTTCCAGATCTACTACCGTGGGCTGCAGGCGGTCGATCTTGGCCAGTATCGTTTCTATGGCACCCCCTACGATATGAACTTCTGCAAGCGCTCGATCGCGCACAGCATGATGCTGGTGGTAGACCCGGAGGAGACGTTCCGGGGCACGACATCGAATGACGGCGGCACCCGCTTCAACCGCACCTGCCCGACCACCCCGGAGCAGACGATGAGCGACCCGGCTTTCGCCAACGGAGAGAAGGTATCCGCCAGCTTCGGACCCGTGGCGCAGCGGCCCTTCTTCAGCTACTTCTCAGTGGATCTCACATCCGCCTACAGTGAGAAGATCGAGGAGTACGTGCGCACCTTCTGCTTCCTCAACCTCGGAAACGAGGAGACACCCGCGGCGCTGATCGTCCTCGACAACGTCACGGCGGCCAACCCCGAGTTCCGCAAGTACTGGCAGGTCAACACGCTCAATCCGCCGGAGCAGACCGAGGATGGCGTGATCCTCAGAAACGGCGCCCTCGGACTGTCGGGCCGAGTAGACGTGCGTATGCTCCGCCCGGAGCCGCAGGAGCGCTCGCTGCAGATCCTCGAGGGCGAAGAGGCCAACAGCGTCTTCGGACAGAAGTTCACGGCTCCGCGCCCGGAGAAACCGGAGGGACACGGCTGCCGGGTTATGTTCTCGCCTGAGACGGCGCAGGCGAGCGATGTCTTCCTGACGGTCATGCCGATGTCGGACGAGAATGCGCCGGAGCTTCCGGTCGAACTGGATGAGACCGGCACAACCTTCGCGCTCACCCTCGCCGACCGGGTGGTGGTGCTGAGCAAGAACGGGCGGCTGATGGAAGAGCCGTTCGACGTCAGTGTTCCGGAAGGCGGAGAGTATCAGTTGCTGCTCACGGGCCTCACCCCCGGCGACTGGAGCATCCAGTCTGAGGACAACACCGTCGAATTCAATGTCCGGGTAGAGCCCGAAGAGAACACGGCCTTCTTCGTCGTGCCCGGCGGTGAGTTCACCGTGCGGCCGGAGGCGAGGCCCGAGGCCACGGAGTTCCAGACCCCGCCTGGTTTCATGCCGCCGCCCGCCCCCGCGCTCGCCAATCGGGTGTTCCTGAACGGGAATCTCATCGAGGTCCCGCGCACGCGGGTTGAGGAGACCTGCCTGCTGCTTCCCGCAACCGCGATCCTCAGGGCCCTCGACATCGACGCAGTCGAGGCGGACGGAGGCCTGCGCGTCACTGTCGGCGATCGGACCGCCCTGTTCCGCGAGGGCGAGAGCGAGTTCAGCCTGAACGGCCATCGCTTCGACATGCCAGCCCAGGTGGTACGCGGAGGCGGGGAGTGGTTCGTCCCGGACAGCGTGCTCGCTGCGGTAGCAGGTCTCGACCTGCTGCGGGATGACGCGTCAGAATGCGCGCAGCTCAGCCAGAGCGAGACCGCGCCCCAGTCTGAGGTGCTGTGGATCGAGGCGAACAGGGAAAACGACTTGCAGGCTCTCCGTGCGATGGTAACCGACATCCCCGGGCGCACGGATTACTGGGCCGCTCAGGGGCAGGATGTGCAGTTCGATGTGACGCTCGTGCGTCCCACGCGTGTCAGTGGGATCGGCATCCAGTGGCACCTGGGAGACACGCGCCAGGCGAAGTTCACTCTGGAGACCAGCACCGACGGCGTTACGTGGCGTGAGGTCTTCGACGGCGCCAGCTCCGGCACGGCGGATGGCCTGGAGACCTACAACTTTGATCCGCACGAAGTCGAGTACGTGCGCTTCCGTGGCTACGGCAACACCGCCAATGCCTGGAACTCGATTGTCCATTTCCGAGTGATCCCTGCCGACGCATAGAACGATGGGCAATCTGCGTGAGGGGCTGACGGTATGAGGAAGCGGTAGTCGTATGCAGCGTTACTCACGAAAAACATCTGCTGGAGGAGCCAGTCGATGAGCATCTCTACAGAACTCCTGCCGGTTGTCCTGATGCTGTCTGTCACAGCGACCGCGTACGCCGCCCCGCCCGAAAAGGACGGGACTCTGGAGGAATTCAGGGCACTCCCCGACGACGCAAGCATCGCCGGAGACGTTCTCGACCTGCCCGTTTCCGTGGACGCCACCGGGTTGCCCGAGAGCGAGCATTATTCCGTGCACTCGCAGTACATTCAGCTAAAGCCCGACACCCGCTATACGCTCGGCATCACATACCGGGCTCAGGGGCCGTCGCTGATCACGGCCGGGGTCAAGTGGATCATCGGCGGCGAACCGCTCGGATTGGCTGATGTCGATTCGATCCGCGCGGCCTGGGGCGAGACAGATGGATGGCGGCTGCGCGCGCTCACGTTCCGTTCGGATCACGAACACACCACCGCTCGGATTATCCTGAAGGCATACGGCGGAATGTCACTCGATGTCAGGCATGTGCGCCTGGTGGAAGGCTGGTACTGTGACTGAGGTGCGCATGAGTGTGCGGGCCGTCCGGGCGGAGAGCGCCGCGGGCCCCGGCGGCGCTCAGGGTGCTGCTCAAGCCTCGAAAGGTTCGACAATGAATATCACAATGATTCTCGCGATGATCCTGATAACGGCACTCACTGCTTTCGCTGATGACGTTGAGGTGATACCGCCCCGGCAGGATACCGTGCTTCTGGATGGCGCCGGCCGGGCTGCCGTGATTGCGCGGATGGATGACCCGGCTATCGCGGCAGTTGCGGAGCAGGTCGCCGGGGCAATCGGGCAGGGGACCGAAATCATCGATGACGAGACCGTGCTGGGCCTCAATGAGGCGGTGGCGGACCACCTGACCGATCGGCCACTGGTGCTGGTCGGCAATGCCCTCAACAACCGCGCGATCTACCGCCTGTACATCCGCGAACTCGCACTTTGCGATGCGGACTATCCGGGGGCGGGTGGCTGGATCGTGCGCACTGTCAGCGATCCCTGGCGGGCAGGCCGCAATGCCGTGATCGTCGGCGCCTCGAACGAAACAGGCCTCCGCGTCGCCGCACGGGCATTTGAGGAGGCCCTCGTGCGTGAGGATGACACCGTCACACTCCCATGGGGCTGGCGATTCAGATCCGCCGTGGACGGTGACGGCGACCCGCGCTATGCACCAGAAGAGTACACCGAAGCGGACTGGGCTGCGTACCAGGAGCAGATTACGTGGGTGGATCAGCCGATCAAGTCATTCCCGGTGACAATCATCAACGAGGCCAATGCCGCCGCCGACCGCTACTTCCACACCCGGTCCGAGGACGAGTTGCGCCGGTTCAAGATGGCCATTGACGAACTGCGCCGGATCGGCGATGAGATCGAGGTGGCGCGCCGCGTGGAATTTCGGCTCAAAGACCTCGTCATCGCGTGGGAGCGGATCGAAGCCGCGCCGTTTTTCTCGCAGCAGGACAGAAATGACGTGGCACAATTCCTGTACTCAGTCGGGCTTTTGTGGGAGCAGCACTACTGGTCGGCGCCCATGATGACCGACCGCGTGCGCGTTGTGGGTGCGATGTACAACCACTCCAGCAACGGCACGCTCGGGTACCTGCGCCTCGCGATGTATCTCAACCGCCGGTGCGAACTTTCCGACGCCGCAGCAGAGGATGCTGCGCGCTGGCTGGACAGCGCCGTGGACGTCTTCGGGGTGCAGGAGAAGTCCTTCAAGCCCCGTGAGGACGCGAACGGCTACCAGTGGTGGACGGTCAAGCACATGCTCAAGTACGCCATGTGGCGGCCCGATCTGGAGATCTTCTGGAATGGCAACGTCCGCCTGATAACCGACCTGATGCTGGCCGCTGCCGACAACAGAGGTGCCGCAGCAGCATATGGTGACACCGGCGGTGGACTCTCCGGGTACACCAGCCACGCCCAGTACATTTGCCTGCTGGCGGCCCGTCACTACGGGGACGGCTGCGCGCACTGGATAGCCGAGTATCTCGGCGGGAGTCACTCGGATGCCGAGATGACGGTGGAGGCGCTGGAACCCGTCGATCAGACGGGGATCGTGAAGATCCCATGGAGTCGATCGATCTACGACACGAAGGCCGAAGCAGACAGCGCCTGCGCTCGCGTGCCGTGGCATCGAACGTTCGACAAGATCGCGTTCCGCGACAGCTTCGACGCCGAGTCCGCCTACATGCTTTTGGACGGCATCGGCGGGATGAACCACGGCCATGACGACTGTAACAGCATCATCCGGGTCTCGGCACATGACACGGTGTGGCTTGCGGATGCGTCCCCTCCTCTGAAGACCATGTACGACCATAACGGGGTCTTCGTGGCGAGAGACGGCCGGTCTCCAGTCGAGGCCTACACGGCTGAACTGCAGGCGTTCACGGACGGTCTCACCCTCGGCATGACCAGGACTCAATCGCCCGCAAACGGCCTGATGTGGAACCGGAACATCTTCTGGGCGAAGGGCGGATACTTCGTCGTCATTGACAACATGGAATGCGAGACCGCCGGCGACTACCAGGCAAACTGCATCTGGCGCTCACCGCACGAGGGAACGCTGGAGGGCAGAAACTACGTGGTGCCAGAAGGCGACCACACGATGGTGATCGCCTCGGACGGCACCGGCGACTCGAAGGTCGGCTGGGAGCGGCAGGAGCAGGCCCTGAATGCCCATGTGCTCAGGGAGATCGTGTCCGCGGAGATGACGCCCGGCGACCGTCTTGTTTACGCGAACTCCGTGTCATGGCCCCAGTCCGGCGACAGCCCTCGGCTGTCACGGGTCGCGGAGGACGCCTGGCGGTTTGAGCAGGACGGAGAGGCCACACTCGTGGCCATCGGTCCGGACACTCCGGAGGAGGTCGAGACCGATGCGGGGATGCTGATGGTGACGCCGCAGGGCGTCTGCGTGTCGGGCGCAACCGAATGTACTCTCGCCGGCGCCCCCGTGCTCACGGCGACCGACGCGGTGGACATGGAACTGACCCGTGATGGCCGCGCCCTGGTGCTGTGTGACACGCGGACATCAGTGTCGCTTCCCATTGCGGGCGAGGTCCTTGTCAACGGGAACGCACAGTCGCCCTCACGGCCTGGGAACCTGACCACTATCGACCTGGCGCCCGGGCGACACGTTATCGAGGGCACGGGCGGGACCGTGGCCGGTCTTTTCACGGATTTCCAGCGCGCGATGGCTTCCTGGGAGGCGCTGGAGACCGAGGCTGCTGAGGCCGCGGAGGACGTTCCGGTCGGTGGAGAGACGATGTGGACCTACGATCGGCTCCGCGAGTTCGTGCCACTTGACGTGGCGCGCGTCAGCGCCGATCCTCCGTGCAAGGAGGGCCGTTCGAGCCCGATCCAGCAGATCGTTGACGGCAACCATGGCGGGTCGGGCGTCTCATGTGTCTGGCAGCGGGGCGAGGAGCCGGTCGTCACCATGGACCTCGGACAGACCAGGACGATTGACCAGGTGGACGTGTACACCTGGGAGGGCATGGACAACAACAGGCTGGCTGGCGTGAAGATGTGGATTGCCGACAGGGATGAGGCCGAGCGCTATGAACTGATCGCCGACGACATGCCGATCGTGGGGCAGGCCGAACGCGACATCAGCCGGATCCGAAGGCTCGAAGGACTGGACGTGAAAGCCAGATACGTAAAGATGCAGTTCATGCCGGCGGGGCCGGATCATGCGCCGTATGTCGCCGAAGCCGTGTTCTACCCGCCGAGGAGCCAGCGACTGGGGCAGGGCGAGATCAACGACATCGCGACTGCCGATATCAACAGCGACGGTGCAGACGAGGTACTGATCGCGGGATCGGATAAGAAGATCCACTGTATCGGACGTGATGGAGAGCTACTGTGGCATTTCGAGGCCGATGAGCCGTTCGGTGCCGTCTGGGCGGGAGATGTGGACGGCCGGATGGTGATCCTTGCAGGCTGCGATGACAACCACCTGTATCGTCTCAGCGCAGACGGTGAGGTCACATGGAAGCAGCGCACCTACGACTACCGGACGCGGCCCGACCAGACGGGCAAGGTGAAACAGATCGAGGTGGCACAGCTCAAGTCGGATGCTGACCCGGTCATCCTCGCAGGGGCCGACAACTGGCACCTGTCGGCATTCACTCTCGCTGGCGAGGAGTTGTGGCACTGCTGGTATTACGCCCACAGGACCACGTTCATCACCACCGGGGACGTGGATGGCGACGGTGACCAGGAGATCTTCCAGGGCACGTCATTCGCGGACACGAACTGGTTTGAGACTGATGGCGACAACTCGTACTTCCAGTTCACGCACATGAGCCGGTGCACCGATGGTGTAACCGCAGATCTGGACGACGACGGCCTCGACGAGATGATCGCGGCCGGCCAGAAGGGAATCGTCGCCACCACGGCTCACCGGGATGACCAGGGGGAGTGGGACTGGCGGGAGGAGTGGCGAATCGAGACTGGCTGTCCGCAGACGAGCGTCGTCGTGACGGATGTCGATGGTGATGGTGTGGAGGATATCGTCACCGCCGGCAAGAACGGCTTCATCCAGGCCATCGGAGCGGGCGGAGAGCCCCACTGGATCCGCAACGCCGACAACTCCATCAGCGATCTGCTCATCGCCCCGCTCAGTGGCGCTGAGGTCATCCTGGCCGCCTCGGATGACGAGACCGTGCAGGTCTGGTCGAAGACCGGCGAACTCCTCCGGCGTATCCAGGTGGGGAAACGGATGGAGCGTCTGCTTGTGGGGGATGTGGACGGAGATGGAGCGCTGGAAGTGCTGGCCAAAACTCCCGATAATGTGCTTCACGTGGTGAAGCCGTGACCACCGACGGGACAATTCATGCAGTTGAAATCTGATTCAGGGGAGACAGGCGGAGCGCCCCGCGTGATATGGCGCAGTGGAGGAACAGGCGCATGATGGCAGCGCGATCTCTGTGTTTGATGGTACTGCCCGCAATGCTCATAGGGTGCGTTCTCAGCAATGTCGCTTCGGCGGCCGAAGACGGTGCGGTGTACTATGTCGCGCCGAACGGCGACGACGGGGATCCCGGCACGCGACAGGCGCCCTGGCGAACGCCCGAGCACGCCGGTGAGATGGCCGCGGCGGGGGACACCGTCATCTTCCTGCCGGGTGAGTATTCCGGCCGACTGGTGCCGGAAAACAGCGGAACGCCGGACGCGCCGATCGTGTTTCGCGCCGACCAGCGACGTACGGCGCGCCTGGTCGGCCACTCGCCCGGCGAACTCGCCGTCGGGCCGAGTGGGATGCAGTCGCTGGGAGGTGGGGCACGCATCGAAATCGAGGATCGGTCCCATATCGAGGTGCGCGGTTTTGAGGTGTACGACACCGCCCAAAGCGGAGGCGAGGGCGGCTGGGCGCGAATCGTCGGAAGCTCAAACATCACCTTCGCCGACTGCTCATTCTCCGGAGGATATGTCTTCCGAAGCTTCTGGGTCGAGAGCTCGGAACAGATCGCCATTATCAACAACAACATGTCTCGCGACACTATCGGGTCGGACCTGTGGGGGATTGTGCATTCACGTCGACTGCTCATGGAAGGCAACTCTTTCGGTCGCACCGGACACGGCCCGGGAGGCATCCGGAACACCCAACAGGCGGTGGTACGCGGAAACGTCTTCCACGCCGGCTGGGCCAGAAACCTGGGCATCGGTCCGGATAACTGCAGTGAGATCCTGGTTGAGGGCAACATATTCGCGAATCAGTTCAACGGCGGCCGTGCTGCCGGCTCGCGCAGTCAGATCCTGGGCCAGCAACTTATTCTTCGCTTCAATGCCACATTTGATGCCTGCGGCCTCGCCTGGCAATACCAGGGTTCCTCTGGAGCAGCACACCTTCACAACCGTACCTACCACAACGTGTTTCACGGCAACCATGCCGTCGCTCTGTATGCAAGCACCAGGTACAGCAACTTCGAGGACCTCGTGTTGCAGAACAACATCTTCGACTGCAATGACCCGTACGGCTCCGGCACCCAGTTATGGCTGACCGGAGGCGGGGACGCCACCGAGTTTCGTGATTCGCCCGCGTTCCGGCTGCTGCGCAACGTTATCTACGCCGGCAGAGCCGATGTGAACAGCCTGATGCTCTACGGCCGCGCTCCGCTGAGCCTGGCCTCCGTGCAGGGGCGCGACCGGTGGGAGACCCGCCTCGCCCAGCCGGTCACGGACACGACCGGGGCTGGCAGCGGCCGGAGTCTCCCGGTCTCCGACGCCTCGGTGTTCCAGCGACTGAGCCGTGAGGTGAGAGGCCCGATAGCGATCACCGTCGGTGAGATGGAGACGCTCGCGGCGGTCATCGCAGTGAACGGCGGGCAGCGGATCCTGCAACTGGATCGCGAGATTGAGTGGGCGGCGGGTGACGCTGTAACGCTGTTGACGGGTCCGGCCGATGACGACACATTTGTGGAGAACATGGAGATCGATCCGCGGTTCGCCGATCCGGCGAGGCTCGACTTCTCGCTGGACGGTGACAGCCCGCTCCGTGATGCAGGCTCCCCCCTGACCGTCACGCGGGCCGCCGGCTCTGGCGATCTGCTGCCGGTCGAGGACCCGTACCCATTCTACGACGGCTACGGGATCGAGGGGGAACGCGGCGACGTGATCGCTGTTGGTTCGCCGGAGAATCGTGCACGGGTGGTCGAGGTAGATCCGGAGACAGGGACGCTGCGGCTGGACCGGAGGCTCGAGTGGGCGGCGGAAGCGCCGGTCTCCTTCCCGTGGTCAGGGGCAGGACCTGACATTGGCATCATCGAGCACGGTGATGGCGCTCGTCCCGGCGTGCAGGTGCTCGCCGACAGGGTGCGGGTCGACGCCGGGCAGACCGTGACGCTGCGGGCCGTCGTTCGCGGCATGACGCCACCGTTCGAGTACGAGTGGTATCTCGGAGACGGCTCACGCGCTCATGGACAGACGATCACACATCGCTACATGGATGAGCGCGATTACGGGATTCGCGTGCGTGTCAGGGATGCCGACGGTCGTGAGCACGTCGGGGTGGGCTATGTCGACGCTGAGCCATCGGGCTCGGATGATGTCCTGATTCACACTACCTTCGATGCCGACGACCAGGACTGGTTTGGGTACTGGCAGACCTACCGCGGGCGCAGAGCTACCGGTGGATC
>JBNJEK010000147.1:0-11023 GCA_051745855.1 Armatimonadota bacterium
CCGAGTTCATCGTACATGCTGGCAAGATCGAAGATGCTCTCGAGGGTCGTGCCGAGCATGTCATTGAAGCGCGAGACAATAAAGTCCCGCAGCCATGCGGCCACCGTTTCGGTGTCGTAGCGATGCTCGGTGCCGACGACCTTGTTGACGAAAAGCTGCGGATCATCGATGCGCATCGTGAAGAGGCCGTACGCGCGGAGGCGGACCGCGCCGAGTTCGTCATCGCGGAAGACCACCGGTGTGGGCGTGCCCCACTTGAGATTCGTGAAGGTCCGCATGTTGACGAAGTAGACCTCGGCCTGGAAGGGCGTCTTCCCGCCGAAGGGGATGTTGATGATGCGCTCAAGCAGCGGCAGATTCCCCGTGGTGAGCGTATGCCGCCCGGGGCCGAATGTGTCGAGGGCCTTGCCGTCGCGGAAGAACACCGCCGCCTGAGATTCGCGCACGGTCAGTTGCGCGCCCATCGAGATATCGGCCTGTCCGTACTGCGGCCAGCGGTGTACGATCTGATCACCGGTCTGGTCGGTCCACTCAATGACATCGATTGCCATCAGTCACGACCTCCTCTGCGCAGCCCCTGCGGGCTTGAGCATTCGATCATCCCTGTCCGTCTCGCGCCGCATTGCGCCGACGCCTCACGTCGTTCGCCGTGCGGCCCCTCCCGTCGACAAACGCGCGCCCCGCCCTCACCTCTGCCCCTCCCGCAGCCCGACCGTGAACCGCAGGTCGATCCGCGAGCCGCTCAGCGGCTCCCCCTCGATCGCGACCCGCTCGTAGCGCTCGACGATAAGCACCGCGACCGCGCCGTCATCGGCCGCGTACCACGCGCAGCGCCCCCGCCCGAACTTCGGCGACGCATCCGGCGCGGCCCGTTCGGTGCGAACGTCGCTGTCCCACCGGAGCCGGAAAGCGCGCTCACCACGTTCGATCTCCTCGCCCGAAAGCACTTCGGGCCCGATCTCCCGGGCGTCCATGATCTCGTCCTCGGTCTGCAGCAGCATCCGCCGCTCGCCACGAAGCTCACCGACCAGCGTCACGCACTGGAATCTCAGCCGGTCGGTGTATCCTGCGAGCGTCGCGACGACGCGGTAGTCCACGTCATCGAGCAGCAGTTCATCATCGAGTTGCAGCCAAGGCTGCCGTGCCACCTGTCGATTCTCCCTCAGGGTACCAGGTCGGTCGCCACCGCTTCGCGCTCATCGATCATCTCGGCGAGATCGTCGATGTCGGCGTCGAGGTCATTGAGCGCATCCTCGATCTCATCATCGGCCGCCCCGGCGAGCGTCTCGACGTCGTCACTGATGTCGGCGATGAAGCTGCGAAGGGACAGGTCATACTCGTAGAAGCGATGCAGGTCCTCCTCGTCGATCTTCACGAGGTCGAAGAAGCCGGAGTAGCCGTAGTCGGCGTAGCGGAGGTTGTCCGCCGCCCGGTTGAGGCGCCCGGAGACCTCCTCGAGATCGTCGATGTAGTCGAGTTCGCCCTCCTTCGACCAGTTGGTGGCGATCCGCTCCATCCGCTCGATGATCCCGTCGATCTCATCGCAAAGGAATTCGCGCAGCAGTTTGTCGGCGCCCCGTCGCTGCTCGCGTTCCATGTAGCCGGCGAAACCGGGGATGGACTTCGTGAGCTTCTGCAGCGGGTTGGGATCGCGTTGAATGCGGTCGGTCAGATCCATCGATGCCACCTCCACGTAAGACTGCCCGAAGATACCGTGTACGCATATTCCGCCCCCGGCGTCATTCACCTGCCGACATCCGGGGAGGATTGAGCCGATCGCCCGCCGAACGAACCGGCGTTGCCGCACTCTCGCAACGAAAGGCGAATCGATGACGGAGTCTGATCACCCCGGCCGTCACCACAAAGCCACCGGATCGAGCTTCGTCCGTGACGTGATCTTCGCGGGCCTGCCGCCGCGTGGCCGTGACTGGGCACTGATGGCCGCCGCGGGCCTGCTGGCCACCGCCATCCAGGGCTACAACTACGGCTTCAACGACCAGGCGGTCGAGTTGCCGTTCGTGAAGTACTTTGTCAACCCCGCACTCTACCCCGGTGACATACTCTTCGACAGCGTCGCGACGAAGCAGCCGTTTCTCTGGCGACTGCTGGCGGCGCCGGCGGAGGTCGTCCCGCTTTCGGCGCTGATTGCCATCCTCCACGTGGTTGCCTCCGTCCTGACGATTATCGGTGTCTGGGCACTGGCGGTCAACCTCACTCGAAGTCGGAAGAGCGCAGGCGTTGGCTTCCTGCTTGTGACGCTGTCGGTGCCGATGGCGTACTGGCTTGGACTTGACCCTGTCCGTGTTGTCTGGGCCGAGTTGGTGCAGCGCAGTGTCGTGTTCCCGTGGCTGCTTTTCGCGCTGGTGCTCGCACTTCACCTGCGCCTGCTGCCGGCGATGCTGCTGATCGGCCTGTCGGTGAACATCCACCCGATGTCGGCGGGCGTTGTCGGCATGATGATCTTCGCCGGAGCACTCCTCGACCCGCAGGCGCGCCGCAGCCTCCCTTTCGCCACGATCGCCGCCGCGGTGTGCGCATCACCGATGCTCATCGGCATTGCGATGCAGCCGGGTGAGGCCGGTGCGTCCACTGCTCAGAACCAGCAGTGGTTCGATCTGTTGCGACTGCGAATGGGCCATCACATCTTCCCGGGAAGCTGGGAGTTGAGCCGCTGGCTCGGGACGCTCTTTGTGCTGGCCATCGGTCTTCGAGCACACCTCGCCGTCGGCCTCGCGCGGCGGCGGCACCGGACGGCAATGGCCTGGTTCGTGGTTCCACTGCTCCTGTGGATACCTGGCTTCATCTTCACCGAACTGCGACCGGTGCCTTTGCTCGCGCTCGCCCAACTCTTTCGCGGCACGAAGTTCGCGGTGCTGATCGGGCTGCTCTACTTCGGCCACCACCAGGTGTTGCGCATGAGCACCGGCCGGTGGGGCCAGATCGCCACCGCCTGGGCAGCGCTGGCAGTCACGCCGGTGCTCTGGGTGGCCGGTCTGCCGGCGGCGGCGATCGTTGCTCTCCCCCATCTGCTGCGCCCCGATCGGGGCGCAGCCTCCGCCGATGATGGCGTTGACTGGCCGCAACGGGTCGCCGTAGCGGGCCTGCTGGTGGTGCTGGCGGGGGGCGGCGCGATGGCTGTCCACCAGCGCGCGGAGGCGCAGTGGACCAACTGGTGGGGCGGAGTATCCGCAGAGTGGCTTGACGTGCAAAGATGGGTGAGGGAGCACACTCCGATCGACACGATGGTGCTCGTGCCGCCGACCAGCAAGGGCTTCCGCTTCTTCTCCGAACGCCCCGTGGTCGGCACGCTGAAGGACGGCGGCCCTCACGAGAATGACGCCGACAACATGATCGAGTGGTGGCGGCGGATGCAGGATCTTGGCTGCGAGGCGGCGGGGCCCGATCAGATCCGTTGTACCAACTTCCGTTCGTTCTCGGCAGAGGAGCTTGTCAGCCTCGGTGAGCGCTACGACGCCGATCTGCTGGTGACCTGGACCGATCACCCCCTTCCGTGGCCCCCGCTCTACCAGAACGATCCGTGGGCTGTCTATGACCTGCCGATTCCCAGCCGCGCTGGTAGAGGTGCTGCAACCGGCATCGGCGAATAAGCGCGCGGGTGTATCCTGAGATTGTCGGCGCAGCAGCGTTCAGCAAGGAATCCGGACTCCGGGCGCCCTCGCCCGGAGAGTCGTCTCAGGCCGACGTCTGAAGCGGAAACGGCGTCCAGGCGAGGCGCCTGGACTCCAGACTCGGGGCGAGATCTCCCCGGAAAGAGATAACACGGAGGCAGCCACCGACAGTCTGCGTTTACACCCAGAGGCGCGGACGGTTTGACTTGCAACCCGCCGAGTGGGTATACTTCTCGGCAATACTCCGATCATCGCACAGCCGTTCGCGCGATCGGGAGATCATATATATATACGCGGAGCGGTGAGCGTCGCGAGGCGCGCGCAGTCCCGCTCCGGGATGGGACAACACAAACTTGAAAGCTGAGCTTGTCTCCGTTGGCACGGAGCTCTTGCTCGGGGAGATAGTCGACACCAATGCCGCTTACATGTCTCAGCGGTTGGCCGAACTTGGGGTGGATGTTCATTTCCGGCATACGGTCGGCGACAACCTTGATCGCATAGTCTCGGTCCTCGAGCTTGCTCTGTCGCGAAGCGATGCAGTACTTATCTGCGGCGGTCTGGGACCCACGCAGGATGACCTCACACGCGAAAGCGTCGCCGAGGTCACCGGACGCGAACTGGTGCGCGACCCCGACGCCGAAAAGGACCTGCGCGAGTTCTTCGCTCGCCGCGGGTATACGCCCACGCCCAACAACCTCAAGCAGGTCGCCGTCCCCGAAGGCGGCCGCCTGCTCGAAAACACCTGCGGCACCGCCCCAGGCCTCTTCGTCGAAGACCACGGTCACCTGATCTTCGCCGTGCCGGGACCTCCCACCGAGATGCGCGAGATGATGCAGCGCCAGGTCATCCCGATCCTCTGCGAGCACCTCGGCGAGGACCGCATGCCGGTGTACACACGCGTGCTGCGCATGGCCGACATCGGCGAGTCATCTCTCGTGGCGAAGATCGATGACATCATCAGGGAGCAGACCGACCCCACCATCGCCCCCTACGCCAACCCCGGCGAGGTCACCCTGCGGCTGGCCACCAAGGCCGGCAGCGAGGCTGAGGCGTGCCGGAAGCTTGACGAGATGGAGCAGACCCTCCGGGAACGCATCGGTCGGTACATCTACGGCGTCGATGACGAGGACATGGAGGCCGCGCTGGGCAACGCGCTGCGCGAGCGGGGCGCCACTGTCGCGGTCGCAGAAAGCTGCACCGGCGGGATGATCGCCAGCCGCATCACCGACGTCTCCGGCTCCTCCGACTACATGCTCGGCGGAGTGGTCGCCTACGCCAACGAGATCAAGCAGCGCGTGCTGGGCGTGCCGGCCGAGGTGCTCGCCGAACACGGCGCGGTCAGTGAGCCGACCGCGCGGGCGATGGCCGTCGGCGCCCGCGAACTCTACGGGGCGAGCTACGGCCTCTCCACCACCGGGATCGCCGGGCCGACCGGCGGGACCGAGGAGAAGCCGGTGGGCCTGGTCTACGCCGCAATCGCCGGCCCCGACGGAGTCACCTGCGACGAACTCAACTGGCCCGGGACGCGCGAGCAGTTCAAGCGCCGGGTCTCGCAGAACGCGCTCAACATGCTGCGCAAGCGCGTGCTCGGGATCGAGGTGCAGCGGCCGTGAGCGAGGAGCAGGAGACGCTTCGTCTCTTCTTCGGCATCCCGCTCGACGAGGCGCTGCGCGACGGCGCCTGCGACCTGCAGGACGCGCTTGAGCGGGCCTGCCCGCGCGGTCCGCGCGTCAAGTGGGTGGAGCGGCCGAACCTGCACCTGACACTGAAATTCGTCGGTGACACGCCGGCGGAGAAGCTCGACGAGATCATTGAGATTGCCGAAGAGGCGGCGGCCGAGTGCTCGCCCTGCCGGGTGAATCTGCGCGGAGTGGGCTGCTTTCCCCCGCGCGGGGCGCCGCGGGTCATCTGGCTCGGGCTGCGCGAGGAATGTCCGGAGTTGACCGAGCTTGCGTATGCGCTGGGCAGTCGCCTGGTGAAGGCCGGCCTCGCCGACGCCGAGCGCCATCCGTTCACCGCACATTTCACGCTCGGGCGCGTCAAAGAGCGCAGCGGCGGCCGGAATTTGCGCGAGGCCATCGAGGAGCTTTGCGAGGCGTCGGTCGGGGAGATGGAGATCGATCGGTTCTCCCTTCTCTCAAGCGACCTCACGCCGCAGGGGCCGGTGTACACGAAACGAGCGGAGTTCAGGTTGGGCAATTGACGACGGACGACCGACAGGCTGGAAAGCCTGTCCCACAAACGGCGGCGAATGACAGCCATGGGACAGGCCGATTCTGTTCATCTGCCTTTCACGTAGGACAGGCATTCCTGCCTGTCAAATGCGGTTAGATATCGACCGTTCCGTTCGCACAACCAAACACATCACTGCAGCACAGGAAGGAATTGGGGGATTCAACGATGGCAGATACAGATGACCGCAGGAAGAACCTCGACCGCGCGATCTCGCAGGTGGAAAAGCAGTTCGGCGAGGGCGCTGTCATGCGCCTTGGCTCGGAGAAGTCGCACCTCGACGTCTCCGCGATCCCTACCGGTGCGCTGACGCTCGACATCGCGCTCGGTGTCGGCGGACTGCCGCGCGGGCGCGTCGTGGAGCTTTACGGTCAGGAGGGCTCAGGAAAGACGACTCTCGCGATGCACTGCCTCGCCGAAGCGCAGAAGCAGGGCGGCAACGCGGCACTGATCGACGCCGAGCACGCCTTCGACCCGGCCTACGCGAAAGCGCTCGGGCTGAACCTCGACGACCTGCTCATCGCCCAGCCCGACACCGGCGAGGAGGCGCTGGAGATCTGTGACACGCTCATAAGCTCCGGCGCCATCGACGTGATCGCCGTGGACTCGGTGGCCGCGCTCGTGCCCCAGGCCGAACTCGAGGGCGCCGTCGGCGACTCCCACGTGGGACTGCAGGCGCGGCTGATGAGCCAGGCCCTGCGCATGCTCTCGGGCCACGCCTCCGAGGCCGGCACGATCATCATCTTCATCAACCAGATCCGCGAGAAGATCGGCGTGATGTTCGGGAACCCGGAGACGACACCGGGTGGCCGCGCGCTCAAGTTCTGGTGCTCGGTGCGCCTTGAGGTGCGCCGCCGCGAGAGTCTTAAGGACGGAACGGACATCATCGGCAACAGAACAAGTGTCCGAGTCGTCAAGAACAAGGTAGCTCCGCCCTTCAAGACCGCCGAGTTCGACATCATCTTCGGCAAGGGCATCTCGCGCC
This sequence comes from Armatimonadota bacterium, assembly GCA_051745855.1. Lineage (GTDB taxonomy): Bacteria > Armatimonadota > Zipacnadia > Zipacnadales > UBA5352 > UBA5352. Next base: position 6,847 of record JBNJEK010000147.1, read on the forward strand.
TCGGCTGCGTGCTTGACGAGGGCGTGGAGCTGGAGATTATCGAGAAGGCGGGAAGCTGGTACAGCTACGGCGAGGAGCGCCTCGGACAGGGCCGCGAGAATGCCACGGACTATCTTGAGGCCAATCCCGATCTCACGTTCGAGATTGAGAACAAGGTTCGCGAGCGCGTCGGTCTGCCGCTGCTTGAGGGCGCGCCGATCCCTGAAGAGGGCGAGGAAGGCGCCGAGGACGAGCAGAGCGAGGGCGAGGAGTGACGGCCGACTTCGCCAGAGGAGGCGGACACAAAAAAGGAGGGGTTGGATGAGCGATAGACGCGCGCGCCACCCCGAATACCGGGAGGCGAAGGCGGCGGCCATCAGGCTGCTGGCTCACAGGGCGCGCACGCGGGGATACCTTGAGCAGAGACTGCGGGGGAAAGGATTGGCCGCCGAGGCGATAGAGGAAGCCCTTGGCGATCTCGAGTCGGCCGGATACGTCAACGACGAGCAGTACGCTCGCGACCGGATCGACGCGCTCCTTCGAAAATCGAAGCAGGGGCCTTTTGCCCTCATACACAAGCTGGTCCAGGACCATCTGGACGGTGACATCGCCGAACGTATCGTGCACGAGACGCTCCGCGATGAGGACCTGTCTCAGTGGGCCCGGGAGGTCGCGGCCGAGCGCTCTGAGCGACTTCGCGACGTCGATGCAGAGACCGCTCGCCGGAGACTCTACGGCTATCTCAAACGCCGCGGATTCTCCGACAGCCACTGCATGAGTGCAGTGGACGAAGCACTTGCCGAACTCAGCGGGGAGTGACCAGCAACATATGACGCACGTCGTACCACCAAAAACGGAGGTGCCAAATCCGATATGTATATGTGGTTACCACCAATAGTCGTTGCAGTAGTGGCCGCAGTCCTGGCGTACCTGCTCTATCGCTCGAAGATTGGCGCGGCTCGAGAAAAGATAGCAGTGGAACGTGCTGAAATCTACGAGATGAAGGAAGAGCTTCAGGAGCAGATAGAGGTAGAGCGCCGGGAGTTGAAGATCGCATCCCGCGAGGAGGCGCACAGGCTGCGCGAGGAGGTCGAGGCCGAACTGCGCTCCCAGCGCGAGGAGCTTGACAAGACCAAGCGGCGCCTCGAAGAGCGCGAGGACCGCATAGAGAGACTGAGCACCGAGATGGACAACCGCTCCCGAAATCTGCGCAACCGGGAGAAGGAGATCGAGACGCAGCGCGAGCGCGCAGACGAACTCGTCGAGGAGCAGGAGCGCGAACTTCAGCGTGTCTCCGGACTGACCCGCCAGCAGGCGCGCGAGATGCTCCTCGCCGAGGTCGAGGAGGACATCACCCAGGACGCCAACCAGCTCGTCCGCCAGACGATCGCCAAGGCCGAAGAGGAGGCCGATCGCAAGGCCAACGAGATCGTCGCATGGGCTATCCAGCGCTGCGCGGTGGACCACACCGCCGAGAGCACCGTCTCGGTGGTGCAACTGCCCAGCGATGACATGAAAGGTCGCATCATCGGCCGCGAAGGCCGCAATATCCGCGCATTCGAGCAGACCACGGGGATCGACTTGATCGTCGATGACACGCCCGAGGCGGTCGTGCTCTCCGGCTTCGACCCGGTGCGGCGCGAGGTCGCGCGGATGTCGCTTGAGGCCCTGATCGCCGACGGCCGCATCCACCCGGGACGGATCGAGGAGGCCGTGGTCCGCGCCCGCGAGGAGATCGAGGAGACGATGAAGGAGGCCGGCGAGCAGTCCACCTTCGAGACCGGCGTCTCCGGCCTGCACCCCGAACTGGTGCGGCTTCTGGGCAAGCTGCACTTCCGCACCAGCTACGGGCAGAACGTGCTCAAACACTCCATCGAGGTGGCGCACCTTGCCGGCGCAATGGCCGGCGAGTGCGGCGCTCGCGTGGCGATCGCGCGGCGCGCAGGGCTGCTGCACGACATCGGCAAGGCCGTGGACTACGAGCGCGACGGCTCCCACTCGCTGATCGGCATGGAGATCTGCCGCAGCCGGCAGGAGCCGGAGGCGGTGGTCCATGCCGTGGGCGCTCACCACGAGGAGATGCCGATGGAGACCGTGGAGGCGTTCCTCGTGCAGGCCGCCGATGCCATCTCCGCCGCGCGCCCCGGCGCCCGGCGCGAGACGCTCGAATCGTACCTCAAGCGCCTCGAGGGCCTCGAAGGCATCGCGAAAAGCTTCAACGGCGTGGACAAATGCTACGCCATCCAGGCCGGCCGCGAACTGCGCGTGATGGTCAAGCCCGACCAGATCGACGACCGAACCGCGCATAAACTCGCCCGGCAGATGGCCGAGCGCATCCAGAGCGAGATGGAATACCCCGGGCAGATCCGGGTCACCGTCATCCGCGAAAAGCGCGCCGTCGAATACGCGCAGTAAGGCAGCGACGGCAGCAAACGACGGCAAACGCCCGCTTACAGCAGCGACGGCAAAGGCAACAGCGGCGACAACGGCTGTCCAGCCGTCTGGAGGGCGGGATTACAGTCCCGCCCGGCCGTTTGTCGTTCGCTCAGCCGACAACCTGACACATCGAAAGCCAGGTAGCAGATGGTCATACTCCATATAGGCGACGTCGTCGGGAAGCTCGGGCGGCGCTGCATCAGCGAGTTCCTTCCCGAACTGATCGTCAGGCACGACGCGGGGCTTGTTGTTGTCAACGGCGAGAACGCGGCAGGCGGCAACGGCATCACCACCTCCATCGCCGACGACATCTTTGCCGCCGGGGCGGACGTGATCACCACCGGCAACCACGTCTGGGCGCAGAAGGAGGCCGAGAAACTCGTTGAGGAGGACGAGCGCGTCCTCCGCCCCGCAAACTACCCGCCCGGGGCGCCTGGAAGCGGCGCCGGCATCTACCCGTCGCGCACCGAGGGCGCGCAGGTGGGTGTAATCAACCTGCAGGGGCGCATCTTCATGCGCGAACTCGACGACCCGTTCCGCGCCGCCGACGAGATCCTCGACTGGATGCGGCAGGACACCCCCGTCATCCTCGTGGATTTCCACGCGGAGGCCACCTCCGAGAAGATCGCGCTCTCGCGGCATCTCGACGGCCGCGTCAGCGCCTGCGTGGGCACGCATACCCACGTGCAGACCGCCGATGAGCGCATCTTCCCCGGGGGCACCGCGCATATCACCGATGTCGGGATGACCGGGGCGACCGAGTCGATCATCGGGGTGGGGATTGAGCCGGTGCTGGAACGGTTCCGCACACAGATGCCGGTCCGCTTCGAGCCACCGCGGACGGGCCCGGCGATCCTCTGCGGCGTGGTTCTCGAAGTAGATCCACAGACCGGGCGAACATGGAGCATCGAGCGCATCCAGATTGAGGAATCCTTCGGCTGAACGGATTTGATGAGACGGATATCGCTCCAGGACTTGCCTTCGGAGCGTTTTCGTAGTACCATGCCCGCGCGGAGTTCGCTTTGATCGATTTCATCATACCAGCGATCCGACCATTCCCGGCATCTACTGGCAGCATAACGGCAGCAAGGGGGCTATCCCGCGTGGATATCCTGCGAGTCAGTTCGAGTTCGGACCCGAATAAGGTCGCCGGCGCGCTTGCGGGAACGATCCGCGAGCATAATGAGGCCGAGATGCAAACTGTCGGGGCGGGCGCCCTTAACCAGGCTGTGAAGGCCATCGCGATCTCGCGCGGCTTCCTCGCCCCGAGCGGCATCGAGCTCGTCTGCTGGCCGAGCTTCATCGACATCGAGATCAACGGAAACGAGCGCACAGCGATCCGCCTGTCGGTCCGCGTGCGGCAGGACCTGTAGGTCACCGCGCACCCGGCACGATCGCGTCCGACTCGCGTGGTCGGGCGCGAAAACACGTACATGACCGCGCGACACGCCCCTCACGCCCGATCTTCCGGGCGCGTTTCTTCTCTCCTTTTCTATGCGAACAAATGTTTCACGTGAAACATTCGCTCAGCTCACGCTCCGTCGCCCTCAACGAAAATGTTACGAAGGACCACGGGTGCTACCGGCGAATATCCCTCTCGCGGCGCATGATCCTTCGGACGGCTCTCGTCCGCACGCCGCTGAGCCGTTGTCGTTGTGGCCCCGGCGCCTCGCCGGGGAAGTCGTTGTCTGCTGCACCACAGCGACGGCCCCTCGCGGGGGCGCGAGAGCCACAACGGAAGCGACTGACGGCAACGGCTTCC
>JBNJEK010000148.1:0-10905 GCA_051745855.1 Armatimonadota bacterium
GCTCAAAAATCAACGCCTCGGTGTCCGTCGGATTCATCACGGCCACCGCACTGTTGGTCGTGCCCAGGTCGATGCCTACGCCCTTCGAAAGAATCACGGATCATCACTCCCACCCGGCATGGTTTGATGCACTCACAGCGGCGGCCCTCCGGCTACGATACGCGCTCGCCGGTAGAGTTTACCGCGAACTTCGATTGCGGGCTTCACCGTTTCCGCCACGATCTCCGTCTCAAAGTCCTCGCTCCTGCGCCACCCGTCCACATCTGACCGCTCGATGACATCATCCTCAAACGGCAGTCCGGTCAGGTCCTCGAAGATCACGTCGCTGACCGCGAGCAGATCCCGCATCTGATCAGTGACCAGGCGAACGCGGCGATGCACCTGTCCCAGCCCCATCGCCGAAAGGTCCTGCTCAGTCTCCGCCAGCGTCACGTCGAGGCTGTGAATGAGATCCGCCAGCGCCGCAAGGCACGCGTCGGTCTCCTCGCGCCGAGATTCGGCTTTTGCCCGGGCCTCGTTGAGGCTGGTCGCATAGTCCCGAACACAGGCCTCGATGGCCTCGAGCACACCCTCCTCACCGGTGGCCTCACACGTCGATCGCGGTGCAAGCCATGAGACGTCGCCAGCCAGTTCAGACAGCTTCTCATTGTCCATCGTGTGGATCGTCCTCTCGCACCCCATCAGAAGCGTTGCACGGAATAATCGCGACCGGCTGCACCGGGTCTTTCCCGGGCGCCGACCGGGCCAAGCGGGCTTCCACCAACTCCGCGACCGCCAGTTCGAGCAGCGCGTGCCAGGGCACGGCGGCCGGGCGCAGGTCCGCGGCCACTTCCGCGAGTTGCTCGCGATCCACCGGCGGTGAGCGAAAGGCCCGGAGTCGCTGGCGAGCACCGTCAGCCCGATCGCTTCCGGCAATCGCCGCCCGGAATACCTCGTGTCTGTAACGCTCGCGGCGGTTGGCCGTCACAGCGGCGCGCGCCTCGCGATAGCGCCGCGCCTCGTGCTCACTCGCCGCTTCGGCGACCCTTATGCGGGCAACCTCGGCCACCTCCTCCGCCGTAGCGTCAGGCGACAGGCCCAACACACCAAATGCATTGCGTTCCACACAGTCCACAGTCATTCCCTCCCGCCGGCTGCAATCTCATCGAGCATCGCACGCGCGTTGGAGTTGCCCGGATCAAGCTCCACCGCGCTGCGCAGAAGTCGCTCGCGCTCAGGCGCGTCGTTGGTCACCGCGGCCTGCAGAGTGAATGCGGTTGACAGTGCCAGATTCTCAGAGGTGCCGTCGGCGCCGGGTGTGGCGAAAGGGGCGAGGCGGCCCACCCACTCACGCGCCCTGTCAACCGACTCGACGACGCCGGTCGCGTCCTCCGCCCGCGATTGCGCCAGCGCACGGTCATTGCAGGTCCGAACTGCGAAGAGCAGCGCCGCACGGTTCTCCGGAAGCAGTGCAAGGAAGCCGCTGATCCGCCTGATTGCGGCCTCGTAGCGGACGTCCTCGGGTCTGGGACCGTCGAGCAGCGAACGAGTAGCCTGCACTTCTCGCTGCGCCCACGCATCGATTGCCGCAATGACCGCGTCCTCAAGCTCCTCCGCAAGGGCCTCGTCGCCAGACAGATCAGGCAGCGGCGTCTCCGAACTGTGCGCATTCTCGCCCGCGAGGCATTCGAGAAGCCGGACGTGTGCCCTGCCGAGCCCAATCCACGGAGTGCCGAGCCACCCGCGTGCGCGGCGCACATGGTCTTCGATCAGTGCGGAGACCGTCTCCCTTCGAAGCCCTTCGAGTTCGTCGCTCGGAATCGCCTCGGTCACGGTGCTTCGGGGCCGCCAGAATTCCGTGGTGCAGAGCAGCCGGCGCAGAATCCGTCCTCCCCGCACGAGATGCTCTGCGGCCGACAGGGCGTTCTTCTCATGCTTCTCCCACAGCAGGCCCCACTGCCGATGGGCCAGTGCCAGGGCCAGCCACAGATCGGGCGACTGCTCGGCCTGCAGCGCCCCGCCGACGGCCTCGCGAACCCGGCGTTCATCTTCGGCGGCTACCGCCGCCTCCAACTCCGGCCGTAGTTCGCGAAGAGCCAGCGCCAGCGGCAGGCATACCTCCACGCCACGACGGTACTTGCGGCTGATGCCGTCGCTTAGATATCCGGCCAGCGCCGAGGCGAATTGCTCCTGCTCGGTGGCCGCTGTAGCGTCGCGAATCCGGGCTGCGTCTCTGTCCGGGAGGTGACTCTCTAACGAGTTCGCCACTTCCAGGTGCTTGCAGGCCTCGGAAGCCGTCGCCTCCTGGTAGGCCAGATGGGCCGCGTAGCGTGCAAACAGGCGCGACGCCTCACCTGTCTCATCCTGCTTCGACCAGCGGTCCAACGCCGCCAGCGCGGGCTCCCGCAGCTCCAGCGCGATCGCGACCCGAGCCACCGCTCCCGCATCCGCACCGCCGTTCAGAAGTTCCGCCAAAGCCCGGCCTCCCACTTCGGGAAAGTCGATCCGTCTCTCCTCCTCCGGGGCGGCGATCACCGACGAGAGCAGCCGTGGATCGCTGAGCAGTCGCATCGCCGTCGCACAACCATCCGCAGCCAGTGACGTCAGCCGCCAGGCATCAGCAGTTGCACCGTCGGCGAGGAAGCGCGCCAGGCATCCGGCGGCCTCGTTCAGGCTATTCTCGGCCGGGAGAGCGAGACATCCGTCGAGGTCGCCTTCGGCGGCCGCGGCCAGCGCACGCCCCAGGGCGGTGATTTCCGCGTCGGCACCGGCCGCTTCAAGGGCCTCACGGGCGGCAGCAGGCTCACCCGATCGCAGAGCCTCGCAGGCCACAAGCAGCGGCCCGAGCGCGGAATCATCGTCCAGTCCGACCGATCCGGGTGACACGACGATCCCAGCCCTCAGGTCGGAGGCCAGTCCGATCAGTCGCTCGCGAACGACGATATCCCGGATGACCCGCGCGCGCTGCGACCGCTCCTGCTGGAAGCTCTTCGCAAGATTCAGCAGTCGCTCATCGGTTCGCGGCCCGTCCGTCCACCCCGCGCAGGCCGAACGCAGGCCCTCGGCGAGGGCCTCGTCGGCAACTCCCGCCCTCTCTGCAAGTCCTAAGACCATCTGCAGGTGGTCGGCCCGCTCTTCCCCCGGCCCCCAGCGCAGCATCAGCAGACCGCGATAGTAGGCGACCTCCGCCGGCTCCTCCGGTGAGGGCTTGCCCAGGCCCGCGACCGCCTTCATTGCATGCTCGCGCTCATCCGGCGGTCGCTCAGCACAATAACACAGTGTTACGAGGGCCCGGGCGATTGCTTCCTGCGTTGCGGAGGCGAAAGGGGCATCACCCACCCGGCCGAGGACACTGCGCGCCTGTGTCAGATATGAACTGCGGCTGGACAGAGCGCTCGCGTCTGCCTCGTATTCAAGCGCATGCGCCAACAGCAGCCGTCCTGCGAGGATCAGAGCACGCGCTGACTCATCCGAGCGGGCCCACGCCACGGCGAGTGCCAATGCCTCCTCCAGGTCGCCATCCGCGGCCACGGCAATTATCTGCTGCTCGCGTTCCGCCTCTGCGCTCCGACGCGGTTCCGTCTCACGATCGAAAAGAGGGATGTGCGCGCACGCCTCCGATCGCAGGAACGCTATGTCATCCTTCTCACCGCGCTCGCGCCGCGCCTTCGCGCAGATGCGTGTTAGCTCGAAGGCGAGCTCCGCGTCCTTGGCCTCAGGAAGCTCAGCGGCAGTCAGGGCCGCGTTCGTCTGCCCCTCCGCCGCCAGACGTCGCGCCTTCAACAGCATCTCCGCGAGCCGCCGGCGCCGCACCGGGACGGCCTCACAGAGTTCGTCGACCGGCGCACCGGGGTTCGTCTCCAGGGCAAGTGAAAGCAGCGGCAGGTACCTCGCCGCGCCCGGCGTCTCATCGAGAATGCGGGAGACTTCGTCCCGACGGCCGCCGGCAAGCAACGCCAGACAGTAGTAGTACGCCGACCGGTGATTACGCCCGCCCTCCCATGCTTCAGCCAGCATGTCGGTCGCGGTCACGACATCTCCAAGCCGGAGTGCCCGCCGACCAAGCAATTCATCGACGAGCGAGCGTGCAACACGATTGAACAATCCATCAGACAGCGGTCGCAGGCTCCCCGGAGGCTCGGCCATCTGCCCATCAAGCCATGCCCACAGCCGTTGCGCGCACTGAACGGCCCGCGCAAGGCCCCGTGCCTCGGGCACCTTCGGCAGTTCAGCAGGCAGTGCCTCCACGGCCCTGGCGGGCTCTCCGCTGCACAACCACGCAAGCGCGAGAATCACAGCGGAGAACTCGTCGTCCGGCTGCAACTCCTGTCGGCGGGATACCACGGCGGGGTCTACTCCATCGATCAGATCGATGAGCGCGCGGTTCCGATTCGCCCACTCTTTCCATCGGGGATTGCGCGTCGCCGACTCATTGAGCCGGCGCAACTGCGACAGTCTTTCGTCGGAGCAGCGGGCACCGGGAACGCAGGCCATCGCAAGCCAGTCCGACGCACCTTCATCGGCTTCCCCGGCTTGCGCCAGCATCATCATCTCCCTGATTCTGTCGGTGGAGACCTCCTCCATCAACGTCTGCGCAGCCTCCTCGCCTTCACGTCGTAGCCACACGCCGCAAGTGGATTGCCGGCGCTGCGGAATGCCTCCGCGATCTCGTCGAAGAACTCGCGGATATCTCGGGTGTCCTTGAGCACGTTTCTCCGCTCGTTGATAGTCTCCGCCCGCTTCAGGGCCTCTATCGCCTCCTGCCACCGCCCCAGTTCTCCGAGGCAGCGACCGAGGCCGCGATGTGCCTCGAATGCAATCTCGTCCGCGGCGTTCGGCTCCTCGTCGATGCATTCCGTGAAGTGCCTTGCAGCCTTCTCCCACCGCCGGCAACCGGCGGCCTCCCGCGCACGCGCGAGCAGCTTCTCGCGCGGATCCCCGCAGACGACCACAATCTTTTCGAGTTCCCTGAGCATCGCCCCGGCGTTGGGGAAGCGCACATTCGGCCTCGGATCCATCGCGGTCATGACCACCTTATCCATCCGATCATCCACGGTGGCGTTGATCTGCGAAGGCCTTCGAACGGCCAGCGACATGCGGTGTTTGAGGAGCCACTGAGCCTCCTCATCGGGGGAGAGTTCTCGCGGCGGGATAAGTTCAGAGAACGGGTGCGTGCCGGTGAGCATCCGGTAGAGGACCAAGCCGATGGAGTACACGTCCGATCGGGGATCGGAGCGCGGGTTCGAGCGGTCCATCGTCTCCGGCGCCATCCAGAGCGTGGTGCCCGCCACCCCCGGGACATATCCGCGCGAGGCGATCATCCGCGCGGAGAGGCCGAAGTCCGCGATCTTGATCTGCCGGGCGGGCGTGAGCAGCAGATTGTCCGGCTTGAGATCGCGATGAATCACCCCCTGATCGTGCACAGCCGACATTCCGCGGCAGATCTCAAGCGCGTACTCCAGCACGTCCCACTGCGGCATCTGCGTGTCCCGCAGCAGCCGGTCGAGGTTGCCGCCGCTGATGAACTCCATCACGATAAACCCGCGTCCATCGTGCTCGGGAAGCACGCCGAGATCGTAAATCTGTACGAGGTAGCGTCTGAAACTCTCCTCTTCGGTCCCGTCAATGATGCGGGCAAGCGTGATCGGCTCTTCAAAGACCTCGCGGGCCTCCTGCGCGCCGATGCCCGTCATCTTCGTGACCTTGACCGCAACTGTCCTGACGGCCTGGCCGAAAAGCTGGTGTTCGGCCCGGTACACCCAGCCGAAATTTCCCTCGTCGAGACAGCTTTGCAGCAGGTAGCGATCGGCCAGTACGACGCCCTCAAGCTCCCGGCCTGCTTCCATCACTCACCCCTCCAGTGTCTCGATGGCCGTCACGGTCTCGCGGATCTGTGAGACGATCGAGCGAGCGAAGGCGGCCATGTGCCTGCTGCCCTCGGAGGAGGACACGCGCACCTCTTCGGCGCCCCTGGCGAATTCGTCGAGCAGCTCGTCCACCATCTCCGCCGCCTCTGGGCGCTCCATGCCCGCCCCCCATCGCTTGACCTCCGCGCCCCACCGGTCAACGACCGCCTCCAACTCGTCGATTTGGTCCTCGAATGATTTGCTCAGCGCAGGCGACGCGCCGTCGATGGCCTCCAGGCAGGGGCGCGTCAACTCGTCCAGATCAAGCTGCTCGGGCTGCACCAGTTCAAGTTCGACATGGCCCTCGCGCACCGAAAGATGCACGCCGCATGCCCGCCTGAATTGGTCCGAGCTGTCTGTCATCAGGTCGGTGACCTGCCCGAGGATCATCTCATCCACGTTCCTGCCCACGATCCGGCCGCCTTCCGTGCCATCGGCGCGCTCATTGGCCTCGTGGCTGAGACTACCGATAAGATCGACGACCTCCTCATCCCAGGTGAGCGTCCTGTCGCGCACCTCCTCGAACTCCTTCGCCTCGCGTTCGAGCCGCAGCCTTGTGATCTGCCGCATGGCCTCGCGTGAAAGCGGACCGAAGACCACGATGCGATCGAGGCGGGCGAGAAATTCCGGTGTGAAGCGCGGGTTGTTGCGGCCATCCGTAAGGGTGAGCAGATGTTCTCTTACATCGCGCTCAACCTCCTCCATAGTCTTCCCGACGCCCAGCAACTCAATGATCCGCTCGGCGCCCGCATTTGTAGTCAGGATGAACACGGCCCGATTGCCGTAGGCTTTCATGTTCCGGCGATCGACGATCCAGCCCTCGTCAAAGAGGTTCAGCATCGGCTTCCAGACCTCGGGATGGGCCTTCTCCACCTCGTCGAGCAGCACAACCGAATAAGGGTCGGCGTTCAACTCATTGATCAGCGGCCCGCCCTGTTCATACCCCACGTATCCGGGGGGCGAGCCGATGAGGTTCGACACGCTGTGCTCCTCGGTAAAGTTTCCCATCGTGTAAACCTGCAGTGTCTTCGAGGCTGAGTACACCTGCGCGATCGCCTTCGCCAACTCGGTCTTTCCGGTACCGGTCAGGCCCGCGAAGAGCATTACGCTGGCAGGCTTCGTAGGCTTCTTGAAGCCGCTCTTGATGAGCTGCAACTGCCTCGCGACCGCCGCGATGGCGTTCTCCTGCCCGACCACCCGGACGCCGAGCATCTTGCGGTAGTCAATTTCGTCACCGGTCCCGCGAAGTGTCGAGGCCGGAAGCCCCGTCTCCTCCGAGACGACCCCGACCACGGCCGCCGAGGTCACGCGCGCCTCATCATCATCGACCTCCTCTCCCTGATCACGGCGTCGCTCGCGTTCGTAGGCGACGTTATCACAGGCGATCCGCAACAATCGCACCGCCTTGGCAGGAAGGCGCTCGGACAGTATGTACGAGGCTCCCAGCCGCACCGCGGTGTCAATCGCCGCCGGTTCAACGATGAGTTCGTACTCCTCTTCCAGGCGCTCGCGCATCGTTGAGAGCATGCTGACCGAAGCGCTCTGATCGGGCTCCTCCATCTCCACAAGCTGGCAGTACTGTAGTTCCTTGGGATCGTTGGCAAGATGCCGCGAGTAGCTGATCTGGTCCATGATGCCGATCATGTGAATGTGGCCGTTCTTGAGCGCTGCGCGCAGGAGCGGCCGGCCGGTGCTGCCACGCTGATCGGCGGCGAGAAGCGCGCCCAGCCCATCAATGCACAGGATGATGTCATTGCGGCCGCGGACCAGCGCCAGCAACTCGCCCAGGCGGGTCTTCGCTTCCTCGGCCGCCACGTCCGAGGTGTCGACCCAGACGATGCGTTTTCGCTCGAGGAAGCCGATTTCCCCCGCGGCGGCTCGCCGGGCGAGGTCCCGAACGGCGGTGGTTTTGCCGATTCCCGGATCACCGACGATCAGCACATGGTTGGCGCGGCGGCGGTAGAGAGTCTTGCACACCCGGTTGATGGTCTCGTCCAGGAAGGGGACCTCAGGGATCTGCCCCCTGCGTGCGAGGTGCGTCAGGTCATCCCCGGTACCGATCTGCGGCGGAACCGTGAATGGCGGCGGCTCGCGCTCCTCGGACATTCCCTGCCTTTCGTACTGTCGGAGGCGATCCTCGATCGCCTCGGCGGTCATCTGCAAAGCGGCACAGCCGAGAATCGCCTTCAGACGCTCGTCCTCCACCAATGCCACCGCCATCGAGAGGTCCCACAATGAGATCTCGTCCCGACCATGCAGCCGCGCTCTGCGCATGGCGTCCTCGAGAAGCTCCTCGGTCGAACTGGACACGTGATCCTGATCGAGTTCAAGTTGCGTCCCCGACTCCTGCCTTCCCGCTGACAACTGGCGCTTGATCTCTTCGGCCACATCGGCCGGGCCCTTACCGTGCGGCGCCTCCATCCTCACCGCCCATTCCGCAGGCCCCTCCGGCTGCATCAGTAACGCCAGAAACAGATGGGCCGGCATGATCCGGCCGTATCCCATCGTGCCAGCGCTCTCAGCCGCCTCCTCCAGCGCCGCAATTGCGCCGTCGGAGAAGAAGTCCAGGAGCAATGCCTTGGAGATCTGGTCGAAGAGCGGTGGGAGGTCGTCCATCGTCAGAAGCCGACGAAAGCCCTCAACGGCCGCCTCGAAGTCTAACAGGTCTCTTTCTCCGAGGTATTTGCAGTCGCCACCGTCGGGGTGACGGAGAGCGGCGAGCCAGACGTGATGGGTCCCGAGGCGCTCGGGATCGGCGGCGGGGAGTTCATCGTTGCCGCCCGACAGCATCATCTCCAGGTCGGCAATGATCGCCTGCGCCTCGGCCGAGAATTCATCGCGATTGCCCGTGAGCATCGCCTCCCCGTCCTGTCTGCAGGCACAGTACGCCTCGATCACCCCCGCCAAATCCCGGGGCGTGGCATCGGCATGAAGTCCCGCGGCCAGCGCGCCCTCTGCCTCATCGTCGATGCCGTCGATCAGGGCCATGAAGAAGTGGCCGGGGCGGACCGTCCCTGACGCCCGCTCCGTCCCCACATCCGCCAGAAGCTGCTGCACGTTATCGCTGAGTGGCTTGGGGACCAGAGTACCTCCATCGTTCCAGAGCATCGGTGTTGCCTCCCCGTCCAGGCTGCAGTCGAGAAACGGACTCGCGTCACCGGCACTGTCACTTCCATCCGACCGGTGTCGTCAAAGCTCGGCGTAGGTGAAGTGCAGGTGATTGAGTTCACACGGCGGGTCAGGGACTGGCCCCTCAGAACTGTGCCAGTAGACAGGCCGGATGAATCCGGGCCTCTTCCGCTGGCGCCTCAGTGCGTGCTCCCACTCCATTCTGACGTACTCCGAATCCGCCGCGGAGGGCGACCAGAAGAGCTGAAAGACATCGGCTTCGTCGATCAACTCCAGAAGTTGCGAACACCACTCCTGGCCCGACCTGAGCACCACCTGATCCCGAAGAAAGTTGTCGCCACGCGCCAGGCAGTGCTGCTCATGCCGCATCACGACCTCCCTGTCCTCGCGGGAGTAGGAGACGAAGACGCTCCCGTAAGGTCTGGAGGAGACGCTGCGACGGAACTGCTCCTCAAAGTCCGCATCGGCGCCCACGTTGCGCACCAGCACTCCGACCGGCACCTCGGCGATGATAATGCCGCCGAGCATGAACAGCAGACCCCCGCTGCACGCTCTGCCGGCAACATCGCGCGGGGCGGTGAAGGTGAACTGGGCGTACTGCTTGTCTGCCCGCAGCCCCACCATCTGCTGCCGCGGGCTGAACTCAAGCCCGGGCACGTCGGGCACAACCGTCAGGTCCGAGGAACGGTCCACCGGACTACTCTCCCGGGCACGCGAGGGGCGCAACGATTCCACGTGATCGAACTGTTCCTGAACTTCCTTGAAGACCTCATTCTGCATCTTCGACAGATAGGCGTATGCTCTGAGCGTTTGCTGGGTCTGGACCTCAACCTCCTGCGGATGGAAGGCCGCGAATTCGAACTGCATGACCGTGTCCTCGTCCCGATCGCGATCGTGCTGGACACGCGAAGACGGCTGCGCAGCAGGGCCAGGCTTGTCGGCCGGTCCCCTCTCGCTGCGCTTACGCCACGAGGGCCGGTGATCCTGGGTCCGACGCGCAGCGAGCAACGCCGCGCCGAGTGCGGCACGCATCACGGGCTTCTCATTCGCGACATCAGGCGGTATCCGCGTACGGGATGAGATCCACTCCTCGACACGCGCTCCGACCAGTGGCGTCCTGCTCGCCCCGCCCGCCATGATGACCGCGTCCAGCCGGTCTGGCACGGAGGAGAAGAGAAGGTCTTCGGCGGACCTGACGACCCGCTCGACACGTTCCAGCGTCTCGGCCACCGACTTCTCGATCAGTGCCTCGAAGTCTGTGCGCGTGATCTCAAGCGTCATGCCCCCACCCGGCATCCCCTCCACCGGCAGCCACGCGGCGGACTTGTGGTCTGCATCCAGCCACAACCGCAGACGCTCGGAGGCCTGCTGAAGGGTTGCGGGGGCGATCTCCCCGGGATCTCCGCCGGAGCCGTCAAGACGATCGAGGAAATAGTCGGACAGAAGCCGATCGAAGTGCCGGCCGCCGAGTGTACGATCCCAGTGGGAGGTGACGACCGCGGCGCTCCCGTCGCGAATTTCGACCACGGCGACGTTGAACCCGGCGCCAAGATCGTAGACGAGGAAAAGGCCGTCAGCCATGGCGCGCTCGGCGGCGTAGTAGATCGCGGTCAGCTCGGGACAGGAGGCGATGCGCGGGCGCTCGCTTCCGGCGACCCGGGCGGCCTCGACCATGCGCGCGCACCGGGAGGCGACGAAATGCGCGGGGGCCGCCAGAAAGACCTGCGGAGGCAACTGTGCGCCGTTGAGGTCGCGAGCCGCCTCGATCAACCGACGCATCGAGGCGGAGAGCGCAGAAATGTCGATCGAGCCGCTGTCAGGATCTGACCAGGTGGGCGCGGGCACAGGCTCGAGGGCACTGGGCCTGTCCTCACCGGAGGCCCACACTGCG
>JBNJEK010000149.1:0-10901 GCA_051745855.1 Armatimonadota bacterium
TCTCGACGATGGCAGACTGCTGTGCAGCTACGGCTACCGCCGCGACCCGATCGGCATTCGGGCGGTGCTCAGCGACGACGGCGGGCATACGTGGGACCTTGAGAATGAGATCATCCTGCGGGCTGACGGCCATGGCGCGGGCGGGGACAACGGCTACCCGATCTCAGTCGAACTCGACGATGGGGACATCTTCACGATCTACTATCTCAATGACGAGGACAATGTCACGCATATCGCGGGCACCCGCTGGACGCCGCCAGCCTCTGAGTAATCCTGCACTGCAATCGCTGAACCGCCGAGTCATTGTGATCGTCATCGCCAAAGGAAGCCTTCAGGTGAGTACATGAAAGTTGCATTGTTCAGCAACAGCTATCCGCCGTCACTCAACGGTGTGGCAAACGTGACCCACTTCTACCGGCTCGGCCTGAGCGAGCGCGGGCACGACGTGCATGTGTTCGCTCCCTCTCCGAAAGGGGAGGATCCGTTCGCGGACGACCCGGCCGTCCATCGCTACCGCTCCGTGCGCGTGCCCGGTGAGGTGGATTACATGCTCGCCCTGCCGCCGGTCCTGTGCAGGGGCCTCGGGCGGACGGTCGATGCCATCGGCTTTGATCTCATACACACTCAGCATCCGGTCTGGGTGGGGACGTGGGGCCAGAGCGCGGCCCGTCGCATGGGCATCCCGATCGTCTCCACGGCGCATTCTCAATATGAATACTACGCGAACCGCACATTCCTGCCGACAGCGTGGATCGAACCTGCGGTCACGCGGCATGTCGTGCGCTACTTCAACCGCTGTCACGTCGTCACAACGCCGGTGAACTGGATGCAGGTGCGTCTGATTGACCGCGGAGTGGCCTGCCCGGTGGAGCTGGTGCCCAACCCCGTCGACCTCAGCACACTCGGAAAACCGGAGCGGGAGGCAACCCGGGCGAAGCTCGGCCTGACGGACGACGACGTCGTCGTCGGATATCTCGGGCGCCTCTCCCCGGTGAAGCGCATGCCGTTCTTGATTGACGCGGTCGCCCAGCTCGCGAAACGCCGGCCCGAAGTGGTGCTGGTGGTGGTAGGCGACGGCGCAGATCGGGAAGCGCTTCAGAAGCGCGCAGAAAAGCGCCTGGGCGATCGCGTGATATTCACAGGAGCAGTGCCGCACAGAGAAGTGGCCCATTACCACGCGAGCTTCGACGTTTTCGGCACTGCCAGCAAGAGCGAGACGCAGCCGCTGGCGTACACCGAGGCGATGTACGTCGGGACGCCCGTGGTAGCGCTCGGGACGCCGGGGGCGGCGGACATGATCGCCGATGGTGAGAACGGGATCCTCGTGCCCCCGGAGGCCGGCGCGGAGGGGCTCGCGGCCGGTCTCGATCGCCTTCTCTCAGATAGGGACCTGGCGGAGCGGCTTCGCGCGGGCGGGCGGCGTTTCGCCGAGGAGCGTCACTACGCTACAGTCGCCGAGCGGCTGGAGGAGATATACACGCTCGCCGCCGACCGGAATGCGAGTGGCTGGTAGCGACCCGATCCTCGTCACGCTGAGCGGTGCGCCCAGGGCAAAGAAAGCATTTGTGCGAACTGCTCAACTCGGATATAGTCGTTTCTTCACGGGAGCGGGATCCAGCGGTCGTACGCATTGTTCGGAGTGGTGTCGTGTGGATGGCGTTCTGGAGCTTGACCGACAACTGACGCTGTGGATCAACCAGCATCACAATCCGGTGCTGGACGTTCTCTTCGGCACTGTCTCGCGCCTTGGTGATGCCGGCGTCGCGTGGCTGATTGTGATCGGTGTGCTGCTGATGTTTGGCACCCGCCGCGACCGCATCATCGCGGTGGTCTTCCTTGCGGGACTGCTCGCAACCGAATATCTGGCGATGCCTGCGCTGCGCGATCTTTGGTACCGCCCGCGACCGTTCGTCTACATGGAGTCAATCCGCACGATTGGCCCGGAGTGGCAGCGGCCGGCATTCCCGTCCTCCCACGCGCACCTGTGGGGGCAGGCCGCCTTGCTCTTCGCCGTCGCCTATCCGCGTTTGAAGTGGCCGCTTCTTGTGCTGCTCGTGCTCTCGCTCTACTCGCGACCGTACGTCGGCAATCATCATGTGCTGGACGTGCTCGCCGGTGTGACACTTGGCCTTTCGGTCGGAGCGCTTGATATCCTCGTGGTGAAGAGGCTCGGCGTGCTTGAGCGCGGTGCCGAAGATGAGGAGACCGGGCAGGAACACACGCTTGTCACTGATGGTGAAACGTAAGCCGGCCGACCGCCCCGGTGCGCCGGCCTCCCGACCTTCCCTTTCACATCGCGCAGCGTCCCGCCAAGAACAACGGCAACGGCCTGAGAAGGCCGTTGCCGTTTGCGTTCGCATGGCGCTATTGTTTCGCTTTTCAGCCGGCACTGACCGTCAGGTAGGCGTTGGCCGCCCTGCCGGAGGCGAGTTCCTCGACGCGGACGCGCCATGTGCCGGGCACGTCATTTGGTGCGAGGTCGCAGGTGATCTGCACGCCGCCGTCCTTCGCGCCGTAGAAGCCGCTGAACTCCGCGGAGTGCCCGTTCGGGTCGATCAGATCGATCCGCACCGGCACGACCGCATCGATGCGATCGCCGTTGTCGGCGAGGACCTCGGCTGCGATGGTGATGCTGTCGCCGGCGCTCGCCTGCTGCGGCGCGGTGATGCGCACGTCGGCGATCGGGCGCTCAGTGATCATGAATACGCGGCCCTCACATGGGCCGAAGTGCCAGTCGATGCTCGTCGCGCCGTCATCGTCGCCGGTGACGATCTCGCGGCCCGCCACCAGGTCGTAGACGTGGCCGTCGCGGTCAACCGTCAGCGTGGCGTCGGTGGGCAGCCCGTTCTCCATCACAAGCTCGTGCTGGCCGACGTAGAGGCCGAACTCCCGCCTGTCGTTGATGCCGAAGACGTAGTCCGTACTGCCGTAGCTTCGCACGTAGGGGATCACGTCGGGCGTGGAGGAGTCGGCGTAACGCTCGTAGTGCGGGTCAAGCTGCTCACGGAGCGCGAGCGCCTTCTCGATGTTGAGTTGCCGCGCTTCCTCGGCATTCTTCGCTCGTGTATGCGTCTCAATGAGGATGTCGGGGGTGATCGCCGGGCAGGTGTTCTCGTCGCCGACGACGATCCCGCCGCGAGCCTGGAACGCCTCGATCGCCTCGACCATGCTCTCGGTGAGCACGTCGCTGTCAGGCATCATGAGCACGCGGTAGTTGTCGAGGCCGTCCTGCCGGATCGTCTCATCGAAGATGACCTCCGCCTGCAGGCCGGCGTAGTTGGCGATCAGGAACATCTCGCCGATCCACGTGGCGTTCCATCCCCACGTGCCCCTGCGGGCGAACATCTCCGAGGCGAAGCTCTCGAGCAGCGCCACATCGCTCTGTCGACCCGGGACCTGAACCAGTGTCGGCCCGAGCGGCTCCACCACCGTCTCGCACAGCCGCTGCAGTTCGTACTTCGTATCCGGGTGCGTGTAGCGGTAGGAACCGTGGGTGACATCCGGCAGCAGCGAGCCGATGCCGTGATACATGATCCCCTTGATCGGCCGGGCTATCTTGCTCCACAGCGCCTCGCGCATGTGCATCGGCGCGATGGTCACGAAGCGGGCGTCGGGTATCTCCCGCTCCCACCGGGCGACATACCGGCCGGTCTCATCGACGGTCCCGGTGCCCTGGGGGCGAATGTCCTGATCGGTGAATTCGGCGCTCTGCTGCCGCACCTCTTCACCGGGTTCGGGGGCGGTCTGATTGCGGTACCAGATGATCTGGGTCATCTTCATGACAAGCTGATCGGGACGATCCGCGCCCTCGACCATCTGCAGCATCTCCTCGGTGGCGAGGCCGATGCGAAGCGGGTCGGGGTAGGAGTATGTCCACTGCGAGAGGTAGTCCACGTCGCCGCCCTGGCCGTAGACCTTCGCGGTGCGGACCGCCGGGTCGTGGAAGGTCCAGAAGTCTTCGCGGTCGCTCTCGTGCAGGCCGTGATGAAGCTCACTGTGCAGGGTATTCCAGCCGTCACCGTTGTCCCAGAGCCAGCGGTAGTAGACGTAGAGCGGCCAGTCGTCGGGTATGACGCGGTCGGCCGGGAAGTCGTCAAGTGCGTCGTAGTGGACTCCGCGCATACCTCCGACCTGTTCGGGGATGTCGTAGCCGGCGAACTCGCGGAACGCCTCGCGGTCGTGGTCGTGGAAGCAGGTGTTCGCGTGGCCGCGCACCTCGGTGTGTATCAGCGCGGTCTCGTAGGCCGGGTGGTGGCCGTAGGTCTGCGCCATCGAGGCGCCGACGTCGTTGCAGAACTGCTGGATCCGATCAAAGAGCCCGCACACATCCTCGCGTTCGTGAGGCTCACCGTCGCGGTTGACGCGCTGGTAGTCCTCCTTCGAGCGCGCCCAGCGCCCCGGTGAGAGGCTCGAGACCACCCGGAGGCCCTCCTTGAGAGCGCGATCGAGGTTCTCAATGTTCGTGGCCACTCGGTCGGGATCGTGCGCCTCGGTCGGCCCCTCGGCCTCCCAGACTTTGCCGAAGTCGCAGGGCAGGCCGATGTAATGTGTGAAGCCGATGCGCTTGAGCCAGTCGCGGTGGTCGTCATTCCCCGCGCCGCCCCACATCACGACGGGCATGCGGTCGGGGGTCTCGCGGGCCACGATGGTGAGGTCGAATTGCTCGGTGGAGGTGAAGGGCGGGTCGGTGGTGACCTCGACCGTCGCGGCGACCGTGTATTCGTCGGGCCGCAGGCTGGTGTCGAGCGGAAAGATGACTTCCGCGCTCTCGCCGGAGGCGATCGCGGGCAGCTCTTCGGTGACCTGCGGCGCCCCGTTGAGCGTGATGCGCACGACGGCCCCGTCAAGCGGATCGCGCAGGCGGTTAGTCACTGCGAAACGCACCGGCGGTACCTGTTCCATCCGCTCGAAGACGGTGCGATCGGAGGCCATCTCAAATGCGGCGGGTCGGAACTCCAGCGCCTCGCTGGAGATGCGCACCTGGTCGATGAGGCCGGGGAAGCCGTGGTAGAGGCTGCCGACACGGTCGCCGATGTGAAGCGGACGGCCGCCGGCTGTGATCGCGCCGAAGCCATCCTTCGTCTCCGAGCCCATCGCCGAGCCATCAACGAAGAAAGAGCCGGTGCCGGCGCCGTCGTATACGAATGCGATGTGCCGCCAGGTGCCTGAATCGACGGAGAACGCCTCTGAGCGCCACGTCGCGGACTGGTTGCCGAAGCCGAGGTGCATCAGAAGCCTGCGGGTGTCGGGCGCGGTCTCGCGCGTGAGCACAAGCTGATAGTCGGCATCATCGATGTACTTTTTGTCGATGAGCATTGAGTCGGGATAGTCCTCGTTAAGCTCCTCTGCGGGGTTGATCCACATCTCCATGGTGAATGGGCCTGAGGGGCTCAGTTCCGGCGCGTTCGCCACCATCACGCGGTGCGGTTCATCGACGATCGGGTGACCGCGGAATGTGCGAAGCGCGCCGCCGAAGCGCCCGTCCTCAACAAACTCCCCGCCCTGGAGCGTCGCATCATGCCCGTTCCCGGATGCGTCCGCAGTTGGATCTGGCTGGTTGAACTGCCACAGGCCGATGACGTGCTCGCCGGTCGCGTCATCGCCCGAGTACTCAGTCATGAATGGCTCCGCGAGTTGCACCTCATTCTCCTCCCCGTCCTGTGCCGCGGTGAGAGTACATGCGACCATCAGGACTGTGAGCGTCGCCAGCAGCGTACGCAACGCGATCAACTCCTCGGTGTCAGATAGCAACTTTCAGACGTCTGCATTTTCCCCGCACGGGCGCCCGGACCTGCCCATTCCGCGCGACGGGCCGATCATTCGCGGGTTTCAAGCAGTACAATGCTGACCGGACGCCAGATGCCTCCGGCGTGCGCGGTGTTCATCGCCCGCACGGTGATCTGATTCTCCTCGCCCCACCGGAGCAGTTCGGTGACATCGACACGGAAGGGCTTGTTCCAGCCGCTGGGGCCGACGTCGTGCTCGCCGGCGAACTCGCCGTTCACCCAGACCCACGCTGACTCGTCCACGCCCTCGAATGCCAGTGAGGCGCGTGCCGGGGGGGCACGGTCAGGCAGTTCGATCGTCCGGCGGTACCACGCCACGCCGACGTACTCGTAGCCCGCGTCCTGCCACGCCTGCTCGATTGCGATCTCGTCCCAGTCGCTGTCATCAAGATCGGCCGCGAACCAGCACTCGTCCCGGCCCACGCGGTCCGGGTCGAGGCGGAAGCGCCATCCCTCGGCGGGGAGGGGGATGGACCCGACGGTCTGATACGCCGAGCGCGTCGCAAGCAGCGCGGCGTTCCTGACGCTCTGCGCGCCGTCCTCCCGCGCGCGCTCAAGCAGCTCGACGACCTCCGCGGTCTTCGGCATCTGCATAAGCGCGTAGACAGCGCCCTGGCGCACCAACTCATCACGGTCCCGCAACGCGCGCTCGACAAGCTCCACGCCCTCGGAGCCCAGTGCGCCGAGGTTCATTGCGGCCGAGCGGCGAACCAGCATGTCCTCGTGGCGAAGGGCCCTGCCCAGGGGCATACGCGCCTTCGTGCCCTTCGCGGGAAGCAGCCGTGCGGCGGTGCGGGCGACCAGCGGGTCGTCGTGATCGATCGCCTCCGCCAGCACCTTCACCGATGGGTCGCCACGCAGCAGTCTCATCCGGTCCGCGGCGGGGTTCTGCGCCGAGGCAACTCCCGCGGTGAGGGGAAGCAGTGCAATCGCCATCGCGATTCGCATCGGTGTCAGCCTCATTGGCTCGTAACCTCCGTGACGGCTGCTGAGGAGATCTCGCGAATACTGCGCTCGCAACGCTGAGGGCAATGCCGCGTTCGCACGCGGTTGCCGGCTGTCAGAGATATTGACCACTCGACGCGCGTCAACCTGCCGAACCGGAGCGTAGATTTCGCAATTCTTCGTCCGGGGGGAGGTGCCGGTCGGGAGGAAGCTGAAACTTCAGGTAATGTTCGTATATTCCGCTGGCTGGTAAATCGTGAACATTGCCCATCAGAGGCTGGAGTATGTCGAAGCATGCATCACAGGAGGCCCTGACGATGGACGCGCGATTGAAAGCGTTTCACGAGGCCGCGGAGCGGGCAGTTGAGTTTCAACTGCAGTTCCAGCAGGCGGATGGCTCATTCATCTGGGATGATGAGATCCGGGATGCGTATCACAAGCAGGCGTACGCGTGGAGCATTGCCGGTCAGCTCGACCACGCGCACGCCCTGCTCAACTGGATCCGGGACAACACCCTGCAGGAGGACGGGAGCCTGCGGGATTACAATGGAGACGTGTACAAGTTGTCGTGGCTTTTTCAGGGCGCTCATCGGATAGGGCGCTTTGACATCTCACATCCGGTGATGGGCTGGCTGACGGGGCAGCAGAAGGAGTGCGGCGGCCTGCCGCATTTCGCCGCCGATGATCGCCTCCGCGCCCTTGCGACGGCGTGGGGAGGCGTCTCGGCGCTCTACTTCGGCGACGTCGAGTTCGCCGAACGTTGCGCCGACTGGTGCACGACGCTGCTCGACCAGCCCGAGGACGGTCGCTTCTACTTCCAGACGACACTCCACGGGCAGTTGGTGACCACCGCGGTGGACGAGGGCGCGCAGTACATCGACCTTGCCAGCACCGGGCAGGAATACTGGGAGATCGGCCTGCCGTGGATGCTGATGGGCCGGCTCTATCAGGCCACCGGTGAGCGGAACTGGCTCGACCTGTCCGACGAATTCTTCGGGTGGCAGCGCGCCTGTGCCGGCGACAACTTTGCCTCAGTGGGCAGCGGTAAGAGCAGCCTCGCCGCCTGCATACACTTCCTGAACACCAGCGATGCCCGCGCTCGTAACGGCGCGATCGCATTTGGCGAGTTCCTCCTGGCCACCCAGCACCCGGACGGTGGCTGGCGCGGCGCCGACGAGCGGGACATCCCACTGATTTACATTGATCATGCCGCTGAGTACACCGTCTGGCTCAACGAGATGGTCGGGATGCTCGGAAGCGTGCGTTAGACTGCGGTTGAGAACCGGGGGGCGTGCGCCCGGCGGATGCGGCATCCAACGCTCAGCGAAGTCTCGGAGGGGGCATCAGATGACGGACGGAGCGCTCAAGCTCGGATTGATCGGATGCGGGGGGCAGGGCGGCTACCTGTCGGAGGCGGCGGCGATCAGCGGCAGGGCTGAACTGGTCGCGTGTGCGGACATCGACGCCGCCCGAGCGGAGAGCTTTGCCGCGCGGTTCGGCTACGCGGACTCATTTGGCGATGCCGCCGAGATGCTCGCCGAAGCCGACATCGAGGCCGTGATCGTTGCGACGCCGCACGATCAGCTTCAACCCGCGGCGCTCGCGGTCGTGCGGTCCGGCAGGCACGCTCTTGTTGAAAAGCCCATGGCGCTGAGCGCCGAGGCCGGGCGTGAGCTTGTTGAGGCGGCGCG
The DNA here is from genome assembly GCA_051745855.1 of Armatimonadota bacterium. GTDB lineage: Bacteria > Armatimonadota > Zipacnadia > Zipacnadales > UBA5352 > UBA5352. The sequence goes on from JBNJEK010000149.1 coordinate 8,423, forward strand.
CCGCGCATCCGTCCGCCTGATGTGCGGGTACACGTTGCGCTTTCTGCCCGAGAGGCTGGAGATGCGGCGGCTGCTCGATGAGGGAGTCGTGGGCGAGGTGACGCACGTTTTGAGCGGGCAACTCATCGGTCCGATGGGTGGCTGGCTGGCCGACCGCAGCCGTGGAGGCGGGCCGCTTTATTACGTCGGCTCCCATGCGCTCGACTACCTGCTGTGGATGACCGATGCGCCGGTCGAGTCGGTCTTCGCGCAGATGAACCGGGAGGCGGACGGCGGCGTTGAGACGGATGCGTCGATCGCCATCCGCTTCGCCAGCGGCGTCCTCGGCCAGCTTCTCACCTCGCAACGCATGGGCGGTCGCTACGGCTGGTGTGACGTGATTGGCAGCGCCGGCCGCCTCCGCGCTGAGTGGGAGAACGACGAGATCTTCGTGCAGAGCCAGGCGCTGGAGGAGTACGCCCGACCCACGCGCATCGAGGTCCCGGCCGATGCACACCATCCGCCGCTCCCGCGTGAAGCTCAGGCGCGGCTCGGCGGCTTCAAGTACGTGCGGTCATGGGCGGCGGAGTTCACTGAGTTCGCCGACGCCATCCGCGAGCAGCGCGATCCGTCTGTGTCAGGCGAGGACGCCGTCCGCACGCTGGAGGTCATCGACGCGGCCTTCGAATCCGATCGCACCGGAGAAGCGGTCGAATTCTGGCATCCTCAATGACGGACGGCAACGGCCGTCCGGCCGCTGCCGTCGTAGCTGGCTGTCAGAGGTGAGCGGTCCTCCGGCTCACTCGAGGGCCGCGTCAAGCACATCCTCGATCTCGTCCGCGTAGATGAAGGTCACACCCTGCGTGTGATCCTTCGAGATCTCCTCCACCTGCGCCTCGTTGCGCGCAGGGAGGATGACGGTGTCCAGTCCGGCGGATCTGGCGGCCACGACCTTCTCCTTCACGCCGCCGATCGGCAGGACCTTGCCCCGCAGTGTGATCTCACCGGTCATCCCCACGTTCGGCTTCACCACGCGCCCGCTGAGCAGTGAGGCGATCGCGGTCACCATCGCGACACCCGCCGACGGGCCATCCTTCGGGACCGCTCCGGCAGGCACGTGCAGGTGGATGTCAGTGTTCTCGTAGAAGTCCGGGTCGATGCCCAGTTCCTCGGCATGAGCGCGAACCCAACTCATCGCTGCCCGGCCGGATTCCTTCATGACATCGCCAAGCTGCCCGGTGAGCGTGAGGTTGTTCTTGCCGGGCATCTTCGTGGCCTCGATGAAGAGGATGTCGCCGCCGGCCTGCGTCCATGCCAGCCCGCACACCACTCCGGGCTGTCCGGCCCTCTGCGCGACCTCTGAGTAGTGGCGGCGCGGCCCCAGCAGCTTCTCGATGTTGCGCATGCTCACGTTGGGCGGGCTCTCCTCGCCCTCGGTGACCTTGCGCGCGATCTTCCGCGCGAGCGCGCCGATCTCCCGCTCGAGGTTGCGCACGCCCGCCTCCCGAGTATAGCCGTCGATGACCTCCTCGAGCGCGGCGTCGGAGATGCTGAACTGCTCGGCCGTCAGCCCATGCTCCTCGCGCTGCCGCGGGACGAGGTACTTCCGCGCGATGTGCAGCTTCTCCTTGAGCGTGTACCCGGGCAGCCGGATGACCTCCATGCGGTCAAGCAGCGGCGCGGGGATTGTCTCCATCACGTTCGCGGTGGTTACGAAGATGACGTTCGACAGGTCGCAGGGCACCTCAAGGTAGTGATCGCTGAATGTGTCATTCTGCTCGGGATCGAGCACCTCGAGCATCGCCGAGGACGGGTCGCCGCGGAAGCCCGCGCCCGAGCCGAGCTTGTCGATCTCATCGAGCATGAAGATCGGGTTGTTCACGCCGACGCGCTTGAGCCCCTGGATGATGCGACCCGGCAGCGCCCCGACGTAGGTGCGCCGATGGCCGCGGATCTCGGCCTCATCGCGCACGCCGCCGAGCGAGATGCGGTGGAACTTGCGGCCGGTCGCCCGCGCGATCGACTTTCCCAGCGAGGTCTTGCCGACCCCGGGCGGGCCGACGAAGCACAGGATCGGGCCCTTCAACTCCGCACGGAGCTTGCGCACCGCGAGATACTCGATGATGCGCTCCTTGACGTCCTCGAGGTCGTAGTGGTCCTCGTCGAGGACCTTCTGAGCTTCATCGATGTCGATCTTCGTCTCGGACGACTCCAGCCACGGGACCTCAGTGAGCCACTCGACGTAGGTGCGGGCAACGTTGTACTCGGCCGCGGCCGGATTCATGTTCTCCAGCCGCTCGAGTTCGCGCTCCGCCGCCTCGCGGGCCTCCTCGGTCATCTTGGCCTCTTCGACTTTCTCCTTGAGTTCGGCGAGATCGGGGCGCTCCTCCGCGCCCTCTCCAAGCTCCTCCTGGATGGCCTTGAGCTGCTGCCGCAGGAAGTACTCCCGCTGGGCCTCGCTCAGCTCATCACGGGCGTCCTGCTGCATCCGCTGGGTCAG
>JBNJEK010000150.1:0-10827 GCA_051745855.1 Armatimonadota bacterium
TCCTCGGATACCTCAAAGTCATCGTAGACGCCGGTCTCGGTCATGTCGAAGGTGTGGAGCAACTCCCCGGCGGCGTCGTAGAGCGGCATCTCCTGTCGGCCCGGGTCGTGGAGGGCCTGGCAGCGGATCGTGACGGCGCCCTCTGGCGCGGCGAAGTAGATACGCCCGCTCTCATCGCCGCGGTTGAGCAGCACCGTCGAGCCCTCGACCATCGCGCCGCCGCTGGAGGTCTCGACGCCGTGAACGAAGTCGCCGCGCGTGGGTGACGAGATGACGAGGCGGTAGGCGCCGGGTGTGTCAACGTCAATCTGCATCGTTGCGGTCTGGACTTCGCTGGCGTGCGGGCCTTTGCCGGTGATGCCGTCGTCGGGGATCTCCACGCGCCCCAGGTGGAGTCGTCTCGGGTCGTAGAGATCGGCCACGAGGTCGTCAGCATCCTCGTAGATATTCATGTCCCGCTTGGAGATAGTGATGGTCAGCGGGCCGGGTTCGGGCAGGAGCATGAGGGCCTGCTCACCGCGCACGACCGGCGGGATCGTTGCCGCCGTCGTGCTGGACACGGCGAGGCCGGCGAGGATGATCACTGCGCATGTGATCCACGTGGCTCTACGCATCAACACGGGCATTCACTCTTTCTGTCGAAGTCTCGGACGTCCGGAGTCGTATTCGCCGTTGGTGCTGTGAACTACTTCATTGACGCACAAGTCGCCGTCCGAGGTTCGCGTGAGCCGGGAGATGCATGCCCGGGGCCACGATGACCCTGCCTTGTGTAGGACGGGCATCCGTGCCCGTCTGCATGTATCGTCGAAGCAGGCCGGCTGACGGGCTGGAAGCCCGTCCTACGAACGGCGGAGACGACGGTTGCTTTGCGCGTCTGCCTTTGTCGTTGCCTTTCTGCCTTTTGTAGGACGGGCATCCCTGCCCGTCTGCCTTTGTCGTCGAAGCAGGCCGACTGACCTGCTGGAAGCCCGTCCTACGAACGGCGGAGACGACGGTTGCTTTGCCCGTCTGCCTTTGTTGTTGCCTTTCTGCCTTTTGTAGGACGGGCATCCGTGCCCGCCCGCCGTTTGCCGTCCGAACGAAGAACGGCGGGCTGGCAAGGAAGCTGTCGCCCTCGTGCCGCTACACGACAGCGGACACTCGGGTGCCACTTTTCCGGCGCAGGTATGCGCACGCCGGGGGCGGCGTCGGGAAAAGCAGCCCCTCCGTACGGCTTACGGCACTGCACTTTCTTTGATGCCTTCGCGATTTCTGGAATACGAGTGGAAGGCCATCCTGCAAACGGCGTGGGAGTGACCCCGTCCGAGCCCGCGAGAAGAAGGGACAGCGGCAAGTGTGCTGGAAGTCTCCACCTGCGAGCCGCAGTCCTGTCCGTGAATTGGAGCCGAGAGTATGCGATGCGAACTGATCATTCTTCTCATGGCCGCGAGCCTGCTGGCCACCAGCGGAGCTTTCGCAAAGACCGGAAGTCACATCGTGACCGAGCAGATGCGCGCGAACGCGCTTGCGAACGTTGAGCGCTACGACTGGGCCGCTGCCCAGCAGCAGCGGGCCATCAAAGCCACACAGCAATACGTGGAGATGACCGACGAACAACTCTGGCGGATGGTCCCGAGCCAGTACGTGCCGCGCAACTGTGGCGTGCACAACACCGCCGGCTGCCCGAACTGTGGCGACGAGATACTTAACGTCAAAGAGCCGCAGATGTACATGCGTTACGCCTACGACAGCCAGGAGCGGCCGTGGAAGCTTACGTGCAAGAACTGCGGCACCGCCTTCCCCTCGAACGACTTCGGCGCGTTCTACCGCTCGGGCCTCGATGAGCGCGGGGAGTTCGACCCCGAGCGCGCCGACCCGAGTCTGCTGCATCACCCCGATCACCCCGATCCGAACGATCCCGATCACAAGAAGTGGGTCGATGACGGCTTCGGCCTTCAGTCGGAGGGTGAGACGCTGACGATCATCGCGCATTACACCTACTGGCTGTGGCGGGAGTGCATGGACGCGACGCGGGCGCTCGCTCGCGCGTATACGCTCACCGGCGATCCGGTCTACGCGCACAAGGCCGGTGTGCTGCTCGATCGCTTTGCCGACGTGTATCCGAACATCGATTACAACGGCTTCGTGGCCGCGAACGGGTGGGTCATCTCGGATGGCGGCAGCAAGCAGGGCATGATCCTCGGGCGCATCTGGGAGACGGGGACCGCGACCAAGCTCTCGTGGGCGTACGACGTGATCTACGAGCAGATGCTGGATGATGACGAGCTGGTGGCCTTCTCCGCGGCGATGCGCGAGGAGTACCCGGGCCTGTCGGAGAAGCCGGACGCGAAGGCGATCGCCCGCCACATCGAGGACAACCTGATCGCGCTCTTCTGCGAGGCGGTGACAGATCAACGCATTCGCGGCAACATCGGCATGACCGAGCGCGCGATGGCGATGTCGGCGATCGCCCTCGACAGACCGGGGCTGACTGAGCGTTATCTCGACTGGCTCTTCGAGGACTCCTACCGGACGATCCCGGAGCTGCTTTACGATCTCGTCTCGCGCGACGGCCCGTCGTATGAGGCCGCGCCCGGATACTCGTTGTCACCGCGGGGGCTCGTGCCGGTGGCAGACCTGCTGCAGCAGTATGAGGGCTATGCGAAGCACGATCTCTACCGCGACTACCCGAAGATGAAGCAGATATTCCTCGCGCCCGCGGCCTTCCGCTGCCTCAACGAGGTGACGCCGACGCTCGGGGACTCGGGGAAGGTCGGCGGCTACGGCGACGTGCGGCATCCGGTGGACCTGATGATCAGCGGCTTCCGCGCCTACGGCACCGAGGACATCGCGCGGGAGCTGTGGCGCTCGGCGCTTTATGAGGACGCGCGGCTGGAGCGGCAGCTTGATATCTACGATGAGGAGCCGAACGCGATCCTTGAGGAGCTTCTGGCGCTCAAGCCGGAACTGCCGATGGGGCTGGAGAGCGAGAATCGCTCCGGCTACGGGCTGGCGGTGCTGCAGAGCGCCTCACAGGAGAACGGACGCGCTGTGTACACCTCGTACGGCCGCACCGCCGGCAGCCACCCGCACAATGACCGCCTGCACATCGGCATCTTCGCGAAGGGATTCGTCATGATGCCGGACCTCGGCTACCCGGAGTACACCGGAAGCTGGCCGAAGCGCCACGCGTGGACCAATCACACCGTCAGTCACAACACGGTGATGGTCAATGACCGCAAGCAGGGGACGAACTGGAGCGGGAAGACGGTGGCGTTCTTCGGCGGCGACACCGCGCGTCTGGCGATCATCGACGGCCTGCCGACCGGCCCGCGGGCAGAGGGCCTCAATCCGCCGATCTACGAGAACGTGGAGACGTACACCCGCGCCACCAGCCTCATCGACGTCTCCGACGAGGACAGCTACGTCTTCGACGTCTTCTGGGTCCGCGGCGGCGGCAACCACCGCATGATCAACAACGGCTCGTCGCGCACGGTCACGCATGAGGGGCTGCAGCTCACCGCCCAGCCGACCGGGACCTTCGCGGGACCGGACGTGGAATACACCGAGTTCTACGACGATGAGCCCGGCTGGCGCTACGTCGGCACGGGCTTTCAGTACCTGCGCGACGTGCAGCGGGGGACGATGACCGCCGAGAGCGCGTGGGTGGACTGGGACGTGGTGCACGCCCGCACCGGCGAGGTTCCCGAGGGCCGCGACCCGCACCTGCGGATGCACATGCTCTCGGAGGTGGACGAGGTCGCGATCGCCATCGGCGAGCCGCCGCACCACCGCTACCACGACGACTACCTGCCCTACGTGCTGCGCAGCCGCCTCGGCGGCGACCTGCAGAGCCAGTTCGTCACGGTGCTTGAGCCCTGGGAGGGGGAGCCGTTCATCGAGAGCGCGCGGTCCCTCCCGCTCGACGCGCACGAGGCCGAGGGCTTCGCCTGCGCGGTCGAGGTCACGCTGACCGACGGCCGCCGCGACATCCTGCTGCTGGCGGAGACCCCGGGCCGCGTGGAAGCCGGCGGGGTCACGCTCGACGGACAGATGGGCCTGGTGCGGCTCGACGGTGACGAGGTGGTCGGCGCCCGGCTCTTCCGCGGCACGCGGCTCGGTCTGGGGGAGTGGGAACTGACCGCGCCGCGGGCGGAGATCACGGGGACGGTGGTGAAGGTTAACACCGAGGACTGGCGCGACAACCGGATCATCCTCGACGCCCCGGTGGTGAGTGACGGCATCAGCGCCGACGATTTGATTGGCCGGCACATCATCGTGGCGAACGAGGCTCGCTCGGACGCCTGCTACCTGATCCGCGGCGTCAGCGAGGATGGGCGGGAGATCTCGACGGGCGAGAAGACGCTGATCGAGCGGCTGGTCGATCCCCGGGATCTCTCGGCGGGCTACGTGACCACCGTCAAGGCGGGGGAGACGTTCCGGATCCCGTTGTCGGCGGAGATGCGTTGAGGCGAAGGCGGCAGGCAGGAACACCTGCCCGAAGGTCATTGTCGTCGGAGAGGCGGTACCCCGCTTTCGCCTGTGTCGTTTGGACAACGACCGGCCCGGTCAGCGCGGCAACCGCCTCGTCCTCACCGGACCGCCGCCGAGGCGCAAGCGCAACGAGACGTGACACCCGGAGGAGTGGTGGAAGATGCAGATAGACGGGAAAGTGGCGTTGATCACCGGAGCAGGAGCAGGCATCGGGGCTGCCGGGGCCGAGTTGTTCGCGGCACATGGCGCGCGGGTCTGCCTGCTCGACATCGACGAGGACGAGTTGCGCGAGCAGGTCGAGCAGATACGTGCCAACGGGGGTGAGGCCATGCATGCGGCCGCCGACGTGCGCGACCCCGAGCAGGTGGAGGCGGCCGTGGCGGCCACCGTGGAGAAGTGGGGCGGCCTCGATCTCGTGTGGGCGAACGCGGGGATCAACGGCGTGAGGGCGCCGGTCGAGGAGATCACTCCGGACGAGTGGGACGAGACGCTCGAGACGAACCTGCGGGGCACGTTCCTGACGGCGAAGTACACCGTCCCGCACCTCAAGGCGGACGGGGGCTGTCTGCTGATCACCTCGTCGATCAACGGGACACGCAAGTTCACCGGGACAGGCGGGAGCGCGTACTCGGCATCGAAGGCCGGCCAGGTCGCGTTCGGGAAGATGCTGGCCGTGGAGTTGGGGCCTTTCGAGGTGCGGGTCAACATGATCTGCCCCGGCCGGACGGCGACCTCGATCTCCGAGACTACCCACTCGCGGGATACCGACGAGATCGACCCCGGGATCGAGTATGAGGAGGGGGTCATGCCGGCGGTCGAGGAGAACACGCTCTGCCCGGAGGACGTGGCACGGGCGGCGCTCTTTCTGGCCTCGGAGGCGTCCGGTGGCATCAGCGGAACGGTGCTCTACGTGGACGGCGCGGAATCGCTGATTCAGTAGGTGGAGTCGGCAACGGCACAGGTCCCGCCATGGGCGGCAGGTCCGGCCTCTCCGACGGCAAAGGCAACGACACAACGACAAACGGCGCACGGGCGAGACGCCCGTGCCACGCACGGCAAAGGCACAGGCGTCCGTCGCGGTTCCCGTGGTGTGGAGGCCCTCCTCCGCACGTCGCCCGTGGCGGGGCGAAGGTCCCCGCCCGACGCCGTTGGTCGTTCCCGGTCGCACGACGACGACAACGACGAAACGACCGGGCCGGCGTCGGCCGAGGTAAACGGCACCTCGGCCTCTCCGGCCCCTCCACAACGGCAGAGGCACAGGCGCCCGTCGTGTTCGCGTGGTGCGGAGGCCCTTCTCCGCACGCTACCCGTCAGATGGAGGACGCGGCCCGCACCGCGTGGAAGAGGGCCCCGACCGACGTGATCCGCACGTCATCGGGAGGCCCTGTCATGAAGCTTCGCATAGCGGCGATCATCCTGCTCATCACCGCATCAGCCTGCGCGGCGCAGCCAACCGTCGTCGCGCAGAAAGCCGACGCCCCGCCGACCCTCGACGGCCACCTCGACGACGGCGTCTGGCAGCAGGCAGAGTGGTACTCCGGATTCACGATGCTCGGCGAGACGGAGGCCGTCGCCGAAGCGCAGACGCAGTTCGCCGTCGCCTTCGACAGCGCGAACCTCTACTTCGGCATCAAGCTCCACGAGCCGGCCATGGATGAGCTGAAGGCCGATGTGACCGAGCGCGACGGCAAGGTCCACGGTGACGACTGCATCGAGTTGATGATCGACTCCACCGGCGACCGGACCGGGTACTATCACCTCAGCACCAACCCCATCGGCACGCTCTACGACGCCGAGATGCTCCAGGGCGGCCATGTCCGCGTGCTCCAGTGGGACTGTGACTGGCAGGCCGAGATCGCACTGGGCGACGACTTCTGGGCGGTCGAGATCGCGGTACCTTTCGTCGAACTCGGGCTCACCGACGCCTCGGCCGGCGAGTGGTCGCTGAACGTGGCGCGTGAACGGAAGGCCGGCAAGAACGAACTCTCCAGCTTCACCACCGCTCCGGGCGGCTTCCACCAGCCGACCTTCTACGCGCAGCTTCAACTGCCCGGCGCCGACCTCGAGCAGTTCATGTGGACGATGCGCGAGCCCTTCGACGCCCTCGTGCAGCAGGACGCCGGGCGCATCGTTTACTCTGCGAAGACCCACGTGACGAATCACACCGGGCGGATGTGGCTGCTGCAGCTTGTGCCGCAGCTTATAAGCGGCGAGACGGTCAGCGACGGGGCACCCGTGAACATCGGCCTCGATGATGAGCAGGGCGGCGAGCTTCAGTTCAGCGTGCCGGTGGATGAGCAGGGGGACCAGGTGCTGCGGCTGAGTCTGGTGGACAGGCGCGATCCCGAGCGCGTGCTCTACGTGCGCTCGATCCCCGTGAGTGTCGAGTATACGCCGCTGGCCATCGAGATGACGCGGCCGAGCTACCGCAACAACATCTACGCGACGCAGCAGATTGATGAGGTCGAACTGGCGGTCACTCTCGCGCTCGCCGATGAAGAGCTTGAGGGGCGGCGGGTGTCCGCGGCGATCCTCGCCTCCTCCGACGACGGCCGCGGTGAGCTTGTGTCGATCAGCGAGCCGGTGGCGGCCGCCGGTGAGGTGCAGGTGGCCATCCCGGCCGCGGACCTTGCGGTCGGCGACTACGAGGTGGCGGCGCAGGTGGTCAGCGCCGAGGGCGTGACTGAGTATTCCGCGCGCGTCCCGCTGCGCAAGCTCCCACCCCCGCAGGGGACACACGAGTGGCGCATCGATGAGAACAATGTGCTGCTCCGTGACGGTGAGCCCTTCCTGCCCTTCGGCTGGTTCAGCTACCGGATCGACGACCACGACGCGGACGACCCCTTCACCGCGATGCAGGATTACAACGCCCAGTGGCGCTCGGTGGAGGAGAACCTTGAACTGCTCGACCGCATCGCGGAGAAGGGCCTGCACGTGACGATGTACCCTTACAGCCGCGACTTCATGAACCGCGGCGACGTCCTTCAGCGGCCGCTCAACGAGGAGGAGGCGGGCTTTCTGCGGGAGCGGGTGACGGCGCTGATGGACCACCCGGGGATGATGGCGTGGTACATGTCCGATGAGCCGGAACTCAAGCCCGTCCTGCCGCGCCGCGCCAGGCAGATTCACGAGGTCTGCGCGGAGGCCGATCCCTACCATCCCACGATCATGCTCAACAACACGATCGCGGGGATTCACAAGTACGTGGACGGCGGGGACATCCTCATGCCCGACCCCTACCCGCTCTTCCTCGAGGGGAAGCTGGCGGCCCGCGGGATCGAGCGGACCAGCGAGTTCATCAAGGCCGTCAATGAGGCCACCGAGGGGAAGAAGCCCGCGTGGGTGACCCCGCAGGCCTTCAACTACGGCGACGCCGGCCGCGCCGGCAATCGCGCCCCGACTTTCACCGAACTGCGCAACCAGTGCTACCAGGCGGTCGTCTACGGCACAAAGGGCTTCCTGTGGTACACCTACGGTCACGCGAGGAACTATCCCGCGCTCGGGATGGGCATGCAGTTCCTCGGCCACGAGGCGCAGGACCTGAAGGCCGCGATCCTCGCGCCCGACGCGCCCGATGAGTTCACCGTGGAGGCCGACCAGCCGCGGCACATGCATGTGGCCGTCCGGCGCGCCGATGGCGAACTCTACGTCATCGCGGTCAACACCGCGACCGAGCCGCAGGAGGCAACGATCACGCTCGCGGGTCTGCCGGAGTCGCTGCACGTGGTCAGCGAGGATCGGCAGGTGCAGACCGCCGGCGGCGCGATCGCCGACAGCTTCGAGATCTACGCCACGCACATTTACACCACCGACGAGACGCTCGGCGGCCGTGAGACACTCGACGCGGTGCAGCAGCGGATCGCCGAGGCCGACGCGGCCTTGGAGAAGCCCGGCAACGTCGCCTTCGAGGACCGCGGTGTCGAGGTGGAGATATCATCCGGCGCGCAATACAGCAACAACCCCGCCCGCGTGGTCGATGGCGTGGAGATCGGGATGGGCTGGCGCGCGGACACCTCTTTCCGCGGCGACCAGTGGCTGGCGCTGACATGGCCCGAGGAGCAGACGTTCAGCCGCGTGGTGGTCTTCACGCCGACGATCGCGGAGCTTGCGGTGCAGGTGCCTGACGGCGAAGACTGGCGGACCGTCGGCCACGCGCGGAGCGACGGTGAGGGGCCGCTGGAGGCGACATTCGACTCGACGACCGCCGACCGCCTCCGCCTGGTGGTGGAGACGCTGGCAGAGGACGCCGCCGGACCGACCATCCAGGAGGTTGAGGTCTATGCGCAGTGAGGTCGGGATGCTGATCGCAGTCGCCCTGAGCGCCTGCGTCGCATGGGCGCAGGGCCCTGAGCCGATCGCGCACTGGCCGATGGATGAGATCGCCGATGGCGTCGTCGCGGACGCCTCAGACCAGGGGCGCGACGCCACCGCGCACGGCGCCGAGGGCAGCGCGCCGGAGGTCATAGAGGGCATCGCGGGCAATGCCCTGCGCTTTCATCGCGACCGGGAGCAGTACCTGCAGGTCACGCAGATCGACGGGATGCAGGCACCGGATGAGATGACCGTGATGGCGTGGATTCGCCCGGAGCAGCGCCGGGGGGCGCACGGGATCATCGGCAACAAGGGCGACAAAGCCGGCGATCCGCCGTGGCCGGGCTGGCGGCTTCGCTACTTCTGGGCGCGGATCGTCTTTCAGATCGGCACCGCGGACGGGCAGGAGCCGCAGGTGAGCACTGAGAACTGGTCGATCTCGCCCGGATTCTGGCATCACGTGGCGGTGACGTATGATGGCGAGCGGATGCGCGCGTATATCAACTGCGACCTCGCGGCCGAGGCGGAAGTGCCGGAGCCGATCATGGCGCGCGACCGCGAATTCGTCATCGGCAACTACCCCGGCCGGAAGAATGCGTACGCGTTCGACGGCGCGATCGACGAACTGAAGGTCTTCGACCGCGCGCTCAGCGAGGAGCAGATATTCGAGGCGGCGGTGGCGGGGATGGCGGAGTAGACGACCGTCAGACGATGTCGTCGGAGAGGCGGGACCCCGCTCGCCGTCAGCCGTTGTCGTTGTGGCCCCGGCGCCTCGCCGGGGGCGGCCGGCGCGGGGGCCGGCCTCTCCAGGTCATCGCTACCCGAACAACCGCCCCGCGCTCTCGGCGACCTTCGCGTACGTCTCCGGCAGATCGACCGTCAGCAGCTTGCGGTCGCGCATCAGCACCCGGCCCGCCACGATCGTCGTCTGCACATCCGCCGCCTGCGCGGAGTAGATCAGGTGTGAGACGAGGCTGTGGCGCGGGTGCAGGTGCGGGGCGTCGAGGTCCACGAGGATGCAGTCGCAGCGCTTCCCCGGCTCGAGGCTCCCGATGCAGTAGTCGAGGAAGATCGCGCGCGCCCCGCCCAGCGTCGCCATCTCAAGCGCCGCCTCCGCCGGGACCGCCGTCGGGTCCCCCGTGTCCACCTTCGCGATCAGCGCCGCCAGCCGCGCCTCCTCCAGCAGGTCGAGGTTGTTGTTTGAGCCCGCGCCATCGGTGCCGAGGCCCACATGCGCGCCCGCCGCCAGCAGGTCCTGTGTCCGCGCGATGCCGCTGGCGAGCTTGAGGTTGCTCCCCGGGCAGTGCGCCACTCCCACGCCGCGCTCGACGATGATCTCGATGTCGCGGTCGTCAATATGCACGCAGTGGGCGGCGGTCACCTTCAGGTCGAAGATGCCCACCTCGTCCATCGCCTGCGCCGGGCGCTTCCCGTAGTTCTCCAGCGCCGCCTCAACGTTGTCGGCCGTCTCGGCGAGGTGGATGTGCAGCGGCACGCCGATCTCCCGCGCCGCCTCTATCACCCGCTCCATCAACTCGCGCGGGACAGTGTAAGGCGCGTGGGGCCCCAGCATCGGGTGGACGCATGAGCCGTCATCGGGGGCGAACTCCCGCGCGAAGGCCACCGCCTCGTCGAACATCTCTTCGGCGTGCGGCACGATCCCCAGCAGCACCCCTGACGGGCACATGCGGATCCCCGCGTCCACTGCCGCGCGGGTGCCCGCCCGGGGCATGTGATACATGTCGGCAAAGCACGTCACCCCCGCGCGAATCATCTCCGCGCAGCCCAGCAGGCTCCCCCAGTAGACGTCGTCCTCGGTCAGCTTCGCCTCGACCGGCCAGATCTTCTCATGCAGCCACGGCTCCAGCGGCATGTCGTCGGCGTTGCCGCGGAAGAGCGTCATCGCCGCGTGGGTGTGGGTGTTGACAAAGCCCGGCAGCAGCAGGCAGCCGGAGCCGTCGATCAGCTCATCGGGCTCCTCGGCGGGTTCGAACTGCTCCGCCTGGCCGACGTATGTGATCGTGCCATCAACGGCCTCGAGCA
>JBNJEK010000151.1:0-10823 GCA_051745855.1 Armatimonadota bacterium
AGTGGTGCTCGCCGCTCACCATCCACTCGTGCTGGGCGGGCTGATCCCTCTTGCGGGCGCGCCGGAGATCCTTGCCCTTTTTGATGGCCTCAATCTCAAAGCGGCCCTGGCCGGACACATTCACACGAACCAGGAGCACACGCGCGACGGCGCGCTTTTCACCGCCAGCGCCTGCTGCGCCACCACCCGGGGGAACGTGGACCGCGATCCCCGCCGCGGCTACCGCCTCTTCCGCTGCAAAGACGGCGAACTCACGACGGAATTCGTGACGGTCCGCGAGATCGCAGAGGAGTAACGCGCCCGCAGCCGTCGCGTCGTCGTTGCCGTGCGTGGCACGGGCGTCTCGCCCGTGCGCCGTTTGTCGTCGGCGACGGCAACGGCCCCCGGCGAGGGCGCCGGGGCCACAACGACAACCGCTGACGACAAACGGCAGCACGCCGTCTGCCTTTGCCGTCGGACAGGCTGGCCCACGCGCCAGCCTGTGCCGTTGTTGTTGTCTGGGCGGCAACGGCCCCCGGCGAGGGCGCCGGGGCCACAACGACAACCGCTCACGACAAACTACAGCACGCCGCCTGCCTTTGCCGTCGGACAGGCTGGCCCCCGCGCCAGCCTGTGCCGTTGCCGTGCGCCGGACGACTACGACGTCGCCCCCCGGCAGGCCCGACTTCCGAACGTTCGTGAAGGCCCTGCTGCCTTCGTGTCGAAGATTCCCCGCGTCGCTCACGCCGCTCAGGGAGGCTCACACGATGAAGGTGTACATGGCGACCGACATGGAGGGCGCATCAGGCATCACGCAGGAGCTTATGACCTTCGCCGACCAGTCGCGCTACCAGGAGGGGCGCCGCGCGCTCACATACGACATCAACGCCGCGGTGCGTGGCGCAAAGGCCGCGGGCGCAGGCGAGATCTTCGTCAGCGACGGCCACGGCGCATGCGGCGGATACAACGTCATCTTCGAAGAGTGCGAATCCGGCGCGGTCTACGGACTCGGAAGCCCCGGTATGCGCTACCTCGATGGATGCGACGAGGATGCCGACCTCGCGTTCTGCGTGGCCTATCACGGCATGGCCGGGGCATTCCCCGCGATCCTCGATCACACCCAGTCGTCCCGCGCGATCGTGGAGATCAGCGTCAACGGCAGGACGCTCGGCGAACTCGGCCTCACCGCGGCCTGCTGCGGCGACCTCGGAGTGCCCGTCGGCCTCGTCACCGGCGACGACGCGGTCTCCGCCGAGGCCCGCGAGCTTCTCGGCGACGTGGTCACCGCGCAGGTGAAGGTCGCCCGATCGCGGACCTGCGCGTTCTGCATGGCCCCCGACGATGCCCGCGCGCTCATCGAGGACAAGGCGCGTGAGGCCGTGGAACGCGCGGACGAGTTCGAGCCCTTCGTCATCGAGGGCCCGGTGACGATGCGCGTGCAGTACCTCCGCACCGAGCAGGCTCAACGCTGGCGCGGCCGCCCCGACGTCGAGATGCTCGACGGCCGCACCGTCGAGTTCGAGGCGCCGTGCGTCCTCGATGCGATGAACGTCTACGCCGGATACGCGAGATAAGGCAGCAACGAAAGCAACGGAAGCAATAAAAGCAACGGCAGCGACGGCAAAGGCCACGGCGGGCCGGCCCGCCGTTGTCGTTACATGGCACGGGCGTCTCGCCCGTGCGTCGTTCGGCTGGCCGACAACAACGTCTGTGAACGCCAGCATGAACTCTTTCCCGCCCCCCATCATCTTTTTCCGCGCTCCCCCTTGACAAAGATTCAGCGATGCTTATAATGGTAACAGTTCTCATTACTAACAGTTAGGCAGCGCACGGGGAAAATGATCGGTATGGCAGGAGAAAACGATCTCACAAAAAAGATTCATGAGGCGGGCGGGCGGATGACCGAGCAGCGGCGGGCGGTACTCGAAGTCCTCGCATCTGTGGACACCCACCCGACCGCGGCCGAAGTCTACGAGATCGTCCGCGAGCAGTTGCCCGATGTCAGCCAGGGCACCGTCTACCGCAATCTGCACACGCTGGTGGACCTGGGGCTCGCGCAGGAGCTTGACTACGGTCCGGGCGCCTCGCACTTCGACGCCGCCGTCGAGCCTCACTACCACGTCCGCTGCGTTGACTGCGGACGCGTGGACGACCTGCCGATCGAGCGCGAGCCAACTCCGTGCATCGATGAGGCGCGCGAGGCCGCAGAAGACTGGCACATCTCCGAGCATCGCGTGGAGTTCATGGGGCTCTGCCCCACATGTCGTGAAAACCAATGACGGGGTTCAAACACCAGGAGGGACACACGATGGATCTCAAGGGCAGTCAGACAGAAAAGAACATTCTCACCGCGTTCGCCGGCGAATCGCAGGCGCGCAACCGCTACACGTACTTCGCCAGCCAGGCGAAGAAAGAGGGCTACGTGCTGATAGCGGACGTCTTCATCGAGACCTCCGAGCAGGAGAAGGAGCACGCCAAGCGGCTCTTCAAGTTCCTCGAGGGCGGCGAGGTCGAGATCACCGGGGCGTTCCCCGCCGGCGTCATCGGCTCCACCGCCGAGAACCTCAAAGAGGCTGCCGGCGGCGAAAACTACGAGAACACGGTGATGTACCCGGAGTTCGCCGAGACCGCCGAGGAGGAGGGCTTCAAGGTCATTGCCGCCGCCTTCCGCGCCATCGGCAAGGCCGAGGTCGGACATGAGAAGCGCTACGAGACGCTGCTCGGGCATCTCGAAGACGGCACACTCTTCGAGAGAGACGAAAAGGTCGTCTGGCGCTGCCGCAACTGCGGTTACATGACCGACCCGCAGACCGGCGCGCCGAACAAGTGCCCCGCGTGCGATCACCCGCAGGGACATTTCGAGGTCCACGGCGAGATGCTGATGTAAGCCCACCGATCGATCGCCGCGAACACCGGCGGCGCGCCCGAGGCGGATGATCCGCGAAGGGCGCGCCGCCACACACCGCGAATACTCATACTGTCACAGGGAGGGCGTTTTCAGATGGCCGAAATGCTGGAAGTCTACAAGTGCGATAAGTGCGACAACATCGTCGAGGTGCTTCGGGGTGGAATCGGCGCTCTCGTCTGCTGCAATGAGCCCATGACGCTGCTTGAGGGCTCGACCACCGACGAGGGCAGGGAAAAGCACGTCCCCGTCATCGAGAAGACCGACGACGGCTACGCCGTGACCGTCGGCAGCACCGAGCACCCGATGACCGAAAAGCATCACATCGAGTGGATCGAACTGATCGCGGACGGCACTGTCCTTCGCGAGCATCTCGACCCCACCGGCCCGCCCACGGCCACCTTCTGCACCGACGCGGACGCGGTCGTCGCCCGCGAGAACTGCAATATCCACGGGATGTGGAAGGCGGAGGGCTGAAGCGCGGCGCCGCGTGAATGTGAAAGGAGACGTCTGGAATCACCATGCACACCGAACTGACCGAAGGCATCAACTGGGTTGGTGCGATTGACTGGAACATCCGCGACTTCCACGGCTACGAGACACGGCGAGGATCCACGTACAACGCCTATCTCGTCGAGGGCGGCGAGAAGACCGCGCTCATCGACACCGTGAAGAAGGACTTCACGAACTCGCTGCTGGCGAACGTGGATGAAGTCAGCGGACTGGACGCGGTGGACTACGTGATCGCCAATCACGCCGAACCCGATCACGCAGGCGCGCTCGCGGAAGTGCTGGAAGCCACCGGGGCCACGCTCGTCACCAACGAGAAGGCGGTCGCCACACTCGAGCACTATCACGACACCTCGGACTGGGACGCCAGGGTGGTCTCGTCCGGCGACAGCCTCGACCTCGGCGATCGCTCACTCACTTTCGTCCAGACGCCGATGGTCCACTGGCCCGAGTCGATGGTCACCTACTGCCCGGAGGAGAAGATCCTTTTCTCCAACGACGCCTTCGGTCAGCACCTCGCCTCATCCGGCCGCTTCGACGATGAGGTCGATCTGTCCGTGATCATGGAGGAGGCGAAGACCTACTACGCCAACATCGTGATGCTCTACGGCCGCCCGATCTCGAAGGCCATGGACGCGCTCGGCGACCTCGAGATCGGCACCATCGCGCCGGCGCACGGCGTCATCTGGCGCAAGCACATCCCGGCGATCCTCGACGCCTACTCCGGCTGGGTGGAGTGCAAAGCGAAGCCGAAGGTGCTCGTGATCTACGAGAGCATGTGGCACTCAACCGACTGCATGGCGCATGAGATCGTGAAGGGCGCCACGCGCGAGGGCGTCGAAGTGAAGCTCTTCGACATCGCCCACACGCACCGGACACAGATCGCCACCGAGGTGCTCGACGCCGCGGCGATCGCCGTCGGCTCGCCCACGCTCAACATGACGCTGATGCCCGAGATCGCGGGCGTGCTGACCTACCTCAAGGGCCTCGCGCCGAAGGGCAAGGCGGGCCTCGCATTCGGCTCCTACGGCTGGGCTCCGAGCGGCCCGAACGCGGTCAACGAGTACATCGAGGAGATGAAGTTCGATATCCTGCGCGAGCCGCTCACCGCGCAGTGGAGGCCCGACGCCGACGTGCTGGCCGAGTGCCGCGAGGCCGGCGAGATACTCGCCGACTACGCCGCGGAGGCCGGCGCAAGCTGCAATCCCTGAATGCGACGGAAATCCGCCCCGACCGGGGCGTTACAGGAGGAACGATCATGCAGAAGTACGAGTGCATCGCCTGCGGCTACATCTACGACCCCGAGAAGGGCGACCAAACACAGGACGTCGAACCGGGAACGGCCTTCGACGACCTGCCCGATGACTGGGTCTGCCCGGACTGCGGCGTCGGCAAGGACATGTTCGAGCCGGTTGGCTGAGACACAACCGGGCTCACGAGGACCAGACCGGAGCGGCGCTCGCCGCTCCGGTCTTCCTGTTTCCGAGGCATGGGCGCCTGCCTTTGTCGTCGGAGAGGCCGGGCCCCGCCCCGGCCTGTGCCGTTGTCGTACGCACGGACGACCAGCGACGCCGGGCCCGGGCAGGTCCAACCTCCGGACGGCTACGGCATACGGCGGACCCGCAACCACCGAATAACTCTCCTGTCTTCTGCCCCACCCCTTGACTCCCCCGGCCGCGTTATATATACTATATACGAATATACGAATGGATTCGTCCACGGGAGACAGCGATGGCCGCAGCCGAGACCGCCGAAAGCCGCAATCAGCCGCCGCGCGATGACCTCGAGTGCTGCGAGGAGATGGCGCGCGTTTTCAAAGCTCTCGCCAACCCCACGCGCCTCGGCATCCTCAGGCGCATCATCGACGGCAGCATGTGCGTGGGTGACCTGCAGGACGAACTCGACCGCAGCCAGCCGAACATATCGCAGCATCTCGGCATCCTTCGGGACAGGGGTGTGGTCGTCTCCGAGCGTGACGGCACCCGCGTCTCCTACCGGCCCGCCGATCCGCGCCTTGGCGAGCTGCTTGAAGTCGCCGCGCAGATCTTTGAGATTGAACATCCTTAGGAGGACACTCATGCCGCTCTACGAATACGAATGTAAGACGTGTGGCGAGCAGTTCGAGATGCTGGTTGGCGCCGAGAAGAAGGACGAAGCGAAGGCCTGCCCGGCCTGTGGCGGCGAGGAGACCGAGCGGATGCTGTCCACCTTCGCCGTCGGCACGGCCGCGAAGCCCACTCCCGACTGTCCCACCTGCTGCCCTGGAGGCACCTGCGGCCTCTGAGATGCCGCGAGGACGTGTCGATCCGCAAACACCGCCGTCCGCCGCGCCCGCCGGGCGGTCGCACGAAAGGATAATCAGCATGCGCATTATGAACCGCGGATGGTTGTCGGTTGTCGCGATCATCGCCGTCGCGGGCCTTCTGGCCTTCGCCTCAACCGGCTGCGAAGTCGAGGACGAGAAGACCGAGCCGACTCAGAAGACCACCGAGCGCGACGCCGGACAGCCTGACGACCGGCCGTCGAAGTTCGACGAGGATGGCGACGAAAGGTCCCCGAAGGGAACAGATGGCGGCGTGATCATCAAGTCGGATCAGGCCTCCTTCCAGACCGACGTGCTGCAGTCCGACGTTCCGGTGCTGCTTGACTTCACCGCCGACTGGTGCCCCCCATGCCGGGCGCTGCACCCGACTCTTGAGGAACTCGCCGAGGAGTACGACGGGGTGGCGAGAATTGTGCAGGTGGATGTTGATGAGAACGGGGACCTCGCTCGCGAGTATGACGTGCGCGGCATCCCCGCACTCTTCGTCATCAAGGACGGCGAGGTCGTCGATGATGTCGTCGGCCTCCAGAGCAAGGCCGACTTGAAGCGAATGCTCGACAAACACGTCGGCTGAGGATATCCCCCGACGCACACCTCCCGGCGCGGGCCGCCTCCCCCACAGCGACCCGCGCCTTTTCGTGTACCCGACTCCCCAGCGTGGTTTCGCCGCCGAAGGAAGGAAACCGACCGCCTCCCGACAAATGTAACCTCGGCGCGAGGTCAATACGCTGCCCGACACACCGGGAGGCCCGCCATGCTCATCCACCGCATCGCGTGCATCGCCCTGCCCCTGCTGCTGGCCACCGGCGTCCTCGCGGCGGCCGAACACCCGCTGCCGCTCGCGGCAAGCTGGCAGACAGGCACACACACCGCCGACGATCAGTACTTCCCCGGCTGGCAGATGGACATGATCGACGACGGCCACGCGATGCTCCCGTGCTTCGCCCTCCCGGGGCCCGGCGCCGAGGTGCCGGGGGATGACTTCGCGCGAGCCGGCCTCGAGGTGTACTTCAACGAGCCGATGCAACGGGCGGCGGAGGCCGGCCTGCCGATCTCCCTCGGCTCGACCCAGTGGGAGAGCTACCTCTACCGCGACGAGAGCTACCTGAGCCTGCCCGCCGAACAGAACCCGAACGTGGTTACCGTCGATGGCGAGGTGCAAAAGCGCGTCTCACCCTTCGGTCCGGTCGAGCACTGGCGCGAACTCGGCCGCGCGTGGACCGACAGCCCCGCCCTTCGTCACCTGCAGCGGCTCTACCCCGATCCGCCCTGGGTGATCCTGCTGTCGAACAACGAGGCCGGCCACCTGCGCTGGCACCAGGCCGAGCAGAGCGCGCGCTACATGGAGCTTTACGGCGAGGGCCGCAGCGATGAGTTCAAGCGACGGGTGGTCGGCGACGGATACATCGAGCGCTACTCCGCGTTCTTTGAGGCCATGCGCGAGGGCCTCGACCAGTGGCAGGATAAGGCGATACTCGTCGGCTACGGTGAGGTCGAGCCGCACATGGGCCGCTGGGGGCAGTGGCGGAACTACTCGCTCGTCACACCCGAGCGCCTGTCGATCACTCCGGACATCTGGGACGGCTGCTCGGGCTCGTACTACGTCAATGACTGGCAGGGCAACTCCGACGGCTGGAAGGGCTACTGCCCGCAGGTCTCGTTCATGAACGTGGTGGTGCAACTCGACCGCTACCGCGAGGTGAACCCCGACTTCTTCTGGGAGATGTCCACGTGGATGGACCCGAAGTGGAAGGCGAAGATGATCGAGGCCGGACAGGAGATGCCACCGGAGCGCTACCGCGCCTTCGTGGCCTTCGGCATGTGGCTGACGCGCCCGCGCGTGGTGCGCCACTTCGTCGGCTGGCATATCAAGCGCGAGGAGGACTGGGAGTGGTACGAGCAGGTCGTGCAGGCGGTGGACGCCGTCCATGACAGCGAGACGCTGGCTGAATTCTGGCGCGAGGGTGAGCTTATCGCCAACATGACGCAGGAGCACCCCTACCAGGCGCATATCCCCGAACTCGTGGAGGACAAAGACCGCTGGTTCGCGCTGAACACGAGCCTTGACCCGTGGCGGCCGCATGACGTCGCCCCCGCGCAGATCCTGAACCTTGAGTTCAGAGTCTGGGCGCTGGCGATCCAGACCGGCGAGGAGCCGAATCGCCGCTGGCTGGTCTACGCCCACGCCCCCCTCGGTGATGAGCAGCACGTGCAGGTGGAGGTACCCGGCCACGGGAGCATCACCATGGACATCGCCCGCGGAGGGTCGTACTTCGTCATCGACGAGGCCACCGGGGCGGCGCACGCGTTGTAAGAGTTACCGGTTGCCCGCGGTTCGGTGTGGCCGGACGTTGTCGTCGCCGTCACGTGGCACGGGCGTCTCGCCCGTGCGCCGTTTGTCGTTGTGCCGTTGCCGCCTCGCTTCCCCGCAAACGCCGTCTTTCGCCTGAAGAAACCTCCGAAGCCACCCTCGAATCCTGAACCGCGGCACGTTCGCGCACGTCATATATTGTGAAGCGCGACACAAAGTGCCGGGAGGATCGTCGAAACGAAGGCGATTGGCGTCGCTGGACTTTGCGAACTGAGGCACAAGCGGATCTCTTTGAATTCGCGGTGTGCATGCGTCAGCAGTTCCCTCCGGCCTTTTCGAGGAAATCTGAGAAAAACCGTGCCGGCCCTTGCAATTCTCGTGAGGGCCGTTATAATGACATCTCATGTGAAATATGTCACAAGCCCCGCCGAGTGAGGGCGATCATGGCAGATATCACGCTGACGATCAACGGATTCGACGTGACGGTCCCCGAGGGCTCCACCATCATGGAGGCCGCCGACGCCGCCAGTATTCACATCCCCAGGCTCTGCTACCACCCGAAGCTGTCCATCCAGGGCGCGTGCCGCGTCTGTGTGGTGGAGGTCGAGGGGAGCGACAAGCTCGCGGCCTCGTGCTGCTTCCCTGCCGAGGACGGGATGTCGGTGCGCACCAACACCCCCGAGATCCTCCGCCTCCGCAGGGACATCGTCGAACTTCTGATAGACAACCATCCCGACGACTGCAACACCTGCGAGCGCGGCGGCAACTGCGAACTGCAGCGGCTCTCCCGCGACATGGGCATCCGCGAGCAGCTTTTCAAGGGCGAGCGCAAGCGCTATGAGAAGGACATCTCCAGCCCCGCGCTGATCCGCGACCCGGAGAAATGCATCCTCTGCGGGCGCTGCGTGCGAGTCTGTGGGGAGATCCAGGAGGCCGCCTGCCTCAGCCAGGTCAACCGCGGCTTCTCCACGGTGGTCATGCCCGCGCACGATGCGGCCTTCTCCGAGACCGTCTGCATCGGCTGCGGACAGTGCGCGATGGTCTGCCCCACCGCCGCCTTCGTCGAGCGCGACTCGACCCGCGAGTTCCTCGAGGCTCTCGAGGACCCGGAGATGACGGTGGTCATGCAGACCGCGCCGGCGGTCCGCGCGGCAGTCGGCGAGGAGTTCGGATTCGAGCCGGGCGTGGCGTGGGAGGGCAAGATGTTCGCCGCCCAGCGCCGCCTCGGCGTGGACGTGGTCTTCGACACCCAGTTCGCCGCCGACCTGACGATCATGGAGGAGGCGGCAGAGTTCGTGGAGCGTTTCACAAACGACGGCACGCTCCCGATCATCACCTCGTGCTGCCCCGGCTGGATCAAGTACGCGGAGCACTTCCACCCGGACCTGCTCCCGCATCTTTCCACCGCGAAGTCGCCGATGTCGATGCACGGCTCAGTCGTCAAGAGCTACTGGGCGGAGAAGATGGACATCGATCCCGCGAAGATCTACTCGGTCGCGATCATGCCCTGCACCGCCAAGAAGTTCGAGGCCGAGCGCGAGGAACTCGGCGCCGACGGTATGTCCGCGGTTGACTGCGTGCTCACCACGCGCGAGTTCGCCTGGGTCATGAAGCACATGGGCATCGACTTTTCGTCCCTTCCCGAGGAGGAGCCCGACTCGCCGCTGGGCGCGTCGACCGGCGCCGCCGCGATCTTCGGCGCCACCGGCGGGGTCACCGAGGCCGCCCTTCGCACCGCGTACTGGATGGTCTTCGACGAGGACCTCCCCGCCGACGCCGTCGAGTTCGAGCAGGTGCGCGGCCTCGACGGGCTGCGCTTCGCCGAGATCCCCTTCGGCGACGCCAAAGTGCGGATCGCGCTGGCCTACGGGCTGGGCGCGGCCAACCGCATCCTCGACCGCGTCGAGCAGGGCGAGGACGCCGTGGACATCATCGAGGTGATGGCCTGCCCCGGCGGCTGCATCGGCGGCGGCGGCCAGCCCTTCCCCGGCGAGGGCGAGATGCCGCTCGACGAGGAGACGCTCAAGCTCCGCGCAAAGGCGCTCTACGACCTCGACGGCGCGCGCGAGTTGCGCTGCTCGCATCACAACCCGGACATCCAGGCGATCTACGAGGAATACCTCGAGGCGCCCAACAGCCACCGGGCGCACGAATTGCTGCACACGTATTACTACCCGAGGGTGCCGCTCGGGATCCGGCCGCAGGAGGCTCAGGTGTAATGCTGTATCAGCGCGAGGTGCTCGACACGCCCGAGTGGTGGCAGGGACTCGACGAGTTGATCGAGCGGGAGCGCGAGGAGAATCCCGAAGCCGTGCAGACGGCGCTTATCCCCGTGCTGCACCATGTGCAGAACCGCTTCGGCTTCATCCCGCCGAAGGCCGTCAATCACGTGGCCCAGTCGCTCGGCGTCCCGACGTCCTACGTCTGCGGCGTCGCCAGCTTTTACTCGTACTTCTCGCTCGAGCCCAAGGGCGCGTACACCATCAGTGTCTGCCTCGGGACCGCGTGCTTCGTGCGCGGCGCCCAGGCGGTCCTCGACGAGGTCTGCCGCCAGCTTGACGTTGAGCCCGGAGAGACCACCGGCGATCTTGTCTTCACCGTCAGCGACTCGGCGCGCTGCCTCGGGGCATGCGGCCAGGCGCCGGTGATGATGATCGACGACGACGTGCACGCGAATGTCCAGCCGCAGGAAGTGCAGGACATCCTCGCCGAGTACATCGCCGAGGCCCGCCGCGAGATGCAGGCCCGGGAGGAACTGGCCGAGACCGACGCGCGCGTAAGCCAGCATGAGTGAG
>JBNJEK010000152.1:0-10583 GCA_051745855.1 Armatimonadota bacterium
GCTCAGACAGCTCGTCTGCCGGGCCTTCTCTCGCGCGCGTGCAAACACCGGAAAGAGGATCGCCGCAAGAATCGCGATGATCGCTATCACGACCAACAATTCGATGAGCGTAAAACCTCGACGCATCACTGCACCTCCATTGAAATGTCTCAGGCTGTCACATAGGAACATTTCTTTCCGATGCCACATGCGACCTCCTTGAAAAGGGCAGGAGACCGTGAAGGCCTCCTGCCAGGTCGGTTCTCTCCATCAAACGGCCGCGCGGCTTACGGCCAGACCGGGTCCATGCGGAAGTCGCGCTTTGCATAGGGAGGGTCATATTGGCCATGCGGCACCATCTCGCCGCTGACCCACTTGCAGTGCCCGTCAGCGAACGCGTAGTTTGATCCACCGTTGTGCTGCGCGTAGCGCCAGAGGAAGTTCTTGCTCCCGGCCCTCGATTCGTTCCACCAGCGCCCGTACGGAAGCGTGCCTTCCTGCTCAACGAGGAGGATGGTGCTGGCAGGCTCCTCCACGACCGCAAGCTTCAGAACCGGCCCCCGCCAGTGGAACAGGTAGTTCCAGCCGTAGTCAACATCGTAGTAGAGCGGAACCGAACCGCCGCTGTCCGGCTCGCCCCTGATGTAGTCGTAGCGACCGCTGGGACACTGGAGGATCTGCTCGTTCTTGAGATAGGGCTCAACTCTCACGAACCACAAGCAGTTGCCTTCCGGCTCGAGAAGGTCTTCCGGATCAGATGTATGGCTCCTGTGGCTTCGCACCGGGAAGCGTTCGTCGTAGTCCTGAACATACATGAGCACGCCCAGCGCTATCTGCTTCATGTTACTCAGACATGAACTCTGGCGCGCTTTCTCCCGCGCACGCGCGAACACGGGGAACAGGATCGCCGCAAGGATCGCGATGATCGCTATCACGACCAACAACTCGATGAGCGTGAATCCGCGTCGCATCTCAGCACCTCCATGTCGGATCTGTTACACCGGAACGTTTCTCTCCGCCAATCCATTGCACCTTCCTGAAGGGGGCAGGAGGCCGTCCAGGCCTCCTGCCGGATCAACTCCATCCATCAGACGACCGCGCTGCCTAATCCCAGTCGGGATCAAAGCGGAAGTCCTTGCTGGCGTAAGGCGGGTCGTAAGCGCCATGCGGCACACGCTCACCGCTGACCCACTTCGCGTGGCCATCGCAGAATGTGTAGTTGGCGCCGCCGTTATGGCGATCGTACCTCCAGACGAAGTTCTTGCTGCCCGAATCCGATTCATTGAACCAGCGTCCGTAGGGGAGGCGCCCGCCCTGTTCGCACAGCATGACGATGCTGGCCGGTTCCTCGATCCTCGCCAGCTTCACAGGCTGGATGTAGACGAAGTTGTAGTTCCACCCGTAGCCGACCACCGGGTCGTAGCAATAGACGTTACCGCCGCTGCCGGCGACATAGAAGTAATTACGCACCTGGCTGGGGCACTCCAACACTTTCTCGTTCTTGAGATACGGCTCGATGTAGACGTACCAGACCGAACGGCCACCGGGTTCAAGGAGCGTCTCTCCAGGCTCGCTGCCCGCGTTGTGATACTGCAGTGGGAGACGTTCGTCGTAGTCCTGGGCGTACATCAGCACCGAAAGCCCGAGTTGCTTCATGTTGCTGAGACAGGAACTCTGCCGCGCTTTCTCCCGCGCCCTTGCGAAGACCGGGAACAGGATGGCTGCCAGGATCGCGATGATCGCGATCACTACGAGCAACTCAATCAGAGTGAAGCCGCGTTTCATCCGTCTCACCTCCACGAGCGGAATATGAGCTTAAGAAAGTATTCTCGGAACGCGACAGCACCGCCTTCTTCTCCGAAGAAAAAAATCATATTCTCTGGATATCTGCCAGATAGCCGGGGAGAATGACGGCCAAAACAGAGAGAAAGTGGTTATTCGTGGCGATTCAACGACTGCCGATAACCATCACCCACGGAACATGCAGGAAGATCGTCCACTCCCCAGCGGCCGCTGTGATGACCTCTCGCGCGCTCTCCACTCGCTCGCGTTGAAGCGCCGTCAGCGGCAGTTCGGCGAGGAAGTCGAGTGCCTCGGCCTCGGCGGGCCGCGGGATGTGCGCAAACTCCACCCACGGGTCGAGACCCGCCTCCTCGACCAGCCGTGGCAGCTTGCGCCCGGTCAGAGAGTCGGCCCCTGCGCGCTCCAGTGCATCCAGCCAGATCACGCGCAGCCCCAAATCCGGCTCCTCGATCATGCCGCCGTAGTCGGGCTCCAGCGCGACCAGCTCACCCCCTGGCGCAAGAACCCGCGCGGCCTCATGCACTGCATCTTCCAGCGGGTCGATCCACATCAACGTGTTCTGAAAGAAGACGAGATCGAAGCTGGCGTCATCGAAGGGAAGAGCGCGGCCGTCAGCCGTCACACGTGCGACGGGCGTCTCGCCCGTCGGTCGTTCCGGCTCCACGCCAAGCGCTCCGAACTGTGCATCCACCGCCACCACCTCGCCGGCAGCCCGGCGCGCAAGCTCCTCAGTCACGAAGCCGTGACCGCTTCCCACCTCCAGTACGCACTCGCGCCGGCCGATCCCGGCGCGGCGCAGGGCCCTCGACCGCGGCCCCTGCAACCACTCCGCGAGCCTGCGTGACATCTCGGGGGCGGGGCGATCGAAATTGCTGATCAGCGCCCACCTCCGGCACATGCGCACGCACAGGCGCAGCCTGCGCAGGCACACGCACAACCACTCCCACCACCGCCGCTGCTTCCGCTGGACTCGGCCATCGACTCGAGGAAGTCCATCCCGACTTTGTCCACGCCGGCCAGGTTCATCACGCCACCGTCCTTGAGGCCGACCGAGACCGGGTCCATCGTGGCGGCCATCCGCCCGGCAACGTTCTCAGACCAGCCAGCGAATGACGCAGCCACGTCACCCGCCGAAGTGCGCCCGCCCACTGCGGGCCCACCCGACGATGGCGCGGAGACCGTCGGACCGGCCCAGCGCGGAGAATAGTGGTAACCCGTCCGATGCCACGTGTGAAAGTGGCGCGGATAGCCGGTGTCGAGCATCAGCCAGCCGATGTTGTTGTCCACGTACTCATCGCGCTTCTCCACCTCGCCGATCGTTCGCGCCTCCTTCCACGCCTTGTACACGATCGACTCGTAGTACTCCTTCGTGCGGTCGAGGTCGAACCCTTTCATCCGCTCGACCACATTCTCCACGAGCGCCTTCACCTGCTTGCTCAGGTCAAGATCGGGCACCGGTGTGCCGGGATTTTCCATCAACGCGTCGAGGAAGGGCTGCTCGTAGCCGCGGATCACTGTGCCGTTCTTCGCGGCGATCTTGCGCCGCTCCCCGCGAGTCGCCTGGTACTGCTCGGGGACCTCGACGGTGAGCGGGTCTTCATTTGTCATCTCCACGAGGCGCTTGCGCATCAGGCCGAAGATCACCAGCGTCAGCACGTCACCGAGCGGCCGCTCGAGCAGCACCGCGGCCTCAGGCGCGGTCAACCCGCGCTTGATCTCCCCACCGGGCACGGACTCGATCGGCGGCAGATACGACCGCTTACTCGACGCCAGCAGCCGCTCTCCGAAGATGAACAGGAGGATCAGCACCGGGATGCCCACCAGTTGCAGCCCCGGACTCGCCGCCCACATGATCGGCAGGACGACAACCAGCGGGATGAAGAGACAGGTCCCCGTGCCGCCGGTGAGACGGAAGTACCAGATGCTGAACGCGACGAGCATCAGCAGGCCCACGAAGGTGCGCGTGCCAGGGCTCTCAACCCACCACTTCCACGCGAGATCCCACGCGGTCTGCTTGATGACGCGGTCCATCCAGTCCTTCGGGAAGGAGAGCCCCACGAGATGCTGGTGGTCCATGCGCGTGTTCTCAAAGACCCACGCGACCGCCTTATGTCCCTCAAGCTGCAGCTTGCGGTCGAAGGGCTCGTTGAGCTGGTAGACGACGCGCTCAAGATCCACCGTGTCCGGGAGGTACACCACGATACCCAGCAGCGTGCTGCCCGTGACGTACTGCGCTCCCCACCACGTGGGAGTGATCCGCAGACTCGCAAGCTCAGAGTCCGTGGTGTCCTGGTAGACCATGTCGGGCATAGTCGCCTCAAAGCGGAATACGCCGCTCTGTCCGGGCTGGATCGCCGGCTGCACATCCACCTCGACGCCGACGCTGATCTCGGTGGACGGCCGAATCCCCGTCAGCGGCGTCCCGTTGATCGACGCGCTCATGTTCGAGATGTCGTAGTCCCTGTGCGGCAGGCCCATGTCCACCACGTCGATCGGGTGCGCGCCGGGGTTGCAGTGGAATTCGACTTCATAGCGGAGTGTGGCCGACGCGTCGGGGTTCGGGATGACATCCAGCCGCATCCGCGGCACCTCGAACGACCACGCCTGCGCCCATGCCTGGCCACACACCATCGTCAGGAGCAGCGCCAACACTGTCCATCGCGCGAGCCTCACTGCGCGTCACCACCCTTGCGGTCATCGCTCCAGCCGGCAGGATCTTTCGGACAGTCCGCGTTGCAGATCGGCAGGTCCGGGCAGTCCGGGCACTTCGTTGGCGCCTTCAGACGCTCCCGGTAGCGCTCGAAGACCGGATGCCGCCAGATCTCCCTCCACGGGGCCTCCAGGAGGTTGCCCGCGCTCTCGATGCCCCGCGCGGGCCAGACGGCGCCGTCGCCGCTGACCCGGACGGTTATGTCCTCCGATGTGCGGGGCCCTGCCAGCACCTGCTCGCGCAGGCTCAACGCGTGGTCGAAACGCTTCGGTGGCGCCCAGAGGTAGCGGCCATCGGTGTTCTCCGCAAGCTCGAAGAAGGTCGTCGCGACCTGCGGCAGCGCTCGGGCGGGCAGCGCGCCGGCCTCATCAGCGGCCGAATCATCGTCCGGGCAGGCGATGGCGAAGCCGACGACGTTCGTGACGCCGGCCTCCCGCAATGCCTCAGCCATCTCGTCCAGGTCGGCGAGGTTACTGTCCATCAGCGGCCACTGCGCGACCGGGGCAAGCTCAAGCTCACGGCACTGCTCCACGGCCATGACAAAGGCATCGTAGTCGCTCGCGCCGCAGATCTCATCGTGCCTCGCACTCTCATGGCAGACGAAAAGCAGATCGAGGTGATCCAGTCCCGCCATCGCGCAGGCTTCGATGATCGCCGGTGAGAGCCAGCTTGCCGCCGCGCGGATGCCGCAGATCATCCCGATGTCCTCCGCGGCCTCAGTCAGCAGCATAAGCTCCGCTTCCGTCCCACTCCGCTCCGCCTGGATGCAGACATGCGGCACACCTGCCCGCCAGAGTGCGCGGGCTATCTCCCGGAAACGCTCCGGCTCACACTGATCGACATCCGCCCGGAGCGGCGCGGCAAGCTGCCGCTCCCAGTGGGAGATCTCCGAATCAGTGAGGTTCATCACCGGATAGTTGTCGCCCGGCTCGGCGAGTTCCTCGATCATGGCGTGGACCCCGGCCAGGTCAGCGTGAATCTGACTCTTCGGCGCGCCTCTGAATGTGTCGGCGACCTCCTCGACGATCTCCTGGTCGGTGCGGCCCTCCAGCACCCCCGAGGTCATCCTCACGCCGACCGGCGAGAGCCACGCGGCCTCCGCGGCGTTCGCCAGCAGCAGGCCGCTGCCGTCCGGATCGACACGCAGATGGAACCGCGTCGGCCACTCCCCCACCATCATTTCATAGGGTCGGATCGTCACTTCGTTTGCTGACACCGGCTCATCACCTCATCGCACGCTTCGGGCAACGTCGTGGTTGTTTGCCGTTAGCCGTCGTTAGCCGTCGTTAGCCGTCTTGAGCCGCCGTGTGCTGCCGTTCCAGCGGGCAGCCCCCGCCGCAAAGCCGCAGGTCATCGCACGTGCGACATTCCTCCGACAGTCCCGCCTCGTCGGGGTGCTCACGTCGGAAGCGGATGCGCGTGAAGAGATCGGACTCCCACACCCGCGACCACCGGTCGCGCAGGATATTGCCCGCGGGCTCGTAATACGACTGACACGGCAGCACATCGCCGTTCGGCTCGATGCAAACTGAGTACTCGGCCGCGTTGCAGAAGCGTAACCCCACGTCCATCGCCACCGGCGAGAGTTCGCAGTGGCGCGTGACGGTGTACCACAGGAAGCGCATCTCGCGTTCAGCCGCCCGGTCGCGGACCGCCGCCAGCACGTCTCTCAGCCGCGGCATCGGCAGAGCGGAGGGGTTTGCCGCCCCGCAGCCGGAGTGGATCATCCCGTTCATCGCGAACGTCCGCAGCCCGAGATCATCAAGAAAGTCCACTATCTGCAGCGCCTCGCCCGCGTTCTCTTCGATGAGCGTCGTGTTTGTGATCGTATGCAAGCCGCGCTCCACGCAGTTGCGAATCCCCGCGACGGTCTCGTCGAAGGCATTCGCGCGCACGATCGCGTTGTGCACTTCCGCGCGATGCGACGCCAGAGTGATCTGCACGTGATCGAGGCCCGCGTCGAGCAGCGCTTCGACAGTCTCGGGATCGCTCAGCCGCCGCCCGTTGGAGTTCAGCCCGCAGATCATGCCGAGGTCTTCGGCGTGGTTGACAAGCTCCGGAAGGTCCTCGCGCAGCGTTGCCTCTCCACCGGTGAAGATGACGTAGGGGACGCCGATCTCCCACAGGCGGTCGAGCACCTCGCGCCATTCCTCGGTCCGCAGCGAAGGCAGCCCCCGCCGCTCGGGCTCGTTGTAACAATGCGCGCAATCGTTGTTGCACGCGTAGCTGAGCGCGAGGTCGGCCTTCAGCGGCGCCTGCGCGCGGATCGACAGCGGCTCGGGCTGCGGGATCCCCGCCTCGCATACACGACAGCGCTCCGAGGGGCGACTGAGCTTCAGGATGGCCGTGCGTATGCGATCGTACTCCGCCTCGAGCGCGAAATCCCGCACTCCGCCGAACCGCGCGCGCAGGTGCGTGAGCGCGTGGGCCTTTACATCCCCGGTAGCATCGAAGACCAGCCGTGCACACTCCGCCTGCAGCGGCGAGAGGTGCAGCGCATCGGTCCCGTTGACGATCAGCAGGCCGGTCCCATCCTCGTGGATGCGCAGGTGCAGGCGAACTCGCCCATCCGGAGTGTCGAAGCACCGGTGCCACAGAGACACCCCGCCTCGCCGAGGCGCGAGGCCGCTCAGTCGCGCCCCGAGGTTGCCGAGATCATCCCGAAGATCGGCGCGTATGCGGGCGAAGAGTCCGTCATCCTCCGCTACCACTTGGGCTTCTCCTCAAGCTGGTAAGAGGTGCCGCAGTAGGGGCATTTCACATAGATCGCACCCTCGTGCATCTCCACCGCGTCGGCACTCAGTTGGGCGCCACAGGACTTGCAGCGCAGGTGTTGAAGCTCAGTGTCACCGGTGAAATCCACCTTGTGCGTGACCTTCATCTCGGGGCCCTTCGAGCGAGCGAGGTAGATCATGAACGCGGCCGCGCCCAGCAGTACGATGCCGGTGATGATGCGCGGGAGAGTGTGCCCCTGGGTGGCGGCCAGCAGAGACACGATCCCGGCCAGTCCAAGGATGCCACCAAGCAGGTAAGAGGCTGTCTTCATCGTGTGAGCGGCGCGTGACTCTGCCGCGACACCTCCTCAGAGCGAGGGCGTGGGAGTGCGTGGACAGAGGGGGAGTTCGCCCGTCAGGTCCGGTGGACCTGCATGATGTACAATCGCGGGCAGGTCAGTTCGAGGAGTTTCGCGCGCGTCACGCGAGGAGATAGTGGTCACCTCGGGACGTTTGGCGGGAGCCATGCTGACCACGCCGCGCAATCGCACCGGTGGGGAACCGCGGGGTTCGTCACCACGGGCGGCCTCCACCGCTTGGAGAGATGGGGCGTGCCCGACTGGGCCTGGGCACGCCCCGCTTTCACTGCACGCTCAAGGCCGCGGCCGCCTCGTGAACACATTCGGCGACTGCCGCGGGAACCAGCGGCCGCTCCAGTAACACTCCGCCCGATCGAAGTCGAAGCCGTCCTCCTCCAGCCGCGGGTCGCCCGTCGCCGACAGATACTCCAGCAACTCGCTCTGCAGTCGCCGGCGTATCCGGTCATACTCAGGAATGTGCGCCACGTTCACCATCTGATCGGGATCGCAACGCAGGTCGTAAAGCTCCTCGGCAGGACGCATCCCGAACGCAAGCTCGTAAAGCGGTGCGACCTCCGGCAGGTCCGCGTTTGCGATCATGAAACTCTTCGTGAGGCTCTGATCCACGTCCTGCCGGTGATTCGGCGGATCGCCCGCGGGCCACCGATCGGGCTCGTAGTTGAGGATGTAAAGGAAGTCATCGGTCCGCAGGCAGCGCATCGGATAGCCCACGTCGCCCTGCCGGCCGGTCGTATGCCGCTCGCGCCCGCAGTGTGCCCGGTCGCGACCTGCATCCACGCGCCCCGAGCGCCCGCTGGTGAGCACATCGAGGAAGCTGCTGCCGGACATCTCCGCCAGCGGCTCAAGCCCCGCCGCCTCCATGAACGTCGGCGCGAAGTCCGCGAAGCTCACGAAGTCGGTCACCGTCCGACCGCCCTCGATCTCCCCCGGCCACGAGACCACCATCGGCATTCGGGTGCCGAAGTCGTAAAGGTTCGCCTTCGCGCGCGGGAAGGGCATGCCGTTGTCGCTGGTCACTACGATCAGCGTGTTCTCGTACTCACCAGTCTCCTCAAGGACGCGAAGCGCGTCCGCGACCTGCGCGTCGAACGCCTCGCATTGCAGCAGGTAGTCCGCGATGTCCGCGCGCACGGGCTCGCAGTCCGGAAGGAACGGCGGTACCTCAACATCGTCGAGCTTCATCCCGGCCTGCACGCCGGAGCCCTCGACGTAGGGCCGGTGCGGGCGCGTGCTGCCCAGCCAGAAGCAGAAGGGATCGTCCCCGCCGCCGGACATGAAACTCGCAAAGTCATCGTAGCGCGGCCCCGCCGGGTTGTTCTCATGCCGGAAGCGAGGGTCCGACGGTCCCCACCCCTTGTAACAATGCCCGACGTGATACCCCGCGTCCCCGAGCGCCCCCGGGTATACCCGCCAACCCGGCCAGGTCCCCCAGAGATTCCCGGCATCCTCAAGCTCCCAGTGATTGCGGCCCGTGAGGATCGACGCGCGGGAGGGTGTACACGATGGCGAGGAGATGTACGCGTTCGTGAAGATGACGCCCTCCTCGGCCACGCGGTCGAAGGCAGGCGTGCGCACGACGGGGTCTCCAG
The DNA here is from genome assembly GCA_051745855.1 of Armatimonadota bacterium. Taxonomy (GTDB): domain Bacteria; phylum Armatimonadota; class Zipacnadia; order Zipacnadales; family UBA5352; genus UBA5352. The sequence goes on from JBNJEK010000152.1 coordinate 9,176, forward strand.
CGTAGCCAGTATGCACATGCGACTGGTCGTCCGCGAGGATGAAGAGGATGTTCGGTCTGTCCGCGGGCATGCTGATGCGACCTCCCGATTGCTACCCGATCTCAAACGTCGTGATGGAGTTCGCGGGGAACTCGACTTCGCCGGTGAAGCTGTCCATCTCAGTTCGCTCTATCACGCTGGTCTCGGGGAAGGCAAGTTCCACCGTCTCCTCCGTCACCTCGTTGCGCAGTATCAGCCGCACGTCCGCAGCGAAGTCGTCGTCGATCTCCTCACCGAAACGCAGGCGATGCAGACGAAATGCGATCGGCCTTTCAGTGCTCGCCCGCTCCGGATAGCGAAGCTCGGCCTCAACTTCAACGAAGTTCGCCCTCCGGCCCGCAAAGGCCACGACCTCGCCATCGGCCTCCTCGCCGATTACCAGCGGCGGGCCGTCGAACTCGTCCTCAAGCCCAAGTCCGTCGACGACGTCCAGGTGTCCCGGATCGGTGTACGTGTACGCGAGGCTTAGCCGCCACGCGCCCGGCTCCGGGCTCTCCCACCGCACCTCATTGCGCACACCGCCCGCGCGATCGCCCTGGTAGTTGATCGCGACGCAGGGGCTCGTCCGGGCGATGCCCGCGATGCTCACGGGAACCCGGCTGAGGTCCCCGGAGTTGATGACCGTCAGGTTGATCCGCTCCGCCCCCGCAAGTCGATCCGGCGCCTGCACCTCCAGCCGCTCCGCATCCTCGCGCAGGCAGACGAGCATCCCCGCCACTTCCCGCTCCGAGATCCCCGGCAGGCCATCCTCCCGCGCCACGACGTGTTCGGCATCGGTGTCCCAGCGTTCGTTGACGTAGTCGTAACCACGCGCGGCGCAGAAGTCGCGTATCCCACTGTCCACCCTGACGGTCCCAGCGCGCAGGTCGAGGTCCTCGCAGACGGCAGCCCACCCCTTCGGCGGCAGGATGAAGCGCTCGCCGCCAACGTCCACCGTCCAGTCATCCTCGCGGTCGAAGTTCAGCGCGATCTGCAGATCGTTCTCATACGTGATCCGCAATCTCGCCTGATTGAGGTCCATGCCCCGCGTCAGAGCTTCATCGCCGCTGATCCACGCCCCGGGGCGCGCGCGGTCGTCCGCGTACTCGATCGAGCGCAGCTCCGCATCTGCATACGCCTCCTGCAACTCGCGCATGAGGTGGTACTCGCGGACCGCCTCAGGGCCCGGGATATGTCCGGGGAGGATCGTGTCGTGGATGAATCCGGCGTGTCCGAACGCGATCTGCATCGCGCGGTAGAGATCGAAGTCATACGTGGAGGACGGCGCATCCCGGTCGAAGAAGCGCGAGTAATACCCCATCCCGTGATGCAGCGACAGTGGGCGGATGGCGCGAAGCTCGTGCTCGGGGAGCACAAGTGCCGCCGTCCG
>JBNJEK010000153.1:0-10567 GCA_051745855.1 Armatimonadota bacterium
TCGAAGATCAGGAAGTCCGGCAGCATGTCATGCTTGTGATTGATGTCCAACTCTCGGCCGTAGAGTTGCCCGGAATACACCAGCACGTAGCGATCCGGCTGATCAGGGTTGGGGTACGCGAGCACCAGGCCGAGATGCTCGCCCTCGAAAGTCCTGCCAAGCAGCGTGTACTGATGATCCCCGATCTCAACGGGCAGCCGATCGGCGATGCGCGCGAGCACCGAGTTCGTCTCAGGCGTCCCGAAGAGCACGAGATTCATCCGTTCTTCCTGCTCCGGGGTAAGCTCGGTGTCTGTACATACGCGTGGCTCGCCGTCCGCGAAGCGGTCCCACTCGTCCAGCCACGTTCCGACCTTCTCCGCGAGCCTGAGGTTCTGCTCGTCGCTTCCGGAGGTCCCCTGCACGACGATGAACGGTGAGTTGAATACATCCTCGGCCGGCCCGCACAGGCCGCGGCGCTTGGCCGGAGGCCAGTCGCGATCTGCGGTCTTCGCAAGCTCGATCGTCATCGTGCCGTCGGCGATCTGCGGATCATGCGGTTCGCCGTTGACAATCACGGCGAACTGCTCGTCCGCCTCCAGCGGACAGCTCGAGAGATCGATCGTCAGCGCAGCCACGCTCTCACACTCGATTCGAAGCTCGCGGCCGTTATCGGCGACCCTCGCATCCACCATCGCAGGAGTGCCCCAGCGGCTCAGCCGATCAACCGTGAGCCAGTACGCGCGGTTGTACTGCAGCGAAAAGCAGCGGAAGGTGATCCGCTCGGGGGAGGATTCAAGCGCGAAATCCTTCGTCCAACTCCACGCGTTCTCGTAGCAGGGCGTATCCCAGTAGATGTAATGCCCCTCGCCGGGGAATTCATGGTATCTCACCGGGATGTCCAGCGCCTGGAGCTTCGCCACCATCGACCGCGATTCGATGGCCGGGATCAGATTGTCAACTTCCCCATGCTGCACGAAGAAATGTTGACCGCGGGCGTTCGGCGCCATCTCCTCGGGGTTGTCCCACTCAACGAGGAAGCGCTTGAAGGGTGTCATCTCCTGCGGATCCCAGCCCCACCAGCGGAACATATCCGTCTGTCCGGAGATCGGCGTGGTGGCCGCGAAGAAGCCGGGGTTGCGAAGGGCCATGTTCCACGCGCCCATCCCTCCCATCGAGACGCCTGATAGATAGATGCGCGATGCATCGATCTCGTAAAGCCGCCGAATCTCCTCGATCGCCCGGTAAACATCAACCTCGCCGACTCCCTGGAAGTCCGTGTTGCGCCGGCCGTAGGGAATCAGAAGGATGCACCCGTTTTCCTCAGCAATGTTGCACACCTCGTCGCCAAGCACCCACGGGTCCACCACGGTGATGTTCGGAACGTAGCCGTGCAGGAAGACGATAAGCGGCCACTTTTGCTGCGGATCATAGGCCTCGGGGATATGCACGTAGTAGGGCTGAGCGGTTCCGTCGTTGCGGGCGATGTAGGCCAGTTCGCTCAGTTGGCTCTTCGGGGGAGAGTATGTCTCGCCATCGCGGGCCATCTCGAGCAGTCGCATACCCTCTGCGATCTCGTCGGAGGCGTCGCCGCCGGCGTACCAGCCTCCGCCGTTGAGAAGGCGAGCCTTCTTGAGCTTGAGCCTGGCAAGAGGCAGGTTGACGTCACGCGCCTCACCCGGGGCCAACTCCGCTTCCGCCCGGCCGATGGCGTCCTCGAAGTCGGCGATGTCCGGCTGATCCTGTGCGAGCGCGGGTGACAGGGGGCATCCGATGACGACGAGCAATGCGGCGATGAGGGCATGCCTCACGCGGATCTCCTCCGGAGCTTCCGTGCTGGCGGACCAGGCGCATTTTGCGCAAGTGTATTTCCGCGCGACCAGACGGGGGACCTGCAGAATCGATGACCCCGCCATCACAGACAGGGCAGTCTGGTGGCGGGGTCTGTAGCTTGAAAGACCGCATATCCGAGCTGAGGAGACTGACTGAGATTTTTTCGCCTCAGCAGGATGCGGTCACCGACAGCTATTGTTTAGCCGCCGACACCACACCCAATTTTCCTGGTCTCCTTCACCTCAACTATGCAGTCATGTCTATTGCCCAACTGCATCACCTCCTGCGTGATTTGCGTCTTGTAGGGTGCGGGGCGGCGTTAGCCCCGTTGGGAAACTGGTGACCTCGCGCCTGCCACCGTATCTTCTAACGCTGTACGTCTCTCGAAAGTTCGCACGATGCCAGAGAATATCGCCGGTGCCTCGGCTGCTGCGTAACTCTGTGCAAGTATGACATCATATCTCTACGCTGGAGTATACCATCATTCACCTGATGTGTGAAGAGGTTACGCACGTTAAAAAAACTGCGAATGGCGCACTACAACGCCTCGTCATGGATGACCGGTCCCCGATAGGCGAGGCCGCTTTGTATGCGCTGCTCGTGGCGCTGCATCATCTTCTCGAAGAGCGCCTCAGGGTCATCATCCGTTACAATTGCCGCACCGGTCTCCTTGTTGATCACGGTGAGCAGTTCTGGTATGTGGTCGGCGATCCCGCCGGTTCCCGTCAGCGCCGCGATCAGCCTGGCTTCGTCATAGGCGATGGCGAATTCGCCCAGCGTTCCGGAGCGTCCGCCGATGACGACGATCGCCTCGCAGGTTCTGATGATCTCGATCTCGCGCCCCATCAGGCCGCTGCCAGTGAAGATCAGCGCATCGTACTCCTCCCATGGCGACTGGTACACGTCCCTGTGCTCATCGAGCGAGTGGGCGGGGGAGATGCCGAGCACCAGCGCCCCGATCTCCTTCGCGCCCAGTACGGCCTCATGGGGCAGGCCCGGTGCCGATCCTGTCACGACGATCACATCATGCCGGGCGAGGCAACGCCCCATCTCCCGCGCCTTCTCCAGCACCTCAGGGGACAGGTCACCACCGGCCGAACCCACCACACCAACCTTCATTCGCATGCACAATCGCTCCATTTCTCGCAATAAGGTGTCGCGCAGCCCGCCGGCTCAAACCCGGCGGCCCGGGCCTCTACATTCACCGCAAAGATTGGCCGGGCCTGCCTGTTGAACTGGAGTCTGTGATCTCATCGACGTTTCGAGGAGGAATGTCGGATAGTCCGTAGAAATACAAGAACACACGTGTGGAATCAAGATCAAGCGGGAACAGTTAACTCGAGGTCGGTCTGCCAGAGACCTGCGGTCTGCTCCATGCAGTCAAGTGCGGGCGTTGAGCGCATGGATTTGCTGCACGGTGTACGAGGTCGCGCTCGAAACGTTTTTTGCGAGGTTGTTACGGGCAATAGCCCGTTGAGTGATAGCCCTTGAGGAGGACGTCATATGTCAACGCACAGACGAGGCTTTACGCTCATTGAGTTGCTGGTGGTGATCGCAATTATCGCGATCCTCGCCGCGATCCTGTTCCCCGTCTTCGCGAGAGCACGCGAGAAGGCGCGTCAGACCTCGTGTCTCTCGAACCTGAAGCAGCTTGGTCTCGGGATGCAGATGTATGCACAGGATTACGACGAAAGGTTCAACCTCAGTCAGTATCAACTGCCCGGATCCTGCCCGGAGTGTTTCTTCGGCTACGCCATTTTGCCCTACGTGAAGAACCAGCAGATCTTCGCATGTCCCAGCGACGACCAGCGGGACTGCGCGAAGTGGAACAGGGATGGCAATCACTGGGACCTCACCGACGAATTCGCCCTTTCCTACAGCCAGAACAGCCACATCTGCAGCAGCTCACTGGCGTCGATTGAATATCCTTCTGAAACTGGAATGCTGATGGACGGTGAGGGCGTAGCGCGCGTCTATGAGGCCACCAGCTGGAGCGCCCGCGACTATGGGATCGACGAAGACCGCCACAACAGCGGCTTCAATGCCGTCCTGGTCGATGGCCACGCAAAGTGGTATCCAGAAAACGACATGTGGACCTTCAACCTCGACAACAATCGTGACACCTGATGCAGCATTCGGTCTGAACGTGATTCCGGGCGTGTCGCGAATGCGATGCGCCCGGTCCACCTGACGGGCCGGGCAGCAGGGATCATGATCTGGCGCAATGAACCGGCGCGTGCATCACGGTTCGGCCTTTCTCCCTGTCCCGCTCAAAGCGGATGTCGCTACACCGCTGCAGCTGGTGACTGTTGTTATGCCCGGCCCCCGTGAATCGTGCCCTTGACGCGGGCCCCGGTGTCTGATACAATCATTCCGCGAGAAACGGGTGGGGCAGTGGCGCAGTGGGAGCGCGTCTCCTTGGCATGGAGAAGGTCGCGGGTTCGACTCCCGCCTGCTCCACCATTTCCGAATCTCGGGCGCGGGCAACTGTGATTGCCGGCGCTTTTTTTCTTTAAGAAGGACCCCATGCGAGGTACGCGGAAAGAGCGAATGTGTCCGAAGGAAGCAGACACCTCGGGAGCGCCCGGGGGCAAGGAGGCACCGCGCCGTGGAGAATTGGCGAGAGATCGTGATCGAGGCCGCTGAGCAGGAGGCCTCTGACGTATTCTGGAAGGCTGGAGCTCACCCCCATGTTCGCATGCAGGGGAAGGTCCGGCGCTGGGAACATCATCCGGTCCTGTCCGAGGCAGACACCGAGGCGATCGCCGAGGAGCTCATGACCGATCGCCAGGTTGAACTTTTCGATGAGGTTCCCGAGCGCGATGTCGGTTTGACGGTTGGCGACACCTGCCGTCTGCGCGTGAACATCTTCAAGCAGCAGAATACGACCGGCCTGGTCATGAGAATCATTCCGCTGGATATTCTCACTATAGACGACCTTGAGCTGCCCTCGGTGTTGAAAGACATCGCGCTGAGTCCGCAGGGAGTTGTTCTCGTCACAGGCCCCACCGGCTCGGGAAAGTCCACGACACTCGCCGCGATGATCGATCATATCAACGAGCTGAATCGGGGAAACATCGTCACCATCGAGGATCCGATCGAGTACGTGCACCCCGACAAGAAGTGCATTGTCAACCAGCGCGAGGTCGGGATAGACACGTTGAACTTCTCCGACGCGATGAAGTACGTGGTGCGTCAGAGCCCGGACGTCATCCTCATCGGTGAGATGCGTGACGTCGAGACCATGAACGTCGCCATGCAGGCGGCGGAGACCGGTCACCTCGTTTTCTCGACCGTCCACACATCCAGCGCGCCGGAGACGATGGAGCGCATCATAAACATGTTCCCGCCTCACCAGCGCGATATCATCTGCCTGCGGATGAGCAAGTCGCTCCGCGCGATACTCTCCCAGGCGCTCATCCCACGGAAGGGCACGGATGGCCGGGTGGCGGCCATCGAGGTTCTCGTGGCGAACCCGACAGTGGCGAAGCTGATCGAGGAGGGCAAGCCTGGAGACACCTACCAGGTGATGCAGGAGGGCGGGTACTGGGGGATGCAGACGCGCAACCAGGCGCTGCTGCACCTCTACCGCGAGGAGAAGATCTCGGCGCGCGATGCCCTCTTTTACGCGGGGAACTACACTGAGATGCGCCAGATGCTGCGTCGCGTCAACGCTGCCGACGCGGAGGAAGCTGCACGCGAGCAGCCCGGAATCGGCGGCGCGCGCGGCGATGTCCCGGAGGCCCAGAGGGCCGCGTCAGAGACCACCGGACGCAGCAAGCGGATGACGGAGAAGGACCGGCAGGAAGAGGCTCGGAAGGCCCGGCGCTCTTCTCGGCGCAGCGGCCGCGCAAAGCAGTAATGTGCTCTCCAGGGTCCGGCGACCGCCGGGGCCTGTTGAAGTCGTACAACCGACAGCCGTGCTACTCTCACGCTGGCGAGGGATAAACGATGGCTGAGGACTTTGTGCGCAGAACCGTAAAGGCTCCGCCCGAACTGGTCGAGGCGACAGGCAGGACGATGGACGGTGAAGTGGTCGAACTGCTGCTGCACGCGTGCGAGAAACTGGACGCATCAGACCTTCATCTGTCGTTCGATGAGCCGCCGCTCTTCCGTATCAGCGGGAGGATGTACCGCGTCGAGGGCTACAAAAACCTCGGCCACGACGACTGTATCGGCGCGACGAGTCATCTCATCGGTGAAGATGAGCCGACCAACAGGTACTGGCAGCAGTTCCACGAGACCGGCGGCGCTGACATCGCTGCCGAGATCGATACCGGTGCGCGTTTCCGTGTCAGCATCTTCCAGCAGAAGGGCCACCCGGCAATCGCTCTGCGGATGATCCCCAACGAGATCCTGACCTTCGAGCAACTCGGCCTGCCGGTGGAGCACGTCAAGGAGTTGCTCCATCGGCCTCGTGGCATTATCCTGCTCACCGGTCCGACCGGCTGCGGGAAGACCACGACGATCGCATCGATGATCGACTACATCAACCGGGAGCGGGACACGCACATCATCACCATTGAGGATCCGATCGAGTACTTCCACCATGGCAAGCGCTCACTGCTGAACCAGCGTGAGGTCGGTGTTGATGTGTCCAGCTTCGCGGAGTCGGTGCGCCGGAACATGCGTTCCGACCCTGACGTGATGCTTGTCGGTGAGATGCGCGACCTCGAGACGATGCGCGCCTGCCTGCAGGCCGCTGAGACCGGTCACCTTGTGCTCTCGACGCTGCACACGGTCAGTGCGCCGAAGACGGTGGACAGGCTCGTGACCGGCTTCCCGTCCAACGAGCAGGAGGAGATCCGCGCGATGACCTCGACCTCGCTGCTGGCCGTCTTCTCCGAGGAGCTTATCCCGAAGAAGAGCGGTCGCGGGCGCATCGCGGCGTATGAGATAATGATCGGAGAGCCGGGCGGGTCGCCGGCGATCGGCAACCTCATCCGGGAGCGGAAGTCGTCGCAGATGCGCTCGACGATCCAGAGTTCGAAGCACCTCGGCATGCAGTTGCTTGAGTCCAATCTGTCTCGGCTGGTAAGAGAGGATGAGATCTCCTTCGAGGAGGCGTACAATCGAGCGAATCAGAAGGGCGATCTGCTCAACTTCCTTGATGACTACCCCATCCCGGACGAGTACGTAACGGCCGCGGAGCGGGATGACACCAGTTAGGCGCGTCGTCGTTGCCGGAAGCGCAGGCCGCGTGAGGAGGATACTGATTGCGACAGGGTAGAGGGGGCGGACGATCGCGGGTGAAAATCGACTTCGTCCAGAAGCTGAGAGATCTCTCAGTCACTGGGATGAAGCTTGCGGCGCTGGTCTTCGCGATCAGCATCGCGTATATCCTGTACGCAGTCTACGGCGGTCACCTCGGCGATGCAGTTGGCCAGCGCGTGATCTCCAACCTGCAACTGATGGGTCAGACGATGGCGATCAGCGGCGCGATCTTCACGATCTGCCTGGTGATCGTCACATTCGAGGAGATCGCCGTCGCCGTCGTGGCGGGGCTCTTCGGTGTCGGACTGGTACTGGGCTTCCCCCTGATGGTGGCCGGCCAGGTCTCCACGGCCGCACAGCGAGCCGGGGAGATCATCACCAACTGGGCCGGGATAACCGGGCAGACGATGGTGGCGATCGTCGGCTTGCGGATCATGATCGAGATCGTCAACTACATCCGCGAGGCTCCCGCCCGCCGGGCGCAGATGGCCAAAGACCAGGGCCTGCAGCCTGCGAAGAAGAAGGCGGGCGGCGGGCTTTCCCTGCGTCTCTCACGGTGCTGGGATATGCCCTACTGTCACGAGGCGATCAAGGAGATGTGCCCGGCGTTCAAGAACCGCAAGAACTGCTGGCGTCTCAAGCAGGGCTGCAACTGCGACCCGCACCTGATCGAATCGCTGCTTAAGCGCGGCGGGAGCACAGACGTGCTCCCCGAGCAGGGCTCAACGTACATCCAGAATGAGTCGCAAAAGGCTGGGGCGCAACCGGGGACGGTGCGGACGCGCGAATGCCGCAACTGCCCCATCTTCAACGAGCATCAGCGCGAGAAGTTCAGGTTGCTCAATCCGATCATGGTCGCGGCAAGTATCATCGGGCTGATTGCCGCGTATCCGCTCATGCAAAAGCTGTACACACAGTTCATCACATTCCTCGCATCACTTGCACAGCGCTTCGCGCTCAGTGAGACGGTTCCCGTCAGCGAGTGGATCGAGCGATTTGACACTCCAGGCGTCTGGACGTTCTTTTACATCATCGTCGGTCTGCTGCTGCTTTCGTACGTCCTGAAGGCCGTTGAGTGGGCGGTTCTGAAGCGTAAGATCGTCTGATCATCAGCCACGCCCATCCGTTTTTTGCGGCGCCCGGACCTCCTGGAGGTCCGGGCGTTTCACGTCTGCATCGCAAGTCCGATCGAGACACTGCCATCACGCTGCTCAACGCACAGATTCCGGCAGGGGATCGCCGGGCGGTACTGAAGTCTTACCAGGGGGCAGTGGGCCGACAGGACGTCGATCTTTGCGTGGCTGCACGGGCGATCCACGGGTATTTTGTCGACGCGCCCCTCCCCGGCACTGCTCCCGCGTGCAGGTACGTAAGACGTGGGTGAGATGATGAGCGTTGAGCAGATAATCGTCTTTGTGGTTCTTGGGCTGACGCTCGCTCTCTTCATCTGGGGGCGATGGCGGTACGATGTCGTCGCCCTGATGGCGCTGCTGGTTGTGGCGCTGGCGGGCCTGGTCCCTTCGCATGACGTTTTCAGCGGCTTTGGCCATCCCGCCGTCATCACGGTCGCGGCGGTGCTGGTGCTCAGCCGCGGCCTGGTGAATGCCGGCGTTGTGGACGCCATCGCGCGCATCCTCTGGCGGGTTGGCGACAACACTGCCGTCCAGGTGACCGCGCTCACCGGGTTGGTGGCGCTGCTGTCGGGGTTCATGAACAACATCGGCGCTCTCGCGCTGCTGATGCCGGTGGCCATTACGATCGCGCGGCGCCAGGGCAGTTCCCCCTCTGTGCTTCTGATGCCACTGGCGTTCGGCTCGCTCCTCGGCGGCATGCTCACGCTGATCGGCACGCCGCCGAATATCATCATCGCGAACTACCGCGAGCAGGCCGGTGCGGATCCTTTCCGCATGTTTGACTTCCTGCCGGTCGGCCTCGGAGTCGCGGTCGTCGGAGTCGCCTTTATCAGCCTGATCGGCTGGCGTCTGGCCCCGAGGCGGGTAAAAGACACTTCAGCGGAGGATTTCTTCGACATACACGACTATGTCACTGAGGTCCAGATACAGGATGACTCGGAGTATACTGCGAGGCCTCTGCGCGAGTTGATGCTCGATGTGGAGGAGGAGGAGGCAGATGTTCTCATCCTCGGCATGTCGCGCGACCGTGATTCGGAGCTTATGCCTCCGATGCTGACGATACTTGAGGCAGGCGACACTTTGCTTGTGGAGGCGGATCCTGAAAGCCTGGTTACATTCATGGAGATTGCTGGTGCGGAGCTGGTGACAGGCGGCGAGAGTGACGAGGATGGATTGAAGTCAGCAGTCGAGAGCCTGAATCTGCGTGAGGTGATTGTCACCGAGGAATCACCGCTGGTGGGGCGCACGGTGAGAACGATCGATCTGCGGAGGCGCTACGGCATGAACGTGGTTGCCGTGGCGCGTCGCGGGGGGCAGATTCGCAAGCCCCTGAGGGAAATTCGCTTTCAGCTTGGAGACATATTGCTGGTCCAGGGGTCGGAGGACGCGGTGCGGCGCGGCTGTTCGCAACTGCAGTGCCTGCCGCTTGCCGACCGAGGTCTGCAACTGCGCCGGCCGCAAAGCATGCCGCTGACACTGGGCATCTTCGGCGGAGCGCTGGCTCTTGCGGCGCTGGGGCTGGTGCCGGCGGAGGTTGCGCTTTCCGGCGCCGCGGTACTGATGCTCCTCACTGGTGTTATCTCTCCGACTGAGGCCTACGACAGCATCGACTTCTCGATCATCGTCCTGCTGGCCGCCATGATTCCTCTGGGGGCGGCCCTGGAGACGACCGGCGGGGCACAATTGATTGCCGGTGGATTGTTCGAGGTGGCGGGCGCTGCTCCACTGACGGTGTCGCTGATGATTCTGATGATCGCCACGATGTTGCTGTCGAATGTCGTGAACAATGCCGCCGCCGCGATTCTTGTGGCCCCGATCGCGATCGACCTTGCAAATGCCATTGGCGTTTCGGCGGACCCGTTTCTGATGGCGGTCGCAGTCGCCGCGTCAGCGGCTTTCCTGACGCCCATCGGACATCAGTCATGCACCCTGGTGATGGCGCCCGGAGGGTACAAGTTCGGGGATTACTGGCGGATGGGCCTGCCGGTGTCGATCCTGGTGATCGCCACCGCCATCCCGCTGATACTCTGGGCCTGGCCGCCGATGCCTGGATAGAAGATGATGCCGGCTCGCGCGAATACGCGGCGTCGATTGGCCTGCGGAGGCGCTACTGCTGTTCGGCGGCCGGCCGTGTCAGCGAAACCGCCTTCACCGTCTGCCCGCCGCGGTCGTCTGTGGCGGTGACTACGATGATCCCGTCGGCGATGCCATCAACCGGGACCTCTGCGGCGAACGCGTTTCCACGATCGAGTTCAACGTGGGTTCCGTTGATAGTGATGGTGGCGCCAGGTTCCGAAACCCCGGAGACGGTGATGCTTTCGGCGCCCTCGGGAACGACGACGGTCTCTTCATCGTCGAGTTCGAGGCGCGGGCCGATGATTCCGGCCTGCGCACTCCAGTTGAGTGCG
>JBNJEK010000154.1:0-10547 GCA_051745855.1 Armatimonadota bacterium
GTCGCAGGCCTCTTTGATCTGCTCGTCCGCGATCTCCTTGCCGTGGCCGGAAAGCTGGCAGGATTCGTAGCCCATGTCGGCCACGCGCTGGACGCTTTCGAAGAAGTCCTCGGCGGTCTGACACGCGTCTCGGATGGTGTACAACTGTGCGGCGATCTTGGAAGCCATCGTGGAACCCTCCCGGGTGATAAACTGTGCGTGCCGGAATATTCGCGGGCCGCGGGGAAGGGACCTTCTGCAATGCAGCGGTGGAATCTCGAGGGGAGGGAGCGGGCGACGCGGCGGCGCCTCTGTCAGGTTGTGCGGATCATGACGACGATCGCCGCAATCAGTGCCGCCCACGCCAGCGCGAGGAAGAACTGGGTGAAGAAGACGAGCGCGGTAAACCAGCGCGTCTCGTCTTTCTCCTCTTCAACGAGGCGGTCGCGGAGGCGAACGCTGAGCAGCGTTGCAGCGAGTATGACCAGGGCGAGAAAGAAGATGCCCTTCAGGGCGGCCGCCGGGAGGGCGGCGACGAGAATCGCGAAGAGCGCGGCGACGATTGCCGCCGCCGCGCACATCAGGATTGTGCCGACGATCAGAATCCGATCGACCAGATGGTCCCGGTCGCGAGTCATATCAGGTGTGCTCCGTCCCGACGGCTACAACTGGTTGACGCCCACGTATCCGAGCAGGCCGATCGCGACCAGCCACGCAACGGCCAGCAGGACGCGGCTGAGCTTCATCGCCCCCTCGCAGCATGCGGGGCTGTTGTCATGGTCGGCGACGACCACATGGTGCCGAATGCGCTCACTCGTGAACGTTGCCGCGACCAGCACTCCGGCGAATATCGGGCCTGAGCGGGCTGCCATCTCCGGCATATCGCGGACCATCAACGCGAGGAGAAGCACCGCGCAGACGCCGGCGGAGTTCATGACGATTGTCGAAAGGCTCATCACACGGTGCACACTGGCTCCCTCATCCCGAGGCACACCTGCCGTGCCGGCTCCTGCGAGCATCGTTACGCGGGACATATTCGCAGCGGGCGGCGCAGGTTCCTTCCTTCAGGCATCAGATATTCGTGCGAGGCAGCTCCGACGGTCACCGGTTCGCTCTCGAAGTACGTGGCGCGGGCATGAAGCGGGTCATTGACTTCGGTAGCCGGCCTGCGGGAGAAGCTCCCGCGCATGTCAACGGGGCCGAAGTCATTGGGGTAGGGGGTGATGTCGCGGCGTCCGGAGCCGACTTTGAGTTCGGGCATGGTGTACCTCCACCGGTTGACGGGCCTGCGAACATCGGTGGTATTCTCCGGGCAGCAGAGGCGGGCCTTCCTCGTCGAGATGATCTGGATGGAGGCGGCGCGCGGTCGGCGGGGAAAGGAGTTTCGGCGACACGACCCCACTGGCCAAAGGGAGCGTGAGGAGACGATGCGCGTGAACAGCGCCGGGCGATGGTGGCGCGGAATGTCGAGCAGCCTGCTGGCCGTCCTTGTGGTGTCCGCGGGCCTGGCAGGAGCGCAGGAGATTGAGCCGGTACGCGGCGATGACGCACTGCCGGAGATTATCAGGGATGCGGCATTGCGCGGCGACGATGACTTCAAGTTCCGCATCATGGTGGACAAGGTGTACATCCGGCCGGAGGCCCTCACCGATGAAGAGGACTACCATCGTCATGCTGAGATGGGCTTCAACGTCCTCTGTCCGCGGTGGCTTGACAAAGACATGGGCGTTTTCGAGGAGGCTGCGGAGCTTGCAGCGCGCAACGGAATGTACACGATGCTGTGGCTGCGCGGGAGCCTCGGAACCGGATGGGGAAGCCCGCAGTTTGTGCACGCCGACGGCGTTGAGTATGACATGCTCAGTCCCAACTCCGATGATCTGTGGCGGGTGATGGGCGAGCGGATAGTGGCGGCAGCGCGTCTGTCGCAGCGCCTGCCCGTGATCGGCGTCTTCCTCGACTACGAGAAATACGCGCGTCAGCCCGGTGGCTTCGTCGGCCACTGCTACCCGCTGTCGTACGATGCGAAGATATTCGACGAGTTCGCGCAGGCCCGGGAGTTGACGCCACCGGACCTTGAGCCGGCGGAGCGCGCCGACTGGCTTGAGAAGCAAGGGTTGCACGATGATTTCCGAGAGTTTCAGATCGACTCGTGGCGAGCGCGCATGCGGTCGATCCGGGACCAGGTCGATGCCATCAACCCGGAGTTCCAGTTTGTGATCTACCCCTCATCATTCACGCTCTTTGTGAACGAAGTGGTGTGGACGGAACTGGCGACCGAGCGGGCCCCGCTGATTGCCGCGGAACATTACACCTACGGTCGCGGCACCCCGCTCAAGGACATCTGGCCCGACTACTGGCGCGTCTCCGACGACGAGGGCGTGGCGCTCGATGTGGCGTACATCCGGAAGATGCAGCGCAAGTATCAGGACCGCGGGCCGCACCTGGTGCTTGGCGGCATCGACCCGGTGGTGCCTGGCGGAGAGGATCCGCAGTTCGTTGCCCGTGATGTCGCGGCAATGTCCGAGGTCGGTGGTGGCTACTGGGTCTTCTACGAGGGTCTCGACGCCGACAGCCGCCATGCGCAGCGCTTCGAGCAGTGGTGGAAGATCGCCAACGAGGCGATTGAGACGGGCACCTTCGAGGTGCTCAGGAGCGTGCGCACCTGGAATCCGCACGTGGCGGAGGAGTTCCTGCCGCACGAGCAGTAGCGAGCTATCTCGCGCCGACGCTGAATGTCACCTGAGCCTCGCTCTGCGCGCCGCTGACGGACGTTGCGACCGCGCGCAGCGTGTGCTCGCCGGGAGCGAGCTTTGAGGCGTCGAAACCGTGCGCATCGCCGTCGGTGTCGCCGCCGAGGTAGTAGGGGTAGCGGCGCTCGGTGTTGACGAACTCGCCATCGATGAAGAACCGCACCTCGCGGACACCGTGGCGGTCGTCGATCAGGGCGTGCACCTCGATCGTGCCCGCCACCACGCCATCCTCGGGCAGGCCCGCGAAGCCCCGGATGTGCAGCGGCGAATCGGGCCACTCGGCCTCGTCGCCGCTGGTGATATGCCGGACGAGGTCGAAAAAGCGGCGCTTGGCGTCGGTGTTGATCGTCCAGCGCACCGGCGGGGTCTGATAGCCGTCGCGGTAGTTGTTGGTGCCCTGGTCGTAATACCCCCACGACGCGTGCTTCTCGGCACATGCCCACAGGCAGCTTACGTCGGTGTGCGCCTCGTTGAAGACGATCGGCTTCGGCTGCTCCCGCCAGGCCTCGCTCTCGCGGATCTCCCGGATCATCTCCACATGGCGCTCGGGGCTCTGCCCGTTGCCATGCACGAGCACGAAGTCCATCGCGCGAAGATGCTGCTCATCGTGCATACCACCGCCGCCGAGGCTCGTCGAGCACAGCAGCGTGAAGCCATCAGCGTATGCTTCGGCGCTGCGCTCACGGATGCGCTCCATCAGCTCCAGCGCCTTCACATGGCCGCTCCTGGTGCGGATGCTCGTCTGCTCGTTCGCAACTTCGATCAGCACATGGCGGTAGTCGCGCTCGGCCAGCCAGTCCACCAGCGAATCTGCCATCGCGCGGACGGCGTCGGGGCTGGCGATGTAGCGGTGATCGATGCCGAAGTACGCGAGGCCGAGAATGACGGCCATCTCAAGCCCGGCGGCGCGGTCGAGTATGCGCTCGAGGCGGTCCATGTACTCGGGCTTGAGTTTGCCTGCAGGATCATACGCGGAGTTGATGTATTCGTGGTAGGGGAAGGGCTTCGTGTAAATCGCGCCACCGCCCTGCAGACACACCGTCACCGCGAGCAGTCCCGCGTCACGCCACGAGGGCATGGCGGCGACGAACTCCTCGGTGTTGCGCTCGGCATCCCACTCACCGGTGTCGGGGTAGGCCCACAGATCGCGCGTCTCGGGGTTCTCGTCATCGAAGGTGGCCTGGACCATCCGGGAGTTAAAGAGCAGCCCCTCGATCCGGTGGCCACGCCACCTTCGCCCCTCGTACGTGAGCGTGTCGTCGATGAGGAAGTCCTCGCCCTCGATGCTCACGACCGGGCGCGGGGGAGGGGCCGCTCCTGCTGAGCAGGCCAGCCCGATCGCCATCGCGGCAGTCGGCAGCAGATTCGTCACGCGCATTCCGATCAGCCCCTTCCGCGCCTGGATGGTGGCTTTGCATAAGTATGACTAACTTTGGCCTTCAATGTTGGACAGTACGCCCGCGACTTATGTCGATGTATGTGTAGGTTTAGCACTCGGAATTGCACAGGCGCTCTGATTCACTCCTCGATGCCAGCAAGTGTTGCCCGGACGAGCATCGTCTCCCGCGTGGTGAGCAGAAAGCGGCCATCCGGGGAGATGTCCGGCGTCGCGAGGCGTCCGGTGTTGCGATCGACCAGCACTGGATCGCGCGACCCGTCCGTCGGCATCGCCCAGATGCGGAAGGCGGTGTCGCCGCTGGGAAGTGCGTAGATGATCGCCGAGCCATCGGGAGTGAAGGTCGGGTTGCGGGGAAGCTCGTCCACGCGGTGGATCACCTGCGCGTTTGCGAAATCATCCGCCGGGCCGACCAGCAGGTCGAAGGCGAAAGAACCGTCGGGGCGCCGTGTACCGCGACGCGCAGCCATCATGGTTGCGCCGTCCGGACTCCACGCGGGCGCGTAGTGGATGGCGCCTTTCTCAAGCCCCGACACCTCCTCGCTGTCACCGCTCTCGGGGTCGATCTGCAGGATGGTGTGGCCCTGCCGGGGGACGTGGGTGCGCACTCCGATGCGTCCGTTGGCCGGATTCCACGCGATCTCGCCCATGTTGCCGGTCTCGAGCAGTACCTCGGACTCACCGCCTTCGGCCGGAAGGAGAAGAAGCTTGCGGACCCACTGCTGTTTGCCACCGGCTTCCTGCCGCTCCAGCAGCATGACGGCGATGCGGTCGCCGGTGGGGCTCCACGCGAACGACTGCACGTTGGCCTCTGCAGCCCAGAGCTTCGTCTCCGGCCCGTCGCCCTCCGCCGGGATGGTGTAAATGCCCCATCCGCCCTCGCCCCGCGCGCGGTAGGCGATGCGGGAGCCATCGGGGCAGTAGCGGGCGTCGAAAGCGCGGTCGGAGATATCCTCGGTCGCGGTGAGCAGCAGGCGGTGGCGCAGCAGCCAGCTTTCAGGCGAATGTGGCTCCATCTTCGCGTAGCGCTCCCACGCACGTTGGGCCTGCGTCGCCTCACCCATCAGCGCCCACGTCAGGCCGAGTTCGAAGTTCGTCCGCGGGTATTCAGGGTAACGCTCTCGAGCCTGCAGGAGGACTTGCACGGCCTCATCGAGCCGCCCCAGTTCGCGCAGCGCCGCGCCCATCACTGCGTGCGCGCCCGGATAGTCGGGGGCGACCGCCAGCACCACCTCTGCGGCGCTGAGCATGTCGCCGGGGCTTTCGGCGTCATTGATCGTGGCGCGGGCGAGGCCCGTGTACGCCGGACCGGGCTCTCCGCCCGCCTGGATGGCCGCGCGGAATTGCTCGCGCGCATCGTCTGAGAGCCCGCGTTGGAGCAACACCTCGCCCAGGGCCACGCGCACATCCGGGTCGCCGGGCGTGTGAAAGAGCAGCGAACGCAGGGCCTCCTCGGCCGGCGCGTAGCGGCCGACGGCCGCCGCAAGCTCGGCGCAACTGTGCAGCGCGGCGGTGCTGCCCGGCTCTCCGGCGGCCCACTCGCAGGCCACCGCCGCCGCCTCCTGCAGATTCCCGGCCTCGCGCAGGTCGTTGACGCGCGCGGCATACTCCTCCGCGCTCACGGGCGTCGTCACGCACAGGCACAGGGCGGCGATGGCGACCGCCGCCCCGGCCCAACCGATGCAGATCCGCGCATGCTTTCTCATCCGCGTCTCCGGAGGCCTCAATGTGTTTACTCGGCGCGGAACACCTTCACCTGTGTTTCGGGAGATTCCTCCGTCCGCGTGATCCACTTCGCCTTGATGACGTAGTAGAGCGGCTCGGCGACGTTGTCGGGCAGCGCGGGCGCGGCCACCCAGACCTGCCACGTCCCGTCCTCCTCGATCCTGTGGCGCGAGCCGGGCACATCGCGCAGAAGCTCATCGTTATCCTGCGCGCGCGCTTCGGTGCTGACCACGATCAGCGCGCCGGGTTTGCCGGTGCCGGCAACCTGCACGCGGCCCGCCACCGCGTCGCCGTCACGCGGCGAGGTGATCGTGACGCCGGTCGTGGTCCCTGCCTGGCCGGATGCGGCCGCCCCGAGGGCCTCTGTCAGCTCACCGCCATCCGCGGCGGTGAAGTACGCGCCCCCGCCGATCTGCGAGGTCTCCCGCAGATAGCTCTCGGCCTCCGAGCCGGCCGGGATGCCGAAGCCGACGGTGCTGATGGTGATGGCCACGGTGCTCCTCGCAAGCGCCTCCTCGGCCTCCTGCCGGGCTGTCGCAACGTTCTCGCCGGGCTGGCTGAGCATCCTGCGGGCGTCTGCGGGCCCTCCCGCCACGGCGATGGCCGTGATTGCCGCAACTGCAAGTGCTGCATGTCTCATGGGCGAGCACCCCCTGGTATGTCGCGGATGATGGTCTTCAGACCATCCATCGCTTCCTCCTGAGTGACTGACTGACGTTCCGAGCAGTTGTCCTGCCCGTCACAGAGAATGATGAGTCGTCGAGTCTGCGTTCCGCGGGCCTCGTTTTCAAGGTGGGCCAGCGCTTTGTACATTGCGAATGTAAGCGGGGTGTCGCCGCCGGAGGAGAGGCCGCCGGTAGCGTCGGCGACGGCGGCCGCATCCATCGTGAACCCGACTTCCTCCCAGAAGTTGCAGCTTCCGAAGCCCAGCAGCGCCCACTCGGTCTTCCCGTCATCGGTGACGGCGATCGTGGATCTGACGGCCGCGCGCGCATCGGACATCTTCCGGCCGTCCATCGAGCCACTGCAGTCCACGAGGAAGCAGATCGACCGCTCCGGGGTCTGCTGCGGCTGGACCGGCGGCGCGTCACCGACCACCACGAAGGGGTACTTCGCGATCACCGAGTTGAATGCGGTCTCCAGCTCCCTGACGCGCGGCTCTTCGGCCTCGATCTCGCCGATGACCCGATGGCCTGCGTCGAGGACTTCCCGCTGCTTTTGTCGCAGCGCGTCGCGAAGCTGGCTGAGATTCGTGATCGTCTGCGTGTTCTCCGTGAGTATCTGTCCCGCCTGCTCGCTTTCCTTGTACCAGCTCCAGAACTCAGTCGGTATTTCGTACACCTTCGGCAGTCCCAGGGCGGGCTTGAGCTGCCCGAAGAGCGCTTTCAGCCAGTTGAAGTGAAAGGTCCGCACGCCGGCGGCAAGTTTCGCATCGATCTCCGCGATGGCGTTGTTGTACTCCACCCCGGTTTGTATCAGTGCATCCTTCTCAGTCTTCTTCCGGTCGAGTTCGGCCCGTGCGGCGGCGACCGGTGAGTGTGAGATGAAGATCCGCACCTGATCGCCACCAGGTATCTGCGTGAGGCGGTTCTTGATCGTGAAGAGGCTGTCGTCCATGTGGCGGCAGTTGTTCTTGAAGAGGTCATCCTGACCGGCCTGCGCCTGTGTCTCGAGGAGCGCGAGGCGATCGCTGAGGTTGCCAACCCTCCACTGCGTATCCTGATCGTCGGTGCCCTGCAGGGTCGCGGTCGGCGCCGCGACGGCCCCATGCGCTACCAGGCACAGCATCACGACGGCCGAGGCGACGGAAAGCCATCGCGACTGCCGATCCCCCGGTCTCACTCCAGTCATCTGCTGCTCGCTCCCTTCCAGTGGGCAGCCCATCACCTCGTGCGCATTCCCCGGGGCGTCCCGTTGATGCAACTATCGGCGGCGGGGGCATCCTGGCGCCCCGCCGCCGAATCTCCCATCACACTGCGCGTGCGGTTCGGGCTACTGATCGGCCCTGAACACTTTCACCCGGTCGGCAGTTGACGGCCCGCCGCTGGCTGAGTATGCCCTGATTACGTAATACAACGGCTCGGCGACATTCGGCGGGAGGGTCGGAGCAGCGATGGCGAAATGCCAGTTGCCGCTCGCTGGAACGTCGTGCCGGATGCCGGGGACGACCCTGAGCAACTCGTCGTCATCCTGCGTGCGCACCTCGGTGTCGATCACCAGGAACGATCCGCCCGGCGCCGTCCCTGTGATCTCCACGCGTGAGCCTACCCTCGCCCCCTCGGTCGGCTGAGTGATGCTCACCTGCCCTGTCGGAGCGTCATACTGCTCCGGCTCCGGCCCTTCGGCCTCGCCGCGGATCAGCAGCGTAAGACCCATCGTCGGGAGGTCCACGCGGTCACCCTCGTACGCCACCCTCTCGCCGAGCGCCTCAGCCGCGAAGCGCAGCGGGATGTACGTCCGTCCGTCGATCACCCGGGGCGGCGCGTCGAGCATCTGCGCCTCGCCGTTGAGCATCGCCGTGTGAGAATCGATGTTCATCCTCACATTGAGCGCGGGCGCCTCGATAGTTACAGTTCGAGTGGCGTTCTCCCAGCCGACCTCCGCGCCGTAGTGCTCGAATATCCCTCGCAGAGGAACCAGCAGACGGCCGTTCTCCTCAACCCTGTCGATCCAGATGTAATTCTGCGCGGCGCACATCGTCACGGTCGCCAGGAGCAGCACGGTCACGATCGCCAGTCTCTTCATCTTCATCCACCTCTCAGCCTCTCGTTGGAACGTACTGGGAGGATTCGTCGCGGGTCCTGCGAATCCTGCCGGGCAATCTGACGCAGGTCCGTCGCTGCAACCGGCGAAATGCACGGGCGCCTGCCATCCACGACGATTGAGGAGTGCCGGACGATGCCCGAACCGCTGATCTGGGAGCACATGACCGTCAACGAAGTACGCGACGCCATGGAGGCGGGGATGCGCACAGTCCTCGTGCCTCTGGGCGTCACCGAGCAGCATGGATATCATCTGCCGCTGCGCACGGACTGCTACAACTGCGAGGAGATAGCCCGCCGGGCCGCCGAGCAGACCGGTTGCTTCGTCGCGCCCACGCTGGCATACACGTACTCCGGCGGCGAACTGCCCGGGACAATCAACATCAGCCCTCACGTGGTCACGCAGATGGAGGTTGAGATCCTCCAGTCACTGTGCCTGCAGGGGATGCAGAACATTGTCCTTGTGCTCGGTCACGCCGGCTCCGAGAACGACCGTGCCACCCAGGAGGCCGCCGAGATGTTCCTGCGCAACAATCCGCAGTTCCGTGACCGGAACATCGCGGTCTACCGCTTCTGGGTAAACTCCGAGACCTGCCGGAGGGCCTTCGAGGAGGGCGATTTCCACTCGGGATGGTTCGAGACTTCGATGATGCTCTACTGGGCGCCGGACGAGGTGCGTGAGGAATACGTGCTCGACGAGCCGGACGTGGTGCAGATGATGCGCGAGGATCAGGATGCGTATCAGCTTCGGGAGAAGAACGCCGATCACGAGATGGTGGTGCCGGCCGTGCGCCAACATCCGGCGATCGAGGTGGGCGTGATGGGCGAGCCTGAGAAAGCGACTGCTGAGATCGGCCGCCAGATCACCGAGGAGGCGGTGGGGCCGCTGGTGGAACTGATCGAGCAGATGCGCGCGTAGCGGGTTCGCTGAGTGCTGCCCGCCGTCGTCGTCATCCCACCTTCGCGCGGGACACGTGAGCCTTGCCTGCCGCGGGTTCTCGCATTGCAGAACAACCAGCGGCGCGGCTCACCTCGGAGCCGCGCCGCGTCCGCATTGGAATCTGTTGTGCGTCAGATTACTCGACGCTGATCGTCTTGCCTGTCTCTTCGACTTCCTCGGTCTTCTGCGCGCGGACCTCCAGCACGCCATCTTCCATTTTCGCCGCGACCTGCTCCTCGTCTACCATCGCGGGAAGGGGGAGGCGTCGCGCGTAGGTGCCGTAGCGCAGTTCTCGGCGGAAGTACCCCTCGTCCTCGACTTCCTCCTCGCGCCTCGTTTCGGCGCGAATCGTCAGCGTGTTATCCTGGATCGACACGTTCACGTCTTCCTTCTTCACGCCGGGAAGCTGCGCCTTGACGACGACCTCGTCGTCCGTCTCGTAGACGTCCACGGCGGGGCCGTAGTCGGCCTCCTCAGCCATCTCAGTTGTCTGCGTCGTGAACAGCCGATCCAACTCGTCGAAGAGATCGTGTGCGCGCATCATCGGGCGCGCAAGCATCTGCGGTCGTCGCTGCCACCTGATCAAAGACATTCTGACATCTCCTCCTGCACAACACAGCGTTGATCGTGCTATGCGTCCTCATGCTTCACGCATGATGATAGCACATTAGTCTCCTCATGTCAAGTAGATTACATCAATACTATCAACCCACGTTCAGTGGTACTTGAGGCAGCGCGTGCTGTCACACGCTGGCCTCAACTTTCCGAACTCCACGCCGATTAACCATCGGGCAACGAACATCTGTGATCGTTGGTCTCTCTTCTTGTCGTGGCATGCACAAGAATTGGCGTCCGGGCGTCCGCCCCGCGACACCATCTCTGAGGTGAAACGCCGGACATCTTTCGAACATGAGACTTCCGTGGGTGTGCCTTTGTCGTACAGACAGTTCACGCCTGCCGCTCGGCTCGCTGGGTGTATCCTGAGATTGTCGGCG
>JBNJEK010000155.1:0-10541 GCA_051745855.1 Armatimonadota bacterium
CATTCGTCCACAGTCCTTTCGGCGAACGGGTCGCCGCGGTGATATGTCCGCGTTTGATTACACGCCATCTCGTCAAAGCCGCTGCAGCGGGTCTTCGTCGATCACGTCGCTCTCGGCGTCCTCGTCATGCACCTCCGGCTCGTGGACGAGCCGCGCGCGGGTGATTGCGCCCTTGCCGAAGCGCTCGGCGATCTCGTCCCGGGCCCGCGCAAGTTCACTGCGCCGCTCATCGGAGTCGCTGAAGAGTGAAAGCTGACCAGGCCCCGAGCCCTCGGTGAGGTTGCTCACACCCACGCCGATCAGCCGCGCCATCTGCGCGCCGAACCGCACGCGACCGAGCAACTCCCTTGCCACGCTGAAGATGTCGTCCTCCAGTTCCGTCGGCGCCTGCAGCGTCTCCGAGCGCGTGAAGAGCTTGAAGTTCGAGAGCTTGACCTTCAGCGTCACCGTCCGCGCCCGCTGGCCCCGGCGACGCAGTCGCCGCGCCACTTCCTCGGTGAGCGCCAGCAGCCGCTGCTCCAGCACCTCGAGGTCGCGCGTGTCCTGCGCGAGCGTCTCCTCGCGGCTGATCTGCTTGCGTGCATCGTCGCCCGGCTGGTAGTAGGGGACGGGCGACTCGTCGCGACCGTGCGCGGCGCGGTGAAGATACGTCCCGTGCTTTCCGAAGTGGCGCTCCAGCAGTGTCTGCGGGACCTTCGCAAGCTGGCCGATCGTCCGCACTCCCATCTGCGCCAGTTTGCCGGCAGTCACCTCCCCGATGCCCGGTATGTCATCGACGGGAAGCTCGAAGAGGCGCTCGGGCAGTTCATCCGGGTGCACGATCGTCAGCCCGTCGGGCTTGTCCCAGTCGGAGGCGATCTTCGCCACGAGGCGGTTCGGCGCACAGCCGACGGAGACGGTGATGCCAAGTTCGTCGCGGATGTCGCTTCTGATGCGGTCGAGGAGCGCCTCAAGCCCGCCGAAGAGACGGAGTGAGCCGGTGACATCGAGGTATGCCTCGTCGATCGACGCCGGGTCCATCCGCGGTGAGAACTGTGCGAGGATCTCGCGAGCGCGGACGGAGTACTCGGAGTACGCTTCGCCATCGACGGGAAGGAAGACGCCGTCCGGGCAGCGTCGCCGTGCCTGCCAGATCGGCATCGCGGAGTGGACGCCGAATTCGCGCGCCTCATAGGAGGCCGCTGAGACGACGCCGCGGTTGGATGTTCCGCCCACGATGACAGGTCGGCCGCGCAACTTCGGGTTGCGCCGCACCTCCACCGACGCGAAGAACGCGTCGAAGTCCACGTGCAGGACGATTCGCTTGCCGGGCGGCCACTGGATCATCTGTGATTTTAACGAACGTCAGTTCGAGGAGAATCGTAGCTCCCCGCCTCGGCACTGTCAAGTGGACGGCGCGCCGGTCCGAGCAGAGAAGCATCGAACAAATGTTTCACGTGAAACATTTTTCCGGGCAGTGTGAGTAGGTTTTTGCACAAAAAGCTGCACACTCATTCGAGTTCAGGATCTGCTGAGGAGTGCGTGGCAGCGTCGTCAGGCCATGCGATCTCCACCCGACGGCCCTCGCGGTCGGATTCGTAGGCCGCCTGCACGACGCGTAACGTGTCGTACGCCAGTTGCGTGGTGGCGACCGGTTCGCGGTCATCCACCAGCGCGGCGATGAAGTCGTTGAGCATCGTCTCCACCGCGTAGGGCGGGACGTGGAGAGGGTTATGCACGCGGATCGGCGAGAAGTCTTCGCCGTGCAGCAGCGCCAGCGGGATCTCGTCCTCGGGCATGTCGCGTATCAGCAGTACGCCCTTCTCGCAGACGAGGCGGCGGTCCGCGCGGTAGCGTTCTCCGTGGTCGGCGAAGGTGACGGTGAGGTTCGCCATCAGGCCGTCGCCGAAGTCCAGCGCGACAGCGGCGGTGTCCTCGCCCTTGCCCTCGACGTCGATGAGTAGTGAGCGGCAGGTGGCGTTGATTGAGCGGGGGCGGCCGAAGATGTGCAGCAGAACGTAGAGCGGATGGTAGCCAGCATCGATCAGGACGCCTCCTCCTGCCTGATCGAGGCTGCCCTTCCAGTGCTCGGGATCGCTCATCCGCTCGAACTCATCATCGTAGATGTTGAAGACGGCGAGGAATGCGCGGCCGACCTCGCCCGAATCGAGGATCTCATTCGCGCGTGCGATGGCCGGAAAGTACACCTGCGGAAGTGATATGAGCAGGCGTCCGTCGCTCACCTCGGCCGCTGCCAGCATCGCATCCGCCTCATCGAGGGTGCGGGCGATCGGCTTCTCACAGATGACGTGCTTGCCCGTCTCAAGCGCGGCGATGGCGATCTCACGGTGCGTGTCATGCGGTGTGACGATGTCCACGATGTCCACGGTCTCGTCCGCGACGACCGCGCGCCAGTCGGTCTCAGTGCGGGTGATAATGCCGAAGCGGCGGTGCATCGCTTCCAGGGCGGCCTCATCAGGATCGGCGGCGATCACCGTGCGGGCGTGCTCGTTGCGCACGAGGCCGTCGAGGTGAAGTGATGAGAACTCCCCGCATCCAATCAGGCCGACTGTCAGGTCCATGGCGGCTCCTTTGATGCATCATCCATCGGACGGCGGCGGGCTTCCACTCATATTCCAACTTACGTTTCCCGGACGGCCTGCGACAACGGCGGGCGGGCAGGGAAGCTTCGTCGGCACTCGCAAACGACACTCGTGCCTCCTCACCCTCGCGTCGCAAACGGCGGCGACGCGAGGGCCGCCCCTCCAGGGCGGCCTTCGCGGGCGCGGGATCGCTGGTCCTGCAACATGATGCTTGAACAGTCCGCAATCTCTGGACTACGAGTTCCAGCCTGCGGCCGTCCCCTGCTCCCTCTTCCCCCTTCACATTTCCCTTCGGGCTCACGCCCACTGCTCCAGTGCGATCTCCGCGGCCTCCACGTGGCCCACGGTGTCGGAGTGGCAGTTCGTGACGGGGACGCGCTCGAAGCGCTCGGCGAGTGCGTCAGGCACGTCGATCCTGGCCTTGCGCATCAACGAGATGATCACCGGCGGGTGGGGGCGACTTGAGCCGTCGGAGCATTTGACCGCGATCCCGACGCCGAGACTGCGCGACGCCATGCAGAAGAGGCCCTCGGCGCCGCCCTTGGCCACGAATTCACCTGCGCCGAGCCGCAGCAGTTCGGTGTTGAACGATCCCTGGCTGCTGACCATCACCGGTTCGCCGGCCATCGCGTCGCAGATGCGTCTCGCGGCGTCAGGCAGTTCATCCGGGAGTTCGTCGGCAGACGCGAGGCGTGCAAAGGCCCGGGCCATCGCGGGCAGCGGCATTGCGACGGTGGGCGCGCCGCAGCCATCGCGACCGACCGCGAACTGCTCCACGGATACGTTTGTGAGCAACGACAGGTGGACGGCTATCAGCCGCTGGACCGCATGATCGAAGTTGAGGTAGCCCTCGGTGGGAGCGTCGAGCGCGCGGGCGGTGGCGAGCATCCCCGCGTGCTTGCCGGAGCAATTGTTGTGAAGCTGCGAGGGTTCGGAGCGCTCGCGGATGAGGCGGTTGCGCTCATCGGTGTCCCCGGGCCAGTGTGCGCCGCAGTTGAGATCAGATTCGTCGAGATCGAGCTTCGCGAGTATGCCGCGGACCGTCGCGATGTGCTCGGCGGAGCCGGCATGCGACCCGCAGCACACCGACAGTTCCCTCTGCGTGAAGTTGAAGCGATCGGCCGCGCCGGAGGTCACGACGCTCAGAGCCTGCAGCGGCTTGGATGACGAGCGCCAGAACTGCACGGCTTCGCGGCTGCCCGCGTTTGCGAGCAGGCGACCGTCGGCCTGACAGATTGCGACAGATCCGAAGTGCGTGCTCTCGACGACTGCGTCGCGGCTGACGGTCGCCAGTGCAATTACGCCGGTGCCGGGTGTGTGCATGTTCGAAAGCTCCCTCCGTGCGTGATCTCGGAGGTACATTTGTGCGTGCCAGGCGCAGTGACCTCCCCGGGAGGGCGAAGGTGAGGTGGGGCTTACGCCTCCTCTTCGGCACGCTTCCGGCGACGCATGAAGTTGACGCGCAGGTCGGTGAGAATGCGGTCGAAGTCGCGCTTCTCTTCCTCTGCGGCCTCGTCGCCGAGTTGCTCGACGAGCAACTGCGTGGTGTCGATCGCGACCTTCGCGCAGCGCAGGTCCATCTCCGTGTCGCCTGAGCCGTAGCGCGGTTGGAGGCCAAGAGCGATCCACGCCTCCTGCGTGAAGAGGCCGATCGCGGCGCGCAGCATGTCGAAGACATCGGTGTCCGATGGCGGTGCCTCAGCGTCGAATTCCGGCTGCGTGTCCGGCTCCTCCGGCCCCGCCTGCGTCTCCTCCGCCGCAGTGTCGGGCTGCTCGGCGTCCGTGTTTGCGTTTTCTTCGGTGCGGTTGTCGTCAGTCATCACATTCACCCCAGGTTCCGCGGCCGCCGGCGGCGGGCGGCATCCCCACGCCGTCCACCGCCACGATGCCGGTGGATTCATTGATGGTGATGTCCACGTCAAGAAACTCCCCGATCACCCATGCATTCGTCCGCACGTGCTCTGTCACCCTGTCCGTGACGTACTCCGTCCTCCCGCCTGCGATGGCCGCGTAAAGCAGAAGCTGGTCCGCGAGGTGGCGGTCAACCGATGCGGTCCCTTCGAGAAAGCGAGCGGTCTGACCTCCCGCCTCCCGTCCGACCTCCTCGGCGGACTTCCCGCGTCTCCCGAGAGCGGTGAAGCCCGCTCGTCCGTGATCGAAACTCGCGGCGATGACGAGGCTTGTGCCGGGGCAGCGCGAGGGCGGGTGTGATTCGACCGCGCGCACACCGGCCGATCCGAGCGCCTCGCGCGCAGCCTCGATCTGCCGTCTGACAATGTGTGCAGGCAGCCGGGATTCGGCGACGGAGTACGCGGTGAGCGAGCGGAGGCCGCCGCGCTCACCCCATTTCAGCGGCTTGAGCCCGCGCTCAAGGGGCTGCACGCGCGCCTCGATGCACCCACCGCCCTTCGGGAAGAAGCCCGGCAGAAGGCACTCCAGCGCGACCTCCGCGCCCATCTCGCCGATGGCCGGGAGAAAGACCTCGCCGATGTACTCATGCGACGGGCTCCACTGGACGTTGGTGCCACCGTGGACCTGCACATGTGAGGAGCCGCGCGTGAAGAGAAGTGCCGGTAGCACCGTCTGCATCACGAGCGTGGCCGCGCCGGCAGTGCCGACCTCGAACTGATGGCGCCCGCCCCGGAGTTCGCGAGGCCGGAACTCAATCTCCATCGATCCGATCCGGTCGCCCTCCAGCGAAGCCCCGCACACGGCGGCGGCTGCCCTCGCGCTTGTGAGATGCTGCGCGGCAAGTCCGGGTTTTGCGCGGCCTGCGCGGATGTTGACTATCCGCAGATCACGGCCGAGCAACGCCGACAGGCTCAGGCTGGTTCGCAGGACCTGTCCGCCACCTTCTCCGTGCGATCCGTCGATCGTAAGCATGTGTTGAAAGTATGCCAGCAGCACGCGCGGTGGTCAAGGGAAGCCAAGCACCTTCAGGCACCGAGCGGTGGTCGGAAAAAGTGACTTGCGCGTGATGGAGGATGACGCGATGGGTTCAGCGAATTACCCCAGCACGATGGTGGTATCACACGGACCAGACTTCGCTGAACTGATCGCGGAAACCGACTCAGTCGAGGAGACGAAGGCGCTGGCGTGCGCGCTCGGTGGCGAGCTTGCTCCCGGCGACTTCATCGCGCTGGTGGGAACACTCGGCGCGGGCAAGACGGCCTTCGTCCAGGGCCTCGCCGAGGGCCTGGGCTCGGAGGGAGCGGTGACGAGTCCGACCTTCGTGCTCATGCGCCTGCACCGCGGGCCGGTGCCTCTCGCCCACGCCGACGCCTACCGCCTTGGTGATGCGGCCGATCTGTCCGACCTCGGGCTCAGAGACTGGATGGCTGAGAGCGTCGTGGCGCTCGAGTGGGCCGACACGGTCGCGGAAGCACTCCCGCCGGAGCGCATCGAGGTGCGTATTGAATACGCCGATGCAGGCAGACGGTTGCGCATTCGCGGGCTCGGGCGCAGACCGGCGGAGGTAGTTCGGGAGATCAAGCGACAGAACGAAGAAGCGTCCGGCGAGCAAACATGAAGATACTTGGAATTGAGACATCCGGTGAGGTCGCCGGCGTCGCTCTCTCTGAGCAGGGCGAGAGCGTCGTTGAACGCAGCTTCACCGCGCGCATGACGCTGAATCAGCGGCTGGCGCCGGAGATAGCCGCGCTTCTTGGCACGACGCCCCGTGCGGCCGGGTTGGACGGCATTGCCGCGGGGATAGGTCCCGGCTCATTCACGGGAGTGCGGATGGGCGTGGCAGTGGCGAAGGCGCTCGCACATGCGTTGAGCCTGCCGCTGGCGGGCATCTCGGCGCCTGAGGCGATCGTCGCGGGCCTCGATGTTGAACCCGGCACAGGAGTGTGCGTGCTGCAGGAAGCGCGGGCGGATGAGGTATACGCGACCACTCTGATCGTGGAGGATGACGGCTTCGGGCGCGAACTTGCGCCGACCCGGGTGCTGACCCTGCCACGCGCGCTGCGCAATGCCGAAGAGCTGCTCGAGCGCGCGCCCGATCTCTTCGCCGGAGACGCCGCCGGGAGCCTCGTCGGGCAGATCGTGAGCGTCTTCAGCGACGCCGAGTTTGCGCCGGAGCAGCGCGCCCGGCCGACCGCGGGTCAGATTGCGCGGATGGCGGCAGTCCGGACCGACCGACTTGGCACCGACGAGGCATTCTCTCTGACGCCTCGCTACGTGCGCGTTTCTCAGGCCGAGCGGCAGTTCGGCGTTGACCTCGGGTTGAGGGGATGACCCCCATGCACGAAGCAGCCGATCGTGCGCTTACTGAAGACGTGGTGATCCGTCGGGCCCGGCCCGATGATATTGACGCGGTCGTGGAGATCGAGGAGGAGAGCTTTCCGACGCCGTGGAGCCGCTCGCTCCTCTCGAGCGAACTTGATCAGCCCGGCAGCATCTACCTGGTGGCCGAGGTCGGGAGCGACGTGGTTGGATTCGTCGGACTGTGGCACGTGATGGATGAAGGTCACATCTGCACGCTCGCCGTCGATCCCGCTCAGCGGGGCCGGGGGCTGGGTGAACTGCTGGTCCTCGCCGCGCTGGACGCGGCCGTCGAGGTCGGGTCCGACGCGGTGCATCTTGAGTACCGCGTGAGCAACGACGCCGCGGCTCAGCTTTACGCCAAGCTCGGGTTCGAGCGCGTTGGCCTGCGCAGGGGGTATTATTCTGACACGGGCGAAGACGCCGTCCTTGCCCGGGTCAGGGGGCTCAGCGGCGCGGAGGGCGAAGCTCGACTGCTTGAGGCGTGGCAGCGCTGGGAGAACGAGAGGAGTCTGCGGGTTGCAGTTGAGTGACGACAGCCTCGTGCTGGGCATTGAGACCTCGTGTGACGAGACCGCCGCCGCGGTGATACGCGGCGGTCATGAGATTGTCAGCAACATCGTCGCGTCACAGGAGGAGATACACGCACATTTCGGCGGGATCGTCCCCGAGGTGGCCTCGCGGCGTCATGCCGAACTCATCACGGCAGTGGTGGCAACCGCCCTCGGCGAGGCGTCGGCCACGTGGGACGATCTCGAACTGATCGCCGTCACCCGCGGCCCGGGCCTCGTGGGTTCACTGCTGGTGGGCGTCAGCGCCGCGAAGGGCTACTCGCTCGGCACCGGCCTGCCCCTGATCGGTGTCAATCACATCGCCGGGCACATCACCTCTTCGTTTCTTCTCACGCCCGACGGCGCCGAGCCCGCGCCGCGGGAGTTCCCCGCGCTGGCGCTGATCGCGTCCGGAGGCCACTCCGACCTTGCACTGATCGAGGACCTCGGTGAGTATCATCTCGTCGGCTTCACCCGTGACGATGCGGCCGGGGAAGCGCTGGACAAGGCTGCGCGGCTGCTGGGCCTCGGCTACCCCGGTGGCCCCGCCATCGAGCGGGCCGCGCGTGATGGCGATCCCACGGTGGTGGATCTGCCCCGGCCGGACACCGACGAGGGCTTCGAGTTCAGCTTCGCCGGGTTGAAGACCGCGCTGGTTCGCATCGTGGAGCCCGGGGGCCTCGAGGATTCGGGGTACTCAGTCGCGGACCTCGCGGCGTCTTTCCAGCAGGCGGTCGTGGACTGCCTTGTGCGTGAGGCGACGGAGGCGGCGGCGCATTTCGGCGCGAAGCAGATACTCGTCGCCGGCGGGGTCGCGGCGAATCAGACGCTGCGTGATGACATGTGCGAGGCAGCCGGGGCAGAAGGCCTCACTGCATACTTCCCGCCGATGCGCCTGTGCACAGATAACGCCGCGATGGTCGCGGCGGCGGGGCACTACGAAGCGGGCCTCCGTCCTCCCGACGATCTTGCGATGGAAGTGGACTCGGCACTTCGGCTTCCATCCTGAGACACGGCAGCGCGCTTCGCCACCCGGTCTGCAGCGAGTTGACCTACGGCAGCTCCAACTCCAGTGCGCCCTCGTCCACCAGTTCCGCCGCCACCTCCGCAACCTCGTCAATCTCCGTGGCCGGCATGAGAGCGAAGCTCATCACCACGGATTCCCCCTGATCGACAATCGGCTTCCGCGGGTCGGTGTAAAGGAGCATCGTTCCGAAGCGCGATTCGCCGAAGTCGCCGGCAGAGATCCAGCCAACTCCCGACGCCCCGTCATTCTTCGAGGGCAGCAGCAGCCACCCGTCAGACTGCGCGTCCTCATAGCTCATCGTCCACTCGTGGGCATCGCCGTCTGAGCTCACGTATCCATCGCCCGGCAGCCACCCCCAGAACGCGTACATGCTGCGCGTGGCGCCGAGATTCGTCGCCGTGGTCGTAACTACGATCGCCGGGATGGCCTCATGCACGGCGAAGCGGAGAGCGACGCTGGCGCCGACCTGCTCGTCTGTCACCGCCTCGCCGTCGATGTCCTCCAGCGCGACCTCGGCGTGCACGAGATTCCAGCCGCCGTCTCCACCGAGGTGCTCAACACGCTTGAACTCCCGGACGTAAAGGTGCTTCTCGCCGTCAGGCTGGAGGGTCAGGAATGCGGAGACGCCGGCCGCGTCCACCGTCACTGTCTCGCGTTTGCTGCCTCGCACGGTGAAGCCCGCGCCGCCGCCTGAGAGGGTCACTGTCTGCTGGTTGCCGGCGATCTGCGCGCCTGCGATGGAGAATTCGAGGGGGATGCGCAGGGTGTTCTTCATCGGCGAGAGATCGGCGACCTCGAGAGTTGCCTCCCATGCGCCGGGGCCGAACTCATTGAGGTCCACGCTCAGCGTTGCGGTGCGCGCATCGCGGTCATCACCGATGATCTCGGGGTGCACGTCCGGCCTTCCCTCGACGCGCAGGCGGGCGGCGTTGACGTCGATGGGATTCGCGTCGTCACTGAGTTCGAATGTCATCCGTCGCTCCTCGGCAGCAGTGCCGAGGCGCTCGATGGCGATGGCCGCGTCCGCGCCGGTCGGTTCGGCGGTTGTGCCTGCGACTGAGTAGCTCACGACTCGGGGCGGCGTCTCGTCCTCGAGGATCATCCAGGCGGGCTTGTTGATCACCAGCAATGCCCGGCCTGCGTCGGTCTCGTCGGCAGACACGGAGAATCCGATCGTGTCGTCGTGCTCTGCGGCCTGGATCTCGATCCACGTGCCGTCCGACTGCCTGATGTGAACCGACGCGGCGGAGACGATCGTCCCAACCGCGATCAGCAGAGAGCAGGTCAGCAGCAGGGCTTTCCGCGACATTCGGCTCGACCTCGCATTTCTTCCACGCGCTGGCATTGAGATCGAGGGCGCCCGCACCGTGAGATGTTCACGATGCAGAGCGCCCTCGCCCGTTCCTCGACTCGAGTGTGATGCGTGACTCACATCTGCATGATCTGGCGGATCTTCTCCGCGGTGGTCTCAAGGTCCTCGATCCGCGGGGCGACCTCGGAGATCAGCGCGTCGTCGTAGCCGACGTTACGCAGTTCCTCCATGACTGCCGGGAAGTTCACATCGCCCTCAAGCAGCGGCTTCCACTCGTAGCCCTCGCGCTGGAAGTCCTTGAAGTGGACCTTCACGATACCATCGCCGACGATCTTCACCCACTGCTCGGGGAAGCTCTGGATCACCATGTTGCCGGTGTCGAAGTAGAGCCCCACGTAGGGCGAGCCGATCTCACCGAGGAATCGGCTGAACTCCATCGGGGAGAGCAGGAACTTGTTCCAGACGTACTCGACGCCGATGTGTACGCCGACGTCCTTCGCGAAGGGCGCGAGGTCCAGCAGCGCCTCGCGGGCGTTGTAATACGCGTCGTCGTAGTGGCATTCCTCGCTCACGCGGCCCGGGACGAGCAGCCAGGTGTCGATGCCGAACTTCGCGACGACTTCGAGTATGCGCTTGATGTCCTCGACGCTCTGCTTGCGCTTTGCCTCGTCGCAGGTCATGATGTCCGGGCGCGGCTCGCCGGAGCCGACGGCGGCGCACAGTTCGATCTCCATGTCCTCGGCCATCTTCAGCATGTCCGAGATCTTCTCATCGGTCATGCTGTCAAAGCTCGTGTCGCG
>JBNJEK010000156.1:0-10499 GCA_051745855.1 Armatimonadota bacterium
GGGCGCGATCCAGATCATCGACGGAAAAGCAAAGCTGGTCGCAGAGAACCTGTGCGACGGGCTCGGCGACTGCCTCGGCGAGTGCCCGCAGGACGCGATCAGCATCGAGGAGCGCGAGGCCGAGGAGTTCGACGAGGAGGCGGTGGAGGAGCACCTGCGCGAGATCGACGCTCCGGCGGCGAGTCCGTGCAGCGGCGGCGGATGCCCCGGCGCCGCGGCAAGAGGGCTCGGAGGGCCGGCAAGGGCGGAGGCCCCGACCGCAAGCGCGCCGCAACCGTCGCAGCTTCGGAACTGGCCGGTGCAGCTTACGCTGGTGCCCGTGCACGCCCCGTGGCTCGACCGCGCGGACCTGCTGATCTCGGCGGATTGCGTGCCCTACGCGCTCGGTTCGTTCCACAGCGACCTGCTGGCGGGCAAGCAGGTCATCACCGCCTGCCCGAAGCTGGATGACGTGGAACCCTATCTGCGGAAGCTCACCGAGATCTTCGAAACACACGATATCAAGCGGGTGACGGTGGCGCGGATGGAGGTTCCGTGCTGCGGCGGCCTGACGGCGCTGGTGCAGGAGGCGCTGGCGAGGGCGGAGAGTGACGCGAAGTACGAGGAACTGATTGTCAACATCAGCTAACGTCGGCGAACGGCAACGACGGCACGAGGGCAACGGCGGCAGGCTGGAAAGCCTGCCCCACGAACGGCTGAATGACAGTCTGTGTGGGGGATGATGGGAGACGCGTGACGAACACTAAGTTGAGGTGGATGGTCCACTATCGCATCGGGAGGCTGGAAACACTATGCCGGACACAGTCAGTCAGCATGAATCGGTCAATCAGCAGTATGAAGTGATGGTTGCAGATGATGCCACGAATGTGGCGGATCGCTACGACGCACAGGGCAAGCGCTGCCCGTTCTGCGAATCGGGTCTGCGCTGTTCGCTCTGCAGCCAGGGCCCATGCCGGATCACGCCGAAGGCGCCGCGCGGCGTCTGCGGAATCGACGCGGCCGGAATGGTCATGCGCAACATGATGCACATCAATCAGATGGGTCTTGCGGCCTACTCGCACCACACCAAGGAAGTCGCGAAGACGCTCATCGCGACCGGCGAGGGTAAGACCCCCTTCGGGATCGCGGACGAGTCGAAGCTGGACATGCTCGCAGCGGTGCTGGGCGTGGATGAGGCGGACGTGAATCAGCGCGCGGTCGCGGTGGGGCAGGGCATCCTCGACTCGATGGCGCAGCCATTCGAGGAGGAGTCGGTCTGGGTCGAGGCGCTGGCGCCGGAGAGTCGCAAGGAACTCTGGCGCGAACTGGGGATCTTCCCCGGCGGGCCGCTCTACGAACTGCAGGACGCGACCACGCGCGGTATGACGAACATCGACGGCGACTATATCTCTCTGGCGAAGGCCTCGCTGCGGATGGGCATCGCGACCTTCTACGGCGTGCAGGTGCCGCTGGAGATGGGACAGGACGCGATCTTCGGGACTCCCACGCCGCATACGTCTCACGTGGATCTCGGGGTCATCGACCCGGATTACGTGAACATCCTGCCGAACGGCCATGAGCCCTTCATCGGCTTCGCGCTGGTGCAGGCGGCCGAGTCGGAGCAGGTCCAGCAGGCCGCGCGTGATGCCGGCGCGAAGGGCCTGCGCATCGTCGGCTCGATCGAGACCGGCCAGGAGATGATGCAGCGCCTCGAGGAGAGCGACGTCTTCGTGGGGCTGACCGGCAACTGGATCAGCGAGGAGTACGCGATCGCAACCGGCGGCGTGGACGTGTTCGCGATGGACATGAACTGCTCGGTGCCGTCGCTGGGCGAGATCGCGGATCGCTACAACACGAAGCTGGTGGCGGTCTCCGAGCTGATCGGCGTGCCCGGCACGCACGAGCGGGTCGAGTATGAGCCGGAGAAGGCGGCCGAGCAGGCGCAGCAGCTTATCGACATGGCGATCGACAACTTCAAGGAGCGTAAGGGCAAGAAGACGAACCCGGTTGAGAAGCGCCAGGAGATCATGACTGGCTTTTCGAACGAGGCCGTGATGGACGCGCTCGGCGGGACGCTCGATCCGCTGCTCGATGCGGTGAAGGATGGCGCGATCAAGGGCATCGTGGCGATGGTAAGCTGCACGACGCTCAAGAACGGCGCGCAGGACAGCCTGACAGTGCGGGTGGTCGAGGAACTGATCAAGCGCGACATCCTCGTGCTGTCGGCGGGCTGCGGGAACGCGGCGACGCAGGTGGCGGGGCTCAACTCGGTGGAGGCACAGTCGAAGGCCGGCGACGGCCTGCGCGGCGTCTGCGAGGCGCTGGGCGTGCCGCCGGTGCTGAGCTTCGGGACCTGCACGGACTGCGGCCGGATCGCGCTGCTGGTGGGCGCGGTGTCGGACGCGCTTGGCGTGGACCCGAGCGAGCTTCCGATCGCGGTGACTGCTCCCGAGTACATGGAGCAGAAGGCCACGATCGATGCGCTCGGCGCGCTGGCGCTGGGTCTTTACACGCACGTCTCCCCGACGCCGCCGGTCACGGGCTCGGAGAAGGCCGTGAAGCTGCTGACCGAGGACCTGGAAGACATCACCGGTGGGAAGGTTGCCATCGGTGAGGACCCGGTCGAGGTGGCCGAGGGGATCGCCGCGCACATCGACAAGAAGCGGCAAGGGCTCGGCATTTGACGGCCGGGCATAGGGGATGGGGCATCGGGCATGGCGAACGGCTGACGGCTAACGGCGACCTCACCCCCTCGATCCCCCTCTCCGTTCCGGCGAGGGGGAGGAACGGCGAACGGCGCGCGGCAAGGATGCCGCGCGCCGTGTGTTTTGATGCGGACGGCAACGACGCCCCTCCCCCTCGGTCCCCCTCCCCCTACCGCCGCAAACGGCGCGGCGGGGGCGGGAGAGGGGGAGGAGCGGCAACGGCGGCCTCCTGGAGCCATAGACGTCATGGCTCGGGAGGAGAGAACGACCAACGGCTCCAACGGCGACGGCATCAGGCGTTCTGCTGCTCGAGTTCCACGATCGTCTCGAATGCGCGCCAGAGGCCGACGTAGTACTGCAGCACACGCTCGCGGTCCGGGCTGTCGGGAAGCTCGGCGGTGCACCAGCCGTCGTAGTCATCGGCCTTGAGCAGGCGCACAAGCTGCAGATAGGGGAAGTCCGGGTCGGCGAGGTCGTGCAGATGCACATGGCCCACCCGATCGGCGACCGCGCGATAGCTGTCCTCGATCGAGCCCTCATCGTTCACATCGTACGCGTTGTTGCAGTTGTATATGAGGCAGATGCCCGGGCCATCGCCGGCAAGCTCCATGATCGTGTTGCAGTCCTCCGGGGACGTGAAATCCCCGTGCATCTCGAAGCGGACCTTGACCCCGAGGCTCTCGGCGTACTCGGAGAGGTCGCCGAGGGCGGTGCCGATCTGGGCGATCGTGTCCTCGCGAGGAACACCATCATCGACGTGATCCTTGTTGCCGTAGACCTTCACGCCGCCCGCGTTGAGATCAGCGGCGAGGTCGAGGTGGGCGCGCGCCTCGTCCATGTTGGCCTCGAGCAGATCCTGATCGATGGCGTCGAAGGCGCAGCCTGTGGAGATGCCGCAGATGGCGAGGCCGGCGTCCTCGAACTTCTGCCGGACGTCCTCGCGTTGTGGCGCGCTGAGATCGACTTCGACGCCATGCGCGTGCTCGCGCTGTGTGCGGAACTCCACGCCCTCGAAGCCGAGATCGAGGGATTTGTCGATGATCTCGTCAAGCTCCCACTCAGCGGCCATGTTGAATGTGAGTAGACCGAGTTTCATTGTTTGCGTCCTCCCTTTTCTGTGAAAGCGGCGAAAAACGGCAACGGCGACCTCACCCCCGGCCCCTCTCCGGGCGATGCGAAGCATCGCGGGAAGAGGGGAGGACGACGGACGGCAACGCGACGGGCTGGAAGCGCGTCCTACAAACGGCTATAGCGGCGACGGCAACGGCAACGGTTTGACGACTGCTACCCTATTCGCCGCAGGGGGCTCAGGGGCCTGCCTCGCGGGCTTCGGAAAGGACCTCAAGAGTTGCGTCGGCGACGAGATCGGGCGTGAGGCCGCGCATGCAGGCGACGCGGTGCGGGCAGTCCCCGGGGTGCCGGATGTAACACGGAGCGCAGTCCATGTCGGTCACAAGCTTGCCGCCGCGGCCGAAGATCGCCACCTCCTGCGGTGGCGTCGGGCCGAAGAGACCGACAACATGCGTCTTCACCGCCACTGCCACGTGAAGGACGAACGAATCGGCGCTGACCGAGACATCGCAGAGGGACAGAAGGGCGGCGAACTGCATCATTTCGTGGTCGCAGCCGGTGTCGATGACCGCGTCGCCGAGGGTCGCTGCGAGGCGGGCGTTCACGTCGCGCTCCATCGGGCCACCGACCAGCAGGATCTTCGCGTCGGTGCGATGGCTGAGGATCCGCGCAAGTTCGGCGAAGTGCGCGACCGGCCAGTCCTTGTTGGGGAAGCGCCGCGTGTCCCCGCCCGTCGCGAGGGCGATGATGGCTTCGCGATCGGGATCAACTCCGAGACCGGTGAGCAGGGCCCGAGCACGTGCGAGATCGTCGTCCGACGGGCAGAGGATGTACTCTTCGCCCTCGTAGGGCACACCGACGAGATCGAAGCAAAGTTCGGCGAGCGTCTTCTGATTCTCCTCGAAGCGGAGGCGATCGGAGAGACTGAGCGAAACATACGGGACCGACTGATCGTTGATGGGAATGAGGCTGCCCGATTCGTGGAGGCCGAAGCCGAGACGCTCGTCGGCACGGATCTGCCGGGCCAGGGCGGCCTCGGCGTGGTTGGCCTCGAGGGTGATGATGAGGTCGAAGGTGCGTGCCTGAAGCGTCAGCGCGTTCTCCCACGACCACTCGACGACCTCGTTGACCAGCGGGTTGGCGCGCAGCATGGCCGTGGCGGCCGGGCTGCAGACCCAGGTTATCCACGGATTGTCGAATCTGCGGTGGAGAGCGTGAAGGACGGGCGTGGACTTGACAATGTTACCCAGTTGAGTCACTCTCAGGATGAGTACCCGGTCCCCCTTCGGATGATAGTGCTCACACCCGTCACACTCGCTGTCATAGGGGCAGGGCTTGTATCCGTTGAACAATCTGCAATCATATTTGAACTGGCGCATTGATACTATCACTTTCTGTGTTTGTGTGGTGAGCCGGGAGGAAGTCTGAATGTCCGAACGCGTTCTGATCGTTCGCATGTCCGCGATGGGCGATCTGATCCAGACAACGCCGCTTCCCCGAGCAATCAAAGCTGCGCAGCCGGATGCCCATGTGACGTGGCTGGCGCAGAAGCCCTTCGCCTCACTGCTTGAGCACAATCCACACCTTGACGAGACGATCGTCGTGCCGCATCGTGGTCTGACCGCCGCGGACCTGCTCGACGCGTGGTGGCGGGTGAAAGCCGGCGATTTCACTGTGACCATCGATCCGCAGGGTTTGCTCAAGAGCGCCTGCGCGACCTGGATGAGCGGCGCGCCATGGCGGATCGGCAAGGACGAGTCTCGCGAGGCCGCGGATTTTGCGTACAACCACCTTATTCCCGAACGGTGGGATCAAACCTACGTGTCGCAGCGATATCTTGAGTTGTGCGAGCCTCTCGGCGCGGATCGCAACGACTATGTGCCGGAGATCTTCCTCGTGGAGGAGGATTTCGGCCCGGTGAACGAGTTGTATGCGAGCGAGCGGCTGTCGGACGACCGGCCGGTGGTCGCGCTGGCTCCCTTCACGGCCGAGGCGCGCAAGGAGTGGCCACCGGAGTACTGGGTCCGGCTTGCCGACATGCTGGTGGACGAGATGGACGCGCAGATTATAATACCCGGATCGGCCGGAGAACGCGAGAGGGCGGAAAAAGTCGCGTCAGGTATGAAGCGCCCTCCGATCATCTTCGCGGGGAAGACGGACATGCGGCAGGCCGCGGCCTTCCTGAAGCGGATCGACCTGTTCATCGGGGGAGACAGCGGACTGACGCACATGGCGTTCGCGGTCGGGACGCCCCTGGTGTGCATCGTCGGGCCGACGCCGCTACGCAATGGCCCGAAGTCGGCGAATGCGCGGACGGTGTTCGCGGAGGGGATCGAGTGCCGCCCGTGCCGCAATCGCAGGTGCGAGCATCGGGACTGCCTCATGCAGGTGACGCCGGAGATGGTATTCGAGGCAGCGAAGTCGGCCCGTGACGGCGAGGCGGCAGCGGCGAGCAATCCGGCCTCACCGCGCGTTCAGTCGGCATAACGACAGCGGATTCAATGGGAGAGCAGACGCAGCATTTCGCGGGCAGGAGATGAGGGCGCATGGAGAGCACGATCGTCTATCACGACACACCGGGGCCGGACAACACCGATGAGACGCTTGACCTGACAGTGAACGCCGCAAGCGTCTACCAGATCGAGACGGTGGTCGTGGCCTCGCGGACCGGCGCGACCGGGCTGAAGCTGATGGAGCGCATCGAGGACACCGACATGCGCATGGTCGTGGTGGCTCCACAGTTCGGCTGGATGGACGAGCATGAGTTCGAGTGGAACCTTATCCCGACCCTTCGCGAGGCGGGGCACGAGTTCCACGCCGGCACGATGCCCTTCCACACCGACGCGTTGCATGGATGCTCGGCGCCGAAGCGGATGGGCGATGTGCTGCGCATCTTCTCGCAGGGCGTGCAGGTATGCGTGGAGATCGCGATGATGGCCGCCGATAGCGGGCTGCTCCAGTGCGACCGGCGGTGTGTTGTGGTGGCAGGGACCGGACGCGGCGCGGACACCGCGATGGTGGTGACGCCATCATCCTCGGCGAAGCTGGAGGACTTCCGCGTCCACGAGATCCTCTGCAAGCCGCGCCTGATGCCGAAGGACTGACGGCGGCAGCTACTTACTGATGCAGACCCACGCATCATCGAGCCCCTGAGGCGGGGCCTCGATGCGGAACTGCCTGCCATCCCGCGGGCGCACGAGATACGGAAGACCTCGTTCCCACTCCACGCGCATGCGCGAGAGATACCAGTCGGCGCCATCAGTGCGATTGCCCTGGAAGAAAAGGTGCGTCGCGCCGTCGTCGTCCACGAAGAGGCCGGGGTGGCCGGATTCGCTGGCGTTCCACTCGTCCGGCGCGCCATCTGGCAGCAGCGGCCGGTCGCTCAGGCGTGTCCACTCGATACCGTCGCGGCTCACAGCCACGCCGATCTGCTGCGGCTCATTGTTGTATGCCCCGGCGTAGAACATGTAGAGCACCCCTCCGCGCTCACAGACGGTGGGCGCTTCGATGCAGTCGCGCTCCCAGTCAAGCTCCGGGCGCAGGATCGGGCGGTCGGCGACCTGCGTCCAGCAGTCGCGGCTGAAACTGCATTCCGCGGGAGCGCGCGCCGCCGTCAGCATCTGCACCCGCATATTAGGGTCACGCGTCGCGGCGTAAAGCAGCCACCTGTCTCCGTGGCGGACGATGTCGGCGTCGATCGCCCGTCCGCACGTCCAGTCGCCGGTCGGCCTGAAGACGGGATTCGACGGGTCGCGCTCAAAGCGCAGGCCGTCGTCAGCGACCGCGTGGCAGATCGCGTCGCGCGGGCCGGTGCCGTAGGATTGATAGAAGAGATGCACGCGGCCCTCGTGCACGAGCGCGGCGGGCGCCGCAAGCCCCTTGCGCTCGATCTCCATTTCCGGCGTGACCTCACCGACCCGCTCCCACCGGTCAAGGTCGTCACTTGCGGCAATGCCCACCGCGAGGCAGTCGGGCGTGCGGATCGTGTAGTACATGAGGTAACGGTCGCCGAAGCGAATCACATCCGGGTCCTTGGCGAAAGGTGAGCCGCCGGTGGTGTCGGTGTAGTACATCCGCGGCGTGAGCATGGTTGCGCCTCCGGTACTGACGGGGTGGTTCGTGACGAGATTTCCCGGGAAGAGGCGAGGGGACCTCGTTGATGAGCCTGAGCCGCGCCGAGCGTACAATTTGAACCGCCCGGCACCACGGCCGGGTGACGGGCGGCTCACTGGTGCGTCGAGGCGGCGTTCACTGGGGCGGGGGCTGGCCGCGCGAGCGCGGGCTCAGATGGCGGCGATGATGTCGCTGACTGAGACGATGCCCTGAAGCTCGCCGTCGAAGATCACCGGCGCGCGCGAGAGGCCGATATTCGCCATCAGCCGCGCGACATGCCGGATGTCGAGGTCCTTGTTCACGACCACCAGCGGCTTGGTCATGATCTCGTGGACCCTGATCTCCTCCGGATCGCGACTCCAGGCGGTCACCTGGTAGACCACGTCCCGCTGGGTGACGATCCCGTAGGCGTCTTCAGGGCCGCGGCGCTCAACGATGAGGCAGCGCACGTCATTGTCCCTCATCGCGTCCACGGCTTCTCTCACCGTCGCGTCCCCGTCGATGGTGACAACATTGGTCGTCATGAGATCCTGAGCAGTCGGCATTGCACACACCTCCACGTCAGGAT
This sequence comes from Armatimonadota bacterium, assembly GCA_051745855.1. Lineage (GTDB taxonomy): Bacteria > Armatimonadota > Zipacnadia > Zipacnadales > UBA5352 > UBA5352. The sequence continues at coordinate 8,437 of JBNJEK010000156.1, forward strand.
TGTGACTATCGGCTGAGTATTCTTCAGTTGCGACGATATTCCTGCAGGAGCGGCGAAATTGAGCAATCTGTGAGGATACTCGCATCATTCGTAATGAACCGGCTCTGTCACTCCGGTCTGCGACGACTTCTCCGCGGCCTCGAAGACCGCTATCGTGCGGCGGCCGTCGTGGCCGGAGACCGGCACGGGCGCGCCGCGCAGGAGGTGATCCGCGAGGTCCTGCCAGTAGCTGTCCCAGTCATTCGCCATGTTCGGGATCTCCTGCTCCTCCCGGCGCTGCCCGCGGTCCCTGACGCGGATGAGCCTCACTGATCCCTGCGGCGGGGTGGAGATGACCTGCTCGTAGCCCTTCGTGGCGCCCGCGCCCGTGTCGATGATCGCGCCTTCGGTGCCGAGGATACGCCAGAGCGGGCGGGGGGCGGCGTTGATCTTCGAGTACGTCAGGTCGGCCACCAGTCCGCTCTCGAAGCGGATGACGACCTTTGCGTGGTCGGCGATGTCCACGTGATCCCAGACCTTATTGAAGAAAAAGCCCGTGACGCCGGTCATTTTCTCGCCGGTGAGAGTCAGCAGCCAGTCAACCGCGTGCGGGCCCCAGAAGTAGAGCAGTCCGCCGCCCTTGGCCTTCTCCGTGTACCAGCCATGCTCCGGGTCGCCGTAGCCTCCGGCCTGCAGATCGATCTGAAAGACCTGGCCGATCTCGCCGGCGTCCACGAGTTGCTTGATGCGCTGGAAGTTCCCGTCATGGCGGCGGTTGTGATGGACGGCGAGGGTCCGGTCCGCCTCCTCAGCCGCCTCGATCATCGCGGTCGCCTCGGCCACGTTCAGGCACATGGCCTTCTCGACCACCACGTGCTTGCCCGCGCGCAGGGCCTCGATGGCGATGGGGGCGTGGGTGAAGTGCGGCGTCACCACGGACACGAGGTCGATGTCATCGCGCGCGAAGAGTTCGGCGGTGTCATTCCATGTGTCGATGCCGGGCCAGTCGGCCTTCGCGACCTCGGTGCGCTCCGGGTTGATGTCGCAGACCCCGACGAGTTCGAACTCGGGCGTATGATCGATCCAGGCGCAGTGGGCCCAGCCGAAGTGGTGCATGGGGCCGTAGCCGATGACGGCGGCGCGGATCTTCCCGGGCATGGTGGACCTCCGTGTCGTTGTGGAGAGGCCGGTCCCCGTGCCGGCCTGTGTCGTCGTCCAGTCGTTTGGCTTACCTTTATACACATCTCAAAAAGAGATGCTTCGGCTCGTAGGCCGTCATGGAGGGGCCGCACGAAGTCCGAGCGTCGTTTGCGAGGGCTGAGGTCGGCCCACTGCGGCCGTTTGCGTCGCGGCAGGTCGGACAACCGATGGGCCGACCTCGTTGCGCATAAAACGACATGCGCACTCGTGCGGCCCCTCCGACGGCAAACGACCGCGGTTCGAGATGTGTATAAAGGCAAGAGTCGTTTGGAGGGGAGGGATTACATTCCCTCCCGAAGCCAGCCGATTCGGATCTGTGTCCGAAGCACGGCGAGGCGGTCGTAAGGGAATGCAATGCCATGGGAGGCAGTGTAATGCCTCCCCTCCAAACGGAAAGGCTCACGGTACGACAGCCTACCCCCGCACCATCTCCCGCACCGCCGTCGCGATGTCGGTCGCCTGGGGGATGACCGCGTCCTCCAGCGGCGGGGAGTAGGGCATCGGCGTGTCCGCGCGTGCCAGTACGTTCGGAGCGGCCTTCAGCAGGTCGAACCCGCCGTCTTCCATCACACGGCGGACGATCTCCGCTCCCGCGCCCGCACGCGTCGGCGCCTCGTGAACCACCAGCAGCCGCCCGGTCTTTGCCAGCGAACGCAGGATCGTCTCCACGTCCAGTGGCACGAGCGTGCGCGGGTCGATGACCTCCACGCTCACGTCGTCCTCCAGTGCCCGCGCCGCGCGCATGGCCTTCGTCACCGCGTAGGAGGTGGCGACGACCGTGATGTCCTCGCCCTCGCGGCGGACCGCCGCCTCGCCGAAGGGCACCAGCCACTCGCCCTCGGGCACCTCCATCTCGCTGCGGCGCAGCAGGCGGTGCTCGATGA
>JBNJEK010000157.1:0-10498 GCA_051745855.1 Armatimonadota bacterium
AGATCCTCGTCCCCTGCAATGTCCTGGAGTTGCGAGTTGACGTAGCCGACATCGACATTGATGGCCTGCCCCGAGACCTCCGGCGCCTCGAACGAAAGCTCCTCCAGCAGCCGCTCCATCAAGGTGTAAAGCCGCCTGGCGCCGATGTTCTCGGCGGTGTCATTGACCTCCTGCGCGAGATCGGCGATGCGGTCGAGGGCCTCATCGGTGAAGTCGATGGTGACGCCCTCAGTTGACAGCAACTCTGTGTACTGGCGAACCAGCGAGTTCTCCGGCTCCACGAGAATGCGGCGGAACTCGTCACCCGAGAGGCTGTCAAGTTCCACGCGGATGGGGAGACGCCCCTGAAGCTCCGGGATCAGGTCCGAGGGGCTGGAAACGTGGAACGCGCCCGCGCAGATGAATAGAATATGGAATGTATCGCACGGCCCGTGCTTCGTCTGGACGGTAGAGCCCTCGATGATCGGCAGAATATCCCGCTGCACGCCCTCGCGGGAGACATCCGGGCCGTGGCTTTCGCTACCGCGTCCGGCTACCTTGTCCAGCTCGTCGAGGAAGACTATCCCCGACTGCTCGGTGCGTTCGATGGCCTCCGCGCCGATGGCGTGCGTATCGATCAGCCGCTGCGCCTCCTGTGCTGCGAGCACCTCGCGGGCCTCCGCCACCGTCATCGTGCGCTTCGTCGTTTGCGAGGGGAAGAGGTTCCCCAGCATGTCCTGCATGCTGAAGCCCATCTCTTCGATGCCCTGCGGCGAAAAGATCTGCAGGTTCTGCGTCCCGCCACCCTCCTCGACCTCGATCTCGACCTCCTGATCCTCAAGCTCGCCGGATTCGAGTCTGCGGCGAGTGTACTCGCGGACCTTCTGATGCTGCTCCCGCTGCTTACGCTCGCGCTCCTGGCGCGTGGCAGCCTCCTCAGGGCTCTCCTCGCGCCCCATCATGCCCGGCCCCATCCACGGGGCAGCGCCCTCCGCTTCCGCCGGCGCCCCACCGGCGAGGCTTTCGAGCAGCCGCTCATTCGCGCGCTGCTTCGCCTCGGGCATGGCCCGCTTGAGGTGCTCCTTCTCGATCATGCGGTACGCGATGTCCACAAGGTCCCGGATGATCGATTCAACGTCGCGGCCGACGTAGCCGACCTCGGTGAATTTCGTCGCCTCAACCTTGATGAATGGCGCCTTGGCGAGTTGCGCGAGGCGGCGCGCGATCTCGGTCTTGCCGACCCCTGTCGGGCCGATCATCAGGATGTTCTTCGGGATGACCTCGTCGCGCAGGTCCTCCGCGATGTGCTGTCGCCGCACACGGTTGCGCATCGCGACCGCGACCGCGCGCTTCGCGTCATCCTGCCCGACGATGTAGCGGTCCAGTGACGCCACGATCTCCCGCGGCGTCATCTCAGAGCTGAGGTCAGGGACATCTCGTTCGTCTCGTCGCATCAACATCGCTGGTGGTCTCCTGTCAGGTGACTACGTTGCTCGGCTTTGCGTCTGCTGATAGTCTTTCAGTGGGTCAGTCTTTCTCGCGTTCAGCTTCAATTTCTTCGATCAGCATTCCAGTTCCTCGAGGAGTGCCGGGATGTCGCGGCTGACGACCTCCCAGACCTCGTCGGGATCGACGAGTTCGTATCCGTGGACTATGATGTGACGCATCCCAATGATGTCCTTCCACGGGATCGCAGACGAAGTATCCTGCAGTTCTTTGTCCAAACTGGACGCGGCCTCACCGATCACTATCACCTGATAGCGGAGCGCGCGTTCGAGGGTCTTATCACGCTCCAGATCGCCACGTTCGCGGCCATAGACCATCTCCATGGCCTCCAGCGCCGCGTCACGCATGTGTCTCAGTCTTACGAGCGGATCGTGGCGAGACATAAAGCGATTCTGCCTCCTCGAGCACTTCATCACGAATGTACTTGCTTATGCCTTTTTCGCTCACCAAGTCTACAGTTCGCCCCAGGAGGGCGGACAGCTCCCGCTGTATTCGCACGTGGTCCAGTAAGCTTATCCCCGCCTCCGGCTCGAACGTGACCAGCAGGTCCACGTCGCTCTCGGGCCCGAAGTCATCCCGCAGCACCGAACCGAATGCACGCAGCCTCGCGATGTTGTTCTCGCGGCAATAGCGCGCAATCTTCTCCAGTGGAACCTCTATCTGCAGCGGCATCCCAACCACACTCCGTGGCGCGCAGGCTACTCCTCGTCCTCCTCCTCGTCCTCCTCGTCGTCCTCCGCCGGCAACTCCTCGATCGTCAGCGTGTCGTTCGTGTACACGCAGATATCACCGGCGATTCGCATCGCGGCTTCGGCGATCTCGCGGGCGGACATCTCCGTGTTGTGGAGCAGCGCTTTCGCAGCGGCCGTGGCGTAGCCGCCGCCGGAGCCGATTGCCATCAGATCCTCGTCAGGCACGATCACGTCGCCGGTGCCGGAGATCAGGAAGATGTTCTCATCGTCGGCCACAAGCAGCAGCGCCTCGAGCTGTCGAAGGACCTTGTCCGTCCGCCACAGCTTCACCAGCTCAACGGCCGCTCGCGGCAGATTCCCGTTGTACTCGTCGAGCTTCTCCTCAAGCCGCTCGAACAGCGCCAGCGCATCGGCGGCCGCCCCGGCGTAGCCCGCGACGACCTCGCCATCGCGCATCGTGCGAACCTTCTGAGCAGTGCCCTTCACGATGGTGTCGTCGATGCTGACCTGCCCGTCACCGGCCATCGCGGTCTTTCCATCGCGGCGCACCACGATTACTGTCGTTGAGCGCGTCATGTCGTCTCCTCCTCGGTCCCTCGCCCCGGGTGCTGCGCGTCCTCCGGTCCAGCGTCATCAGCCAGCGGGTGCGCGGCCGTGTACACTTCCTTCATACGGGCTGTCGTCACGTGTGTGTAGATTCCGACCGTTCCCAGAGATTTGTGACCGAGCAGCGCCTGAATCGACCGCAGATCCGCTCCACCGTCGAGCAAATGCGTAGCAAAAGTATGCCGCAGCGCGTGCGGCGTAATGCGACTGGAAGCCGCCGAGTCCAGCACATGTCCATGGACCCGCTTCTGCACTCCTCGAACCGTCAGGCGGCTGCCGTTGCGATTCAAAAAGAGCGCCTGCTCATCCGGCGATTGCGAATCCTGCAGCAGCTCTTCGCGCCCGTCGGCTATGTACCGGCGCACGGCGGCGACCGCACGTTCGCCCATCAGCACGATCCGCTCGCGATTGCCCTTCCCGACCACGCGGATCTGCTGCTCGCTGAACTCCAGGTCGCCCACGTCCATCGCGACGAGTTCGCTCACTCTCACACCGGTCGCGTAGAGCATTTCGAGTATCGCGCGATCTCGCTGCCCGAGCGGCGTACTCTCATCCGGTGTCGAGAGAAGCTGCTCCATCTCATCCGGGTAAAGATACTCCGGCAGCTTTTCCTCTCGCTTCGGCGTCGGCGCGACCGCCGCGGGGTTGTGCGTCACCGCGTCCTCATTGAGCAAATAGCGAAAAAATGAGCGTAGCGCCGAAAGCTTTCGGCTGATGCTGGAACGATCATACTTCTGACGCGACAGGTGCGCGAGAAAGCGTCGCACCATGCGGTAGTCCACCGAGGGCCAGTCGTACGCCCGCTCCTCACCCCACTGCTCGCTCAAAAAGTCGGCGAACTGGATGACGTCCTTCGAGTACGATTCAGCCGTGTTCGGCGACAGCCGCCGCACATCGGTACAATACCTCAGGAAGCCATCAAGCCATCCCGCGTGCATGATCTCGACCCCTGGTGTGATGCAATTCGCCAGCCTTCACTGCTCTCCGCCGCGTTTCGAGAATCTTCCGTCGTCTCAGCGGGCGTCCGCGTAGCTCTCGATGGCTTTCACGGCGCGCGCCTGCTGCTGCTCCCGCCGCTCTGCCTTCTCAAGACCGCGATCGTGCCGGTGCTCCGGGATCATCCCGAAGTTTGCCTGAAGCATCCTCCCGTCGGCATGTGGCATCTGCTCCGACAGCGCCCGGCAGAGCGCTCCCGTCAGCGACTCGGCGGGCGGTGGCAGCGGCTCTGCGCCACCGGAGAGTCTCGCGGCGCCAATCCCCGCGACGGCGCCCAACGCCATCGCCTCCGCGTAGCCCCACGCGCCCGTCAGCGTGCCCGCGAGCAGAACGCGAACCGCGCGGCGAAGCTGCAAGCTCGCGAGAGTGGCCTCACGGCCCGCGAGCCACGGCGTCCGCTGCACGCACCCCGACCGAATGATCTGCACCTCTGCGAGCGCGTCCACCGCGCGCAACGCCTCTCGCTGGTCTTCCGGTGACAGCGCGGTGACAAGTCCCTCCATGTGATAGGCGGTGCGCCCGGCATCATCAGGTGTCAGGCACAGCGCCGGCGGCTCGATCGTCGCCTCCGGCCCCCGCGGGCCCTGCAAAACACGTCGGAGACGATCGTCCGGATCAGCCGCGAGCCGTTCCGCGGGAACCGATTCCTCGGCAAGCACCATCTCATCGTCAAAGCCTGGCGGTTCGCTGACATCTGCAGCGGCAAGCCGCCCGGCCAGTTCCTCAGCTTCTTCGGCCGTGAGTGGAAGGAAAAGTGCAGGCTCCGCGCCGGGATACGGCTCCTCCCACCGGGCGTCGGAGGTGTCGATCGATTCCGCGGCCACCAGTGGCGGACGGCCGATGAATGAGAAGTGAAAGGGCGCATCCGCGGCGTGATGGATCGCGCGCGCAAGCGGTGACCATGTGCCCGGCCCGCTCGCGACCACCACGGGCCCATCCGGCAGCGTCCGGACCTGCTCGCGCACAAGTTCGATGCCATCGGCGACCTCGATGCGTGCGGCCACCGTGGTGGTGAATCGCGCCCGGTCTACCAGGAGCGTCTGATCACCGATCCGGGCCTCGTCGGCACACTCCATGATGTCGGGGCATGTGACGCGAAGCTCGGCCTTCAGTAGTCCTGTCGCGCGGTCGTGGTCCTCAACGCCGAGGTCGGATGCTCCCGTCAGTTCTCCCGGAAGCGCGGTGTGGTGGATGGCTGTTTGCGTTAAAGGGCGCTGCTCGTAGAGCGTCACCCGGGCTCCCATTGCCTCGGCCGCGAGGGCCGCCGTAGATCCGGCGAGTCCGGCGCCGATGACGCTGACCTGGCCTGCGCTCATAGTCTCCTCAAATCGTGCTGCACGTGGCGGTGTTGCTTTCGCCCTGACCTGGCAATTCGCGGTTGCGTTTACGGCTGCCAGGTCGGGTGAGCCGTGGTGTAGCGCTCAATGTCAATCCCGCTGGCATCAATCTGCTCAATCTGCGGAGGCTCGGGCGGCGGGAGCTGTGCCACCGCCTCACCGGCCTCCCACCAGAGCAGTCCGGTGATCCAGAAGGCGACGGCCCAGACGGCGGCCAGTGGCAGAGCCATGAGCAATACCGTCCTGAACCACCCGCGCTCGGTGCGCGCCGGCTCCTCAAGTCTAAGATCGTCCGCACTCATCCGATTTCCTCACCTGCGCGCGGCTATCGCTTTCGATGCCTCTTCATGCGGACTTTGCCGCACCTGGGGCACTTGAACTTGCGCTTGTTGTGGAAGATACCCTTCTGCTCCTTCATCGCCACGCGGCACTTCGGGCACGTCACGGTACGTCCTCCTCGGTTGATTGGGGGCAACGAACATGCATTGATGATTGTACCGGCGGCCCCGGGAGAGAGTCAAGAACCGCCCGACGGGGGCGAGTGGATTATGTCCGTCACGGTAACAGCGACCTCACCCGGCCCCAAACGGAGTGTGCGCCCGGTCAGACCCCTCACGCGACATGGCGAAGAAGACTGCCATCAAGTAATGAGCGCCCGACCTTCAGGCCGGGCGCTGCATGGCAAGCCTCTGCGTTGAACTCACCACATGGCCGTGGCGTCGCCGGAGTCGCCAGCCTTTGTTACAACGACGTTGGCGGCACGAGGGCCCTTCGCGTCCTCTTCCACATCGAACTCCACTTCGGCGCCCTCGGAGAGCGACTTGTAGCCCTCCCCGGCGATTGCCGAGTAGTGGACGAATACATCCTCCCCGTCCTCGCGCTCGATGAAGCCGAAGCCCTTTGCGTCGTCGAACCATTTCACTGTACCGGTGGCCATTACGGGTACCTCCCGCGACGATTGGTGCGCTGTTCTCGCACCGCGACGGATCATCACAGCGCTTCGAACAACAACACAACTCGGTAAAACTCACGAGGAGTATAAGCGATTGGCAAAAACTGCGCAAGGGCCACGGCTACCAAATGCTCAGGAGATGCCGCAGAACACATTGCATCCGGTCGTATCTCGGGAGTAAGGCCCCGTCTTCAGATCGACCGCAAAAGCGTCATCGGAGCGGAGTATACCACGCCTCATCGAGTTGCGGTCGGGTGACGTTCTTCACGTGACCATCGCCAAAGAGCACGTTCCAACGGCCGTCCTCGTAGTTGCGCCCACCATGCCACGAGCCATGGCCGTCCATGAGGATGTTCGTCCCGACGGGGTCCGACAGAAGCGAAGGCCCGACGCCCGAGAAGGCGACCTCCGTGCGGAAGTGATAGCTGGAGCCAACCGCCTCGAAGGCCGTGGGTTGCGCATCCATCTCATACGGAGTGTTCTCGAGCCTGTCATAGCCCGTGTCGGCGGAGCAGTGGAAGACTTCATGATTCTTCGTGTAGGGCTGCAGCACATCCTTGAGGCGGGGCATCTGCGCGATGAGCGCCTGCCACTGCGGATGTCCCGTCCAGATATCGGGGCAGTACGAGTCCGGTGCATCCACCGCGAACGGGTAGCGGTCGTCGTAGTCGGCAGCGTACATCTCAAATGCAAGCCCAAGCTGCTTGAGATTGCTTGCGCACTGCGTTTCGCGTGCCTTCGCACGCGCCCGCGCGAAGACGGGGAAAACCAGCGCGGCGAGGATCGCGATGATTGCGATGACCACGAGGAGTTCGATGAGGGTGAAAGCCCGGCGTCTCTCTGCGCCCATCACTCGCCACCTCCGTACTCCGAGATGCGGCGCAGGTCCGCCGGATCGAAAGGGAGATGATCGCTGCGCAGGTCGGTGACGAACCAGTAGCGCCGCCGGTGGGCCGGCGAGGGCCCGAGGCGCCGGACGGCCTCTTTGTGCTGCGGCGTAGCGTAACCCTTGTTGCTCTCGAAGCCGTATCCCGGACATGTGAGCGCAAGTCGGGCCATCGCGCGGTCGCGCGTCACCTTCGCAAGAATCGACGCCGCGCCCATGCGGGGTGAGCACGCGTCTCCGCCGATGAACGCCTGGTGCGGGTGCTCGATCCCTCGCGGCTCAAGCCCGTCAACAAGTGTGAAATCGGGCTGAACGCTCAACCCCTCCAGCGCGCGGCGCATCGCCAGGCAGGTCGCGCCCCAGACGTTGAGGCGATCGACCATCTCCGCATCGACCACACCGATCGACCACGCGGTCGCGCTTTCCCGGACTTGTTCGTACGCCTCATCACGCTGCTCGGGGGAGAGCAGCTTCGAATCGTTGACCAGCGTAAGCTCGACCTCAGGCTCGAGGATCACCGCGGCGGCAACCAGCGGCCCGGCCATCGCACCACGCCCGACCTCGTCAACGCCCGCGACAAAACGATGGCCCTGCGCGACCGCCCAGTCGTCGGGTTCGCCGAATTCGTAGCGCGGCTCTCTGGTCGTATCCATGTCGCTGCCCGCTCTCCATCGATCGCGGCCGAAAGTAGTGTACAAACAAAAGCCCGCACATGTAAAGACCCGGGTCGGAATCGCGCGGCCGAGTCTACGTGCGGGCTTGAAGACGCGTCGGGGCGGGCGCGGGTTCAGTGCAACACGCGGATTCGCTGCGGCGGCCAGAAGATCACCATGGCCTCCCCGAGAATATTCTCCCGCGGGACATACGGGCGGGGCTCCACCTGCCCGGTCGTCGGGTCGATCGCTTCCCACCGATGGCTGTCATTGGAATCGTTGCGGTTGTCACCCATGACGACGTAGTTACCCTCTGGAATCCTGACACACGAGCCCTCCCGCGGCCAGATGTAACGCGGCTGCTCCGCGATGAAATCCTCCACAACGCGCTCGCCGTTGCGATGAAGGGCGCCGTCTTTGACGCAGAGTTCGTCGCCGGGCGTCCCCACGACGCGTTTGATGAAGTCACGATCAACCGGCGAGGCAGCGGGAGGCGCGTTGAAGACGACGATCTCCTCGACCTCCGGTTCGCGGAAGAAGTACGTGAACTTGTTTACGAGGATCCGGTCACCGGTCTGCAGCGTCGGCAGCATCGACCCTGATGGGATGAAGAACGCCTGGATGACGAAGGGGCGGAGGAGGCAGAACACCAGCAGCGCCGCCACGAGCCCGGAGTCGACGAACTCCAGGATCGTGGCGCGCAGTGATCTGTCCATCTCGATCCGTGGCACCGCTACGCGGATCGCCACGATTGCTCCGATCAACCCGACGATGTGCCACGGATTGTCGAAGGCAAGCAGTGTCTGTGCTTCGCCCACCTTACTCCTCGCCGCCCGCCTCGGCAGTGTCCTCCTCGGCTCCGGCCGGCGCCGCCTCCCTGAGGATGCGCTCCCTCACGCGGGCCCCACGGCCCACACGCTGGCGGAGGTAGTAGAGCTTCGCGCGCCGCGGGTTCCCCGGGCGCGTCACCTCGACGCTGTCAACGGTGGGGGAGTGCACCGGGAATGTGCGCTCAACGCCCACTCCGTGGGTCACGCGGCGGACGGTGAAGGTCTCGTTGAGACCGGCGCCCTTCCGCGCGACGACGACGCCCTCAAATGGCTGCAGGCGTACGCGGCGCTCCTCACCCTCGCCCTCAGTGATGCGAACACCAACTCGCACGGTGTCACCGGGTTGGAACTCCGGCACCTCGGACTTCTTGTTCTCCTCTTCAATCTGCCTCAGCAGGTCGGTCATCGTAATTGCTCCTCACTCACACCGGCTCCTGGCGCCGGTGTCTGGTTCATTGATCGCCCGGTTCGTCCGCGACTTCGGCATCCGCGAGTCCACTTTTTGCGATTTCAGCCAGCAGTTCGCGGTCATTCGCGTCCAGACGAGCGCGGGCAAGCAGGTCGGCCCTGCGCTCGAGCGTTCTCAGTAACGACATCTTCCGGCGCCACCGCGCAACGGCCGCATGGTCGCCCTCCACCAGTTCCGCGGGCACTTTCATCCCGCGAAACTCCGGCGGGCGGGTGTAATGCGGGTGCTCCAGCAGCCCGTCCTCAAAAGAGTCCTCGGCTGCCGACGTCTCGTTGCCCAGCACGCCTGGCAAAAGCCTCACGACGGCATCCACCAGCACCAGCGCGGGAAGTTCGCCGCCGGTCAGCACGTAGTCACCGATAGAGATCTCGTCCGTGACCAGCAACTCCCGAACGCGCTCATCCACCCCCTCGTAATGCCCGCACAGCACGACCATCTGCCGCAGTCCCGAGAGACGCCTCACCTCTGACTGGGTGAGCGTCTCGCCCTGCGGCGTCATGAGCACAACGGCTGCGTCCGGCTCAACAAGAACGTCCTCGATGCAGGCGACGAGAGGCTCGGGCTTGAGCACCATCCCCGCGCCGCCGCCGTAGGGAGCGTCATCGACAATTCGGTGGCGGTCGGTGGTCCACTCCCGCGGATTGTGTACTCCGAAGCTCACCGTGCCCGCTTCATCAGCCCGCGCCATGATGCTGAACTGCAGGGCGCGCTCGATCATCTCAGGGAACAACGTCACCACATCGACGCGCACACGCACACCGCCCTGATTGCTTCCCGGTCGGCCTCCGAAAGCGGGAGGGGCCGACGCAGGCCCTGCCCACGCCTTCCGAACACCGCTGTCAGTCCAGCAGGCCCTCCATCGGCTCGATGAGAATACGTCCCTCGTCGAGATCGATCTCTTTCACGATATTCTCCACCGCAGGGATCAGCACCCCGGTGTCAAGCTCGTAGACGTCGTTGGCGCCCGTGCGAAGAATCTCCTCGACATGCCCAAGCTCGCGGCCATCGGTGGTGACCGCCTTCAAACCTATGATCTGAAAGTCGTAGTACGCGCCTTCGGGCGGCGGCGGGATCTCAGGTCGCTCGATGCGGAGGATCTGATTGCGGATAGCCTCCGCCTGGTCCCGATCCTCGACGCCCTCAAGCTTCACGATGCAGCGCCCGCCGACGATGCCCTTGACGTACTCGACATGCGCGCGGGCCGGACCGCCCCGGCCAACAATCTCAAGCGCCGGCCAGTCAGGCAGGCGCTCGGGGAAGTCGGTGTTCAGATCGACCCACACTTCACCGCTCAGCCCGTGCGGCTTGACGACTGAGGCAAGCTCGATGTAGTTCGGGTCCGGGGCTGGTCGCTGCCTATGCCCGCTCGATCGTCGGCGTCTCGACCTCGCCAACCTGGGGGGAGACCTCCTGCTCGGTTTCTACGGTGATGCCGCCCTCAGTCTCGCGGATCTCGACGATCTCGTCGTCCTCAACGACGATCTCTACGCCGCGAAGGGCGGTCTGGATATTGTCACCGACGGACACTTCGGTGTGGCTCTCGATGGTTCCACGGACGATCTCCGTGCCCTCTTCGAGTTCCTCCACCTGCC
>JBNJEK010000158.1:0-10412 GCA_051745855.1 Armatimonadota bacterium
GTCGCTACCGCTTGCCGTATTCTCCCGCCGTCAGCTGCCGTCACTCCGCCACGATCACCCATGAGACCTCCCGGCGTGGGTTGCCGTAGCAATTCACGCGCAGATTGTTCGCACCCTCATTCAACTCAGGATAGATCGTGAGTTCGCGGGTCTCCGGATTGCCCTCGTAGCTGATCGGCGCACCGTTGACCGACATCTCCATGCCGTCCATCGGTACCTCTTCGTCAGCGAGGACCGCGCTGATCTTTGCATCGGTGCTCGCGCGTTCGCCGAGCGCAGGCTCAATTCCCTCCAGGTGCAGCTTCTCCTGCGCAAGCCAGCCGCGGAATGTGTTCAGCGAATTCCCGTTCACGAGCATCTGTCGGGGGACCAGCATCGGGTCGGTCGTCTGATCCGCGGGCCCGCGATCGATGGTGAACGCAATGCGGTAGCCCGCATCACGCGCCCGTTCGACGACGCTCGCGTCATAGAGCCCGAAAGGATATGCCAGCGATTCGCAGTCGCCCTCGATCTCAGCGGCGATCTTCTCGCGCGAATCCTCAAGCTCGGCGCGCAATGTCTCCGCGCTGACCTTCGTGGGTTTCTCATGGCTGGAGGTGTGTGAGCCGATCTCCCATCCGTCCTCTTCGAGTTCGCGCACCTGGTCCCAGGTGAGGTTGTCGCCGGCGCCAACCGAATCGGCGATCAGAAACGCCGCGCCCACGAAGCCGTGGTCGTCCATGGCGGGTTTACTGACCGTGAGGATGCTTGCCGGACCATCGTCGAAAGTGATGCAAACCGACTTCTCCGGGAGGTTGCCCTGACCCTCGAGGTAGTCTGTGATCTGCGCGGGAAGCACGCTCTCGTAGCCATCGTCGGCCAGGGCTTGAAGCTGCTCCTCGAAGTCCGCGGTCTCGACTTCGTACATCGAGCCGCTTTCAGCGGCCATCGAGTGATAGCACAGTGTCACGATCTTCCGCTCCGAGACCGGCTCAGCGGGCGCTTCGACTGCGGCTTCGGCGGTCGCACCCTCATCACTGACCTCCGGAGGTTCAGGATCGGGCCGGCAGCCTCCGAGGGCAAGGAGCGCTGTGATGCTGAGCAGGCACAGTGCGATCGTCCGTTTGCTCATCTTGCGGCCTCCGTCCGTCAGGTTGCTTCGATTTACTCCTCAAGCATTGCTGCGACACCGGTCAGCGCGCCCTCGAAGCCATCAATGACCTCGTCCACCTGCTCCTCAGTTATGATCAGCGGCGGTTCGAAGCGGATGGTTCCCGGGTTGTTGAGACCGTAGGCTGCAAGAATGCCACGGCCCGCAAGTGCGGCGATGAGTAACCCGGCCATATCCTCGTGGCTGAACTGCACACCGATGAGCAGCCCTTCGCCGCGCACGTCCTCGATCATGCCCTCCTGGTCGGCGGCGATGCGCTCGAACCCGCGCTTCATCTGTGCCCCCCGCTCCGCGGCGGCCGCGCAAAGGTCGTGCTGCTCAACGAAATCGAGGGCCGCAAGGCCGGCGGCGCAGGCCATCGGATTGCCGCCGAATGTCGAGGTATGCAGGTAGGGATTCTCCTCGAAGATCGACCAGACCTCGGGCCGCGCGATGAATGCTCCCAGTGGCATCACGCCGCCGCCGAGTGCCTTTCCCATCGTCATGATATCCGGTACCACGCCCTCGCGCTCGCACGCCCACATGACTCCGGTGCGGGCCATCCCGGTCTGAATCTCATCGAGTATCAGCAGGGCGCCCGACGCATCGCAGATCTCCCGCGCCGCCGCCAGGTAGCCCTCGGGTGGGACTATCACGCCCGCCTCCCCCTGGATCGGCTCAAGGATCACGCCGGCGGTCTCATCGGTCACTGCCCTTGCAAGTTCGTCCGCGTCGCCGAAGGGAACGTGGGAGAATCCGGGCACCAGGGGCTCAAAGGGCTTGCGGTAAACCTCGCGCCCGGAGGCCGACAGGGCGCCGAGCGTCTTGCCGTGGAAGCCGCCGATGGTGGCGACGAAGCAGCCGCGACCGGTGTATGCGCGCGCGGCCTTGAGCGCGCCCTCGACGGCCTCGGCGCCGGAGTTGCAGAAGAATGTGTACTGCAGGTCGCCCGGCGTAACCTCCGCAAGCCGCTCCGCAAGCTCGCCGGCGACCGGATTCAGGAGAATATGACTCGACAGTGGCATCGTCTCAAGCTGATCGCGTACCCGCGAGAGAATCTGCTCGGGGCGGTGCCCCATACTGAAGACGCCGGGGCCGCCATAGCAGTCGAGGAAGCGCTCTCCCGCGGAGGTATGCACGTAGCACCCCTCGGAGCCGACCTCCACGCTCTCAAAGCCCATGAATTTGACAAGCTGGGCCATGCCGGGATTGATGTACTTCTCGTACCGATGGTAGGTGTTTTTTGCCAGGTTCGCGTCCATGCCGGTCCCGCTCAATTCAGACACCCCGTCCACACGTACGAAAATCGCCGCTCAGCCTCGAAAGGCGAGTGAGCGGCGCGCGGTTATGTCCCTGACCTTGCGGTGGCGCCCGCTCGAGTCGTCTCCACGAGAGGCTGAGGCGCCGGAAGAAGAAGGGGCTGGTCGGGGCGGCCGGATTTGAACCGGCGACCTTTTGACCCCCAGTCAAACGCGCTGCCAAACTGCGCCACGCCCCGACCCATTCCACAGCCACCGGCGATCTCGTCGACGCCTGTCGACTGCGGGACTCTTACTTTACCACATCTTTCAGAGATTTACCAGCCCTGAATGCGGGAACCTTTGTTGCGGGCACGTCAATCTCTTCACCAGTCTGCGGATTCCGAGCCTTGCGCGCCGCGCGATCCCGCACCTCGAACGTCCCGAAACCGGTGATCTGCACGCTCTGCCCGCGGCTGAGTGCCGTGGAGATCGTGTCGAGGATCGCTGCCAGCACCCGGTCCGAATCAGCCTTCGTCATCTCCGTCTGCTCCGCGATCGCCTCGACCAGATCCGTCTTGGTCATGTCAGCCATGATCGTACCCTCCCGAAAGATTCGCCTCCCTGCGACTCTGCTGGCGCATTCGTCATATTACGCCAGAGTCCTCCATCTTCGCTTAATCCGGGCAGAAAAGCTCGTCAGAATTCGGCGCGCTGTTCACGCGTCATCAGCATCTCCGCCGCGTCCCGCGCCGCCAGTCCCTCGAACAACACCCCGTGCACGGCCTCCGCCACGGGAACTTCCACCTCAACCTGTGCCGCAAGCTCCATCTCCGCCCGCGCGGTGAAGACCCCTTCGGCCACCGCCTGCATCGACGCCTGGATCTCCTCGCGTGTCTCACCCTTGGCGAGCCGTCGCCCCGTCGAGTAGTTGCGGCTCAGCCTGCTGGTGCATGTCGTGACGAGGTCGCCCATGCCCGCGATCCCCGCGAAGGTCCTCGGGTGCGCCCCCAGTGCCGTCCCCAGTCGCCGCATCTCGGCGAGGCCGCGCGTTATCAGGGCCGCCCGTGCATTCGAACCGTAGCCGAGGCCGTCGCTCATCCCCGCGCCGATGGCGATCACATTCTTCAGCGCCCCGCACAGTTCAACGCCGATGATGTCCGGGTTGCGGTAGACGCGAAACTGCGGCGATGAGAGCAGGCGCTGCGCCTCAGCAGCCCGCTCCTCACTCGTTGACGCCGCCACGCTCAGCGCCGGATGACCCTCGTTGATCTCCAGCGACAGGTTCGGGCCTGAGAGCGCGACGAACTCCTCGCGCAGCGCGACCGGATCCTCGGCCAACTCCTCGGAAAGCACCTCGCTCATGCGCATTCCGGTCTCGCGCTCGATGCCCTTGGTCGCGCAGACCTGCAGCACCGACGGGTCAACCTCGGACGCGAGCTTCTCAGCCGTCTCGCGCAGCCATTGTGAGGGAACCACCCAGACCACCGCGGAGGCCCCGTTGAGCACGGTCGCCCCATCTGAAGAAACGCTCACGTTCTCCGGCAGCTTGAAGCCCGGCAGATAGGTGACGTTCTCCCGATTCTCCTCGATCTCGATAGCAAGTTCGCGGGTCACCGCCCACAGGTGCACCGGGATCTCCCTGAGCGCGAGCATCCGGGCGATCGTGGTTCCCCATGCGCCGGCGCCGATCACCGCGACCGGTTCGGTCCACGCTGTCATCCTTCTTCCGCCTCTCCCGTGTGCGCCTGAGTATCCGCCGCGGGTTCATCAGGCTGGTTCTTCGAGCCTCCGAAACGGCTCTCCTCGCCCCGCAGAATGCGCTCGATGTTCTCATGATGCCGCCCGATGACCACCACTGCCATCGCCGCCAGCGGCACGACACTATCCGGGTTCGCGGTGTGCAGCGCGTAGAACGCAATCGGGAGCGTCAACGCACCGAGCAGCGACGCGAGCGAGACGATGCGCGTCGGCAGCACGGTGACCAGCCAGACTGCGAACGCGATTGCAGCGGCGAGAGGGGAGAGCATGATCACCCCGCCGAGGCTGGTCGCCACGCCCTTGCCGCCCTTGAAGCCGATGAAGACTGAGAAGCAGTGGCCGAGGACCGCGAAAAGCGCGCCCATCGACAGCAGCCAGCCCTCCAGCCCGAACGCGGCACAAAGCGCAACCGCGCCGACGCCCTTCAGCACATCGGCGATGAAGACGCTGAGCCCGATCCCGGGTCCGAGGGCCCTCAGCACGTTCGTTGCCCCGATGTTGCCGCTGCCGACCTTCCGAGGGTCGGTCCCGAGCAGCAGCCCCACGGTCAGGCCCACTGGGACTGCGCCGATCAGATATGCCAGCGCGAGGCCCAGGCCCTGCACTCCCGTCACGACACGTCACCTCGGTGTGCTGCGCTTCGTGGTAGATTCCATGTATCAGCGCCGCTCAAGCTTCATCCGGATGGGAACACCGGTGAGGCCGAACTCCTCCCGCAGCTTATTGCGCAGATAGCGCTCGTAGGAGAAGTGGCACAGATCCGGATCGTTGCTCTTGAGCACGAAGGTCGGCGGACGGGTCCCGATCTGTGCGGCGTAGTATACCTTAAATGCGCGCGAGCCTCGAACCGGTGGTGTGTGCTGCTGCATGGCCCGCTGGATGACCCGATTGACCTGCGCCGTCTCCAGCCGCCGCGAGAACTGCTCGGCCACGCCCGCCGCGGTTTTGAGCAACTCCCGCAGCCCCTCGCCGGTGTACGCGGATGTGAAAACCAGCGGAGCGTACTCGAAGTAAGGCATTCGGTAGCGCACGATGCGCTCGAAGTCGCCGCGGTGCGTCTTCTCAAAGCGGCGCCTGTCCTTCTCACTCGCGTCCTCGGGCGGCGCCAGCACGTCCTGGATGATGTCCCACTTGTTCGCGGCGATCACGATGCCGCGGCCGGCCTTCTCAATTTCGCCACCGATGCGCTCGTCCTGGTTCGTGATCCCCTCTGCCACGTCAAGCACCAGCACGCCCACGTCGGCGCGTTGAAGCGCCCGGATCGTGCGCAGCGATGAGTAATACTCGGTGCCCTCTGCACGCCTGGCGCTGTGCCGCAGACCCGCGGTGTCGATCAGCCGGAAGGGCTCGCCCTCGAAGTCCACCGCGATGTCCACTGCATCGCGCGTGGTCCCCGGGATGTCGCTGACGATCACGCGCTCTTCGCCGAGCATCGAGTTGATGATCGCGGACTTGCCGACATTCGGCCGACCGACGAGCGCCACACCTGTCTCTTCGGTCTCGCGCTCGACCTGCCCGGCCTCGGGCAGCTTCTCCGCAATCTCCTCGGTGACGCTCTGCAGGCCGTAGCCGGTGATGGCCGAGATCCGGTGGGGCTCCCCAACGCCGAGTTCCCAGAAGTCGTAGAGCCCTTCGTCTGTGTTCTCCATCTTGTTGGCGACGAGGATGGACGGCGTGCCCGTGGTGCGGACGACGTCGGCCACCTGGTGGTCGGCGGCGTGGACGCCCTCAAGGCCGTCAACCATCATGATCAGCAGATCCGCCTCTTTGAGCGCGGCGGCGGCCTGCTCTGTGACGTCGGTGATAAGCTCATCGCTCTCCGCGCCGACCAGTCCGCCCGTGTCCACGAGGATGGCGACACGCCCCGCGATCCCGATCTCCGCGTACAATCGGTCGCGAGTGACGCCCGGCTGGTCATCGACCACCGCAAGCTGATGGCCGACAAGCCGATTGAAAAGCGTGGACTTGCCCACATTCGTGCGTCCGACTATCGCGATGATCGGTGTTTGCATATGTCGTCAGGAGAGGCCGAGTACTCGCTGCCTGTGCCGTTCGGCGGCCGTCTACCCGCCTGCCCTTCCTCGGTAGATCTCGACGGTCAGTGGGGGGAGCGTCCCCGCCAGTGCGCCGTCGGTCATCGTCAGACTGCTGCTTCGGTACTCAAAAAGCGTGTTGAGGTCCGTGACACCCGCTGGAGTCTGTACGCTCAGCGGCTCACTCTCCTCATCATTCGCGTTACACACGATCACATATACGTCCCCGTCGTGCTCCCACGTGCCGTAGAAAACGTGGCGCGAGAGTGCGCCGTCGGTGCGTTTCCCCAGCAGGAAAGCGTCGCCCAGTCCCGAGTTCAGTTCGGCCGCGATTAACTGTGTCTGTTGCCAGACTTCGCTCCCCTCCAGATCACCGAACGGATACCAGCGGGCGCCCTTGATGCCTGCCATGGCCGACATGTAGAACATCAGATCGGTCTCTTCGGCGTTCGGCCAGAAGTCGATCCCGTCTCGCGAGTACGCGCCCTGCAGGTCCATGCCGGGGACCGTCTCTGTCTGGTTCGCCATCTGCACGAGCGCTTTCGCCTCGTTGTAGGTGTCATACATTCTCGCGTGATTGCGCCCGTCATCTGTCTCCCAGATCGGGTAGAACTGGCGATGGAAGACATCGCATGTCGGAAGATACGTCGCCAGATCGGTCCGCCAGCCGCCACTCCAGTCGGTTGCCCGCGTTGGATCGAGAGCAGCGATCTGATCGTAGAGCGCCTGGAGTTGCTCGCTGCTGAAAGCGTGCACGTCATCTACATACCAGCAGCCGATCGCGGGGTGGTCGCTCCAGGTGCTGACCACCTCGCGCACAACATCAGGCTCGATGTTGTGCAGTGAGTAAGCGACACTGACATCGAGCGATTCAGCCAGCGAGAGCCACTGCGCGAAATCGGCCGCGGTGACTCCCATGGGCCGCGCGTGCATGTGATTGAAGCCGCCGCCGGCGAGCAGCCGCACCATGTGCTCAAGCTCGTCGGCGCTGTAGTTCGGCGGCATGAAGTAGCCGGCTCTGAACCACGGCCGGCCGTCTCGAAGCAGAATCGACTCGCCGTGGTCATTCTGAGCGATCGATGTCACGGAAGGTCGCATCTCCTCCTGACAGACGCCGGTTCCCGGGATCAGCAGGAAGACCGCCACAATGAGAATGCAGATCGGTCGCATCTTCTCAATCCTTCCCGCGCCCATCGGCACAGCGGACGCATCCGTCCCTGTCGCGTTCATTGCCGCTCACCGTCTCAGTTCGCCGCCAGTTTCTCCTTCACCATCGGCACAAGCCCGCCTGCCTCGACCAGTTCTGCCGCGACGTCCGTCAGCGGCTGGAATTCGAACTCCTCGCCCGTGGTGTGATCGACGATCGTGCCCGCCTCGGTGTCCACGGTCACCTCGTCGCCCGCGTTGATCGCATCGGCGGCCTCAGGCGCTTCGATGATTGGCAGGCCGATGTTGAGCGCGTTGCGGTAGAAGATCCGCGCGAAGTTCTTCGCGATGACGGCGCTGATGCCCGCGGCTTTGATGGCGATCGGCGCGTGCTCGCGCGAGCTTCCGCAGCCGAAGTTATCGCCCGCGACCATGATGTCGCCTGGCTCCACGCGCTCGACGAAGTCCGCGTCGATATCCTGCATGCAGTGTCCTGCAAGCTCGTCGGGATCGGTCGTCGAAAGGTAGCGCGCCGCGATGATCGCGTCAGTGTCCACGTGATCGCCGTATGTGTGAACCGTTCCGGTTGCCTTCATATCTGCACCTCGTGCCCAGTCGTTGCCGTCCGGAGGGACGCATGTTCACATGCGTCCGGTTGTTTGTCGTTGGTCTTCGTTCAGAGCCTCCAACCCTTCGTCACACGTCCTCCGGCCCCGCGATCTTCCCTGCGATCGCGCTCGCGGCCGCCACCGACGGACTTGCGAGGTAGACCTCGCTCTTCGGATGGCCCATGCGGCCGACGAAGTTGCGGTTGGTGGTCGCGATCGCGCGCTCGCCCTCAGCGAGGACGCCGGTGTGCATCCCGAGGCATGGTCCGCAGGTCGGTGTGCTTACGAGACACCCTGCTTCGAGGAAAAGCTCGACGAGCCCCTCGCGGGTCGCCTGCAGGTGGATCGCGTGGCTCCCCGGGATGATGATGCAGCGGACGCCGTCGGCGACGTGATTGCCCTCAAGCACCTTTGCGGCCTCGCGCAGGTCCTCGAGGCGGCCGTTGGTGCATGCGCCTATGACCGACTGGTCGATGGTGACGTCGCCGACCTCTGAGATGCCCTTTGTGTTCTCGGGGAGGTGGGGGAATGCCACCTGCGGCTCCAGGACGTTGCAGTCGATCTCGACGGTGCGGAAGTACTCCGCATCATCGTCGCTGGCGAAGACGACGGGCTCGCGGTCGGAGCGGCCCTCGATCCAGTCCATCGTGATCTGATCAGGCGCGACGACGCCGTTCTTCGCCCCCGCCTCGATCGCCATGTTGCAGATGGTGAAGCGACCGGCCATCTCGAGGTTCTCAATGACCTCGCCCTTGAACTCCAGCGCCCGGTAGCGCGCGCCGGCCACGCCGATCTCGCCGATCAGCTTGAGTATCAGGTCCTTGCCCGACACCCACGGCTGAAGCTCGCCGGAGTAGATGACTTCGATACTCTCCGGCACCCGGAACCAGCACTCTCCGAGCGCCATCCCCGCGGCCGCGTCGGTGGAGCCGACGCCCGTGGAGAACGCGCCCAGCGCGCCGTACGTGCAGGTGTGCGAGTCGGCGCCGATGACGACGTCGCCGGGGATCACCAGGCCCTTGTCGGGGAGGATGATGTGCTCGATCCCGCCCTGATCGGCCTCCCAGTAGTTGCTCACGCCCATCTCGCGCGCGAAGTCGCGGACGTACTTGGTCTGCGTCGCCGCGTCGATATTGCGATTTGGGGTGGAGTGGTCGCACACGAGCGCGACCTTGTTCGTGTCGAAGACCTCGGTCGCGCCCATATTGCGGAATTCGTCGATGGCGATCGGCGCGGTGATGTCATTTGCCAGCACCAGGTCGAGGTTGCAGGTCACGAACTCGCCGGGCTTGACTTCATCGCGTCCGGCCGCACGGGCCAGCAGTTTCTCAGTGATAGTCATCGCGTCACCTCGGTGTCAGTGGGTCAGTCGGGGATGCGGCCACAAGCGGAGGCGATTATACACGAAGAAGCGGGGGTGCGGCAAACGCGGGTTGCGCGACGGTTCGCTTCACCCGGGCACCGCGGTGAAGCCCATCTGGGCGAAGTGGGCGTCGAACGTAAGCGCGGTTTCGATCTCCTCGCGCTTCATCAGCGCAAAGCTGATGGCGTCCACGAGATCGAAGTCCCAGTCGGGATGGTCTGCAAAGTCGCGCCACGCCACGCGCAGGTCCGCCGCGGTGGGCCTGAGAACGACTGTTCGCGGCGACCGGAGTATCCGTCTTCCGGCCCGGATCGCGTGCTGCTTCGATACCCGCTTCGTCAGCAGGCTCATTGTCTCCGCGAGCACATGCGTGCTTGTGCAGACCCGGCTCTCAATCTCGTCGTACGTCTCGACGGCCCGCGCGTTGTTCGCGTCATCGTCCATTACGTATGCGTAGTAGAAACTGGTGTCGGCGAAGACTTCGGAGGCTATTGCTCTTCATCCCATTCACCGTAAAGGTATTCGTGGAAGTTCTCGCTCGTCACAGCGTTCTCGCCCTTTACCATCCCGGCAATCGAGCGAAGGCTGCCCTCCTCCTTACCACCCGCTGCCTTCCGCAGGGCCTCCGTGAGGGCACGATCTCCCTCGCGAGCGCGTCCGAGTTCCTCGGGAGTCATGGCGTCCTCGTCGCCGTCGAGATTCAGAATCGTCGATTCCGGCTCCATAGCGGCGTCGACGAGGCGTTCGATCTGGCTCTCAAGCAGCGAGTCGCGTGCCTGCAACCGGCGGCGCAGGAACTCGCGCTTCTCCGGTGACAGGAAGTCCAGGTTGATGTCGGCCATTGGGTCCACCTCCGCCCCCATTATACCCGAACCCGGCCGCCTCCTCCAGCCTCATTCGTCCTCCACCCGCTGATACAGCACCCAATCGCGCTTCCCGCCGGAGCGGTCGAGGTAGATATCGTAGACGTGCCCGTCGGACGCCTCCACGCGGTAGCAGTTGCGATGCCGGCGGGTATACCACGCCCGCCCGCGTTTCTGCGCGCCGAAGCCCGTGTCGAAAGAAAAGTCGAGTATGCGCTCGATCTCATAGCGCGTGCCATCCCACACGAAAGCGACAGGCCGCTTCATGCCG
>JBNJEK010000159.1:0-10361 GCA_051745855.1 Armatimonadota bacterium
TTGTGGTATCCGGGCATGGTCTCATCGTAGTCCTGTACGTACATCAGAAGAGCAAGTCCTATCTGCTTGAAGTTGCTCTGGCAGCTTGCCTGATTCGCCTTGTCACGGGCCTGGGCGAATACAGGGAACAGTATCGCCGCCAGAATGGCGATGATCGCAATCACCACCAACAGCTCGATGAGCGTGAAGCCTCGTTCGCGAGTGGCCATCATGGGACTCCTTTCGCATCAGACTATGTCGAACGGGCGTGTCCGCCCGGTGGAGCCTTTGCCACGTATTCAGCATTCACTTTCACCCGCTCGGGTTCGCGCAGAACCCGTTCAGGCCCACACATGCTCGTCACAAGCATAGTGGGCCTGATCTTCTGGACGACCTGGCGAACTGGTCGCAGCGAGAGTGCTTGACCATGGTCTCTCTCCGCAGAGCCTTTTCGCGCGCAACGAAAATGTATTAAGAAGATATTCGCCCCGCGTCGGGATAGTCCTTCTTCACGATTGAACAATTCTGGTCATCGCAAAGGCGCACCCACCCTCGCGCCCCCACCACGACACCGCCCGCTCACGGCGAATCGGGCTCCCAGCTTAGATCGCTGGTGATCAGCACCGCCGCCAGCCTCGTCCCCGGGTCCCTGTGCCTGAGCGAGATGCTGTGCTCTCCCGCATCGAGTTCGACCTCCTGCTCGATCACGCTCCACCCCCACTGCTGATAGATGCCGGTGTGCCATGCTCGGAAGGCCCCCTCGTCGAGCGCCACGTGAAATGAGTCAGTTCCGTGATCCGGCGCAATCACCAGTGCCGCGATCATATACCTGCCAGTCTCCGGAACTGTGAACGAGAAGCGCGCAAGGCCCTCGTCAGGCACGGCCTCGGTCGAGCGCCCTGCCCCCGGCGCCCAGAGGAACGCACGCGCGCCCGCCGGTGTCCGGGTCCACTTCGATCCGGTGTCGGCAAGCACCATCGGCGGCTCCAGCCTGTCGATCTCCGACGCCTGCATGACGATGTAGCGCGGCCCTCCCGTGCCGCTTCGCGCCTCAACGGTCGCGAACTCCGAGGAACGCTGCAGTGCGTTGTACGCCCGCACGGCATAGTAATAGGCCGTGCGCGGCTCAACATCGAAGTCATCCCAGCCGCCACCGTGGGCTGCGCGGGAGATGACGGTCTCAGCCGAGGGCGTGAAATCCGCATCGGTGGAGCGATGGATCTCGAAGGTGTAGTCGCCCGCCGAGAACGCCTCGCCGCCCCACGTAAGCTCAATGCGCTCACCACCATGCGCGCGGGCCTGCAGATTGGGCGGGGCCGGTGGCGCCTGATCGCCGGTGTACTCCAGCGCGTACACCCCCACGTCCCGCCACCAGCCGCTCCCCTCCTGGGCCAGCGATACATCGATCGGCCTGTCCACGTCCTCACCGAGCGCATTCCAGACCATCACCGGCACCGGTTCACGGGCCGTGCTGCCGGTGAGCAGCACGTAGAGGCTGCCCTCGCGCAGCAGCAGTGTGAACTCGTACCAGCGGTCCTCCAGCGGCTCCTCAGGCCCGCGATTGTTCCCGTAGCCTCCGCGGAAGTCGCCCGCGAAGTAGACGACATCGGTGCTCGTCGCGAGCACCTCCCCGGCGCCGTCTCGCAATACGATGGCGCTGCGTGGCTTGCCCTCGTCGGTCGCGCCGCCCCATGCGAGCGTCCATCCCGAGCCCTCCGGCCCCTCCAGCGTCAGTTCCCCGGCCGAATCCCACGCATCCGGCCGCCATCGCCACTGCACCAGCAGCTCTCGCGGCAGGTCCTCGCCGATCGTCACACGCGCATCCTCCAGCGGCTCATCGAGTTCGGGGCGCTCCAGCAGCGGCCCGCGGTAGAGCCCCGGCTCGACCACCGGCCGCGGCGGGACGGGCGGGAGGACCACCGGCGGGTCGGGCTCCGCCGCACCGATCTCGTCCGCGCCGATATCCGGCGCCTCGCCATGCGGACGCTCTCTGCCGAGGCGATCGTGCGTCACCTCCGGGACCGCCACCGCCGCGTCCACCGCCGGACTGTCGTCCGCCGGTCGCAGCGATGCAAGCTCGCCCTCAAGCCGCGGTTCCTCGATGATGGCGTCATCTCCCGCCACGCCCATCTGCGCGGTGCCGTCGCCCCAGAGCAGATTCCGCGCAATGGTCTCGTCGGCGAGCGACTCGGTGGCCAGCAAAACTCCACCGGAACTGACGATGATGTTGTTGAGTATCCGGCAGCGCGTGGGGACATTCGGCCGCACCTCGCCCGGCTCCATGGCGTAGACGCCCTGCGGGGAGCCGACGATGGTGTTGTGAGCGACGAGCGTGTCATCGGCGGCCACCTGCAGCCGGCCCTCCGCCCGACCGGTGCCGAGGCTCACTCCGAAGCTGTGATTGTCCACGAGGAGGTTGTTGACGATCTCATGCTCTGTCCCGAGCACCCGGACGCCACCGTCGCAGTTGGTGACGACGTTGCCCTCGAAGCGCGCGCCGACACCGCCTCGCAGCACGAAGGCGGCTCGCTTGCAGTGCGCGGCGGTGTTGTGGCGGATGAGGTTGCTCGATGACTTGTTCGAGATGATCTCGCTGTCGCCCCATGCGTGATCAAAGAGGTTGCGCTCGATCGCCGCCCGCGGCTGCCGATCGCCGAAATCTCGCTGATTCTGCCCAAGCTGGATGTTCTCCTGCCCGTTGATCCAGTAGCGGAAGACGTCGCGGAATATGTTGTGGTCGTAGCGGTTATCCACGCCCACCGGCACCTCGTAGTCGCCGCTGACGCGCTGGCCGATGCCCATCGACTTGCTACCCTTGAAGAAGCAGTGGTCCACGCGGTTGCGATCGCTTTGCATTTCAACCGCCACGATGTGTCCGAAGGTCGAGGCGGGGTTGCCGCAGTAGAAGAACTGGCACTGCGTGACCCGGCAGTCGTTCGCCTCGGCGAGGCGCACCACGCTGCTCGGCCCGGCGTGCTCGAAGCGGAGCCCCCGCAGGACGATGTGGCTGCCGGTGAGCTGGAAACTGACGGTGCCCCGGAAGATCGCGCCACCGGGCGTCTGCGGCCTGACGACGATTGGCTGCTCGCCGGTCCCCTCCGCGTCGATGGTCACCGACCAGTCGCGGTAGATCCCGTCCGCGATGACCAGTTCGTCACCGGGGGCGAGCGCCTCCGCCGCCTCGGCGAATGTCTCCTGACTGTCCACGACCCGCCCGGTCGCCTCCGGTGGCGCCGTCGCCGCGTCGCGAGGCTCACCGTCTGTGAGCACCTCGACCTCATGCCGCCCGGGCGCCAGTTCGACGGAGACGAGGTCCCGTCCCGCGCGCTCGCACGAAAGCTGCTCGTCGCCGACGCGAACGCCGGTGATACCGGGGTAACGGATGAGCGCGGAGCCGCCGTCAGCCTCGAGCACCGCGCGCGTGTTCGTAATGTGTCGGACGACCTGCGCGTCGGTGACCAGTGGGTGATCCCAGGCGCTGTGGATCACGTCGCGCAGGCCCGGGTCAGCGGCCATGGCGCTCATCGGTGTTGCCAGTGCGATGCAGCACAGCAGTGCGGAGCCACGCATTCGTCTCACTCCTCAGATTCGGCCTGCGACCAAGCCGTCAATGCGTCAGGGACCTTCACGCTGCCCACGGCCCGGACCTCCAACCCGGAGGCTGACGAGTGACGGCGACGCCGTTTGGAGGGGCCGGCCCCGGAGGGGTTGAGGTCCGCGAATGACGTTTATGAGCGGGCCTCAATCGCCTGACCGGCCCGTCGTTACGTCGACCATTCGATCCCATGGCGGATTCAATCATCAGCGTCTGCTGAAGGTTCGATGTCACACCTGCGTGATGTCTCCAGGAACAACGAGCCGACCCCTCCGACGGCAACGACTCCCCCCGCTCAGAACCACACCGGGTATCTGTCGAAGCCCTCTCCGCCGTAGGAGGCGATGAGGCTCCAGACAAGACCCGCCGCCACGTAATGCCCCACGACGATGCCGATGAACAGCGGGATCAGGCGCCGGTAGGTGCTCATACCGCCGATACGCAGGACGATCGTCTTGATGATGTACACCAGCAGCAGCATTCCCCATGCGTTATACCCTTCGGTCAGCGCAATCAGCAGACCGACCGGATGGAGCGGGAAGCGCAGGAAGAGGCGGCGTGCGCCGGCGAGCAGCAGAACGAGCGCGAAGCCCGCGGCCGTCGCCGTCGCCTCGCGCGGCTTCGGCCCCTCATGCCCGCGCGCCCAGCCTGACAGCGATTCGTAGCCCTGTCGCACAAGTTCGACACGGTAGCCTCCGGCCGTGGTGCCGCCTTCGAGGATGTTGGCGCCGAACTGGTAGTACGCCGTCAGGTGCATCCACCATGCCATCCCCATGCCGAGCACGACCGCGATCACCATCAGCCACGCCATGTGACGCGTCTGAATTCGGACCTCGCCGCCGATCTTGAATGCCTCGAGCGGGAAGCCGATCAGTTGGGGGAGGTATCCGCGCGACATGTAGAAGATGCTGGACATCAGGGTGAGGCTCCGCATCCCCCCGCCCATCGCGAGCCTCTCGGTGCCCAGCAGGTTCACAAGCATATCCCGCTCCTGTGCGAGCGGACGCACCCAGTTGTGCGGGAAGCCCGACTCGGCTCGAACGCGCGCGTGGGAGATGGCGAAGGCGTAGGCGAGGCCGAAGAACCCGCACAGCACGAGCCAGTTCATCCCCGCGGTGCGCCAGAACACCACGACGCCGAGCGCGCACGCGATCGTCGCCACCGCGAGGGCCCGCGAGCCCTCGCCCGGCTCCCACAGGCGACGGAATACCGACGCGATACGGCCGCGCGCCGCGACGATCAGGATCAGCGCCATGCCGAGGAACGCGCCGCCGGCCTGCTGATTGCGGTAGGGCAGGCCGGGGATCATCCGGCCCATCAGCGCAGCGCTCAGAGCGATACCTTTGAGGTAGACGAGGT
Organism: Armatimonadota bacterium; assembly: GCA_051745855.1. Classification (GTDB taxonomy): domain Bacteria; phylum Armatimonadota; class Zipacnadia; order Zipacnadales; family UBA5352; genus UBA5352. Next base: position 4,934 of record JBNJEK010000159.1, read on the forward strand.
AGAAGACCACGGTGGACAGGAGTATCTCCGTCGGCATCAGGTAGCCGAGGCCGAACATGAAGGGCCGATAGGCGAACTGCAGCGGCTGCAGCGACGACAGCGGCCACTCCTGGAAGAGCCCGCCGACGTCTGTCCGCAGGCCGAGCGCCGCGACACCGGGGTTGAACGCGTTCACAATGTTGAGGGTGTGATGGCCGCAGACCAGCACGAAGCCCACCCAGAAGAACCCGTCGCGCCAGATCGCAAGCTCGGACTCGTGCTCGCCCGAGAGCATCAGCGGCAACTCGGCCAGCGGATAGATGAGATGCTCGCTCTCCTCCCACTCGGGCCGGAAGATCAGCGCCAGACAGATCTGCAACCCGAAGAACGCGAGGAAGAACAGCATCCAGATGCCCAGCGGCCCGATCCACGCCTCCCAGGGGACGACCTCGGCCTGCGCGCCCTCGAAGTACGCCTGGATGACGCCCTCGTCGCGCGGGGCCATCCACGAGGGGATATGCTCGTGGAACTGCTCCCAGTTGTTCTCCGGGGATGCGAAGTAAAAGAGCGAGGGCAGCGCGGGGAGGAAGAAGCGCATCGCCCCGCCGGATGTCAGCGCCACGGCGAGCGTCAGGAAGCAGTAGATTGCGATGACCTGCCGGCGGTCGAAGCCGATGCGGCGAAGCGGCCTGAGCAGCGCCAGCAAGAGCAGCAGAGCCGCCAGCGCAGGGACCGGCGGCACCGCCATCGCGACCTGCGACGCCAGCGTAATAAGAGCGCCCTGGCGCGTCCAGAGATTCGCCAGGAAGAGGAATATGACGCCGACAAGGAGTACTCGGATAATCCGACTGGCTGTGAGGCTGGATCGCTTCGTCATCGTTCCATCGATCCCTCACCCAGTGCACGCGTCCTGTCGGGAGCACGCATCCCGGAGAAACACGACCGGGCCATTCGGGCCCACAAGCCCGGACACCTCCAACGCAGGCGAAAACGCCATGACCGACCCGCCTGCACGGAGCCTCGATCACGGAATCTCGGCCTCCATCCCCGGGTGCCGGTAGGAGCGTGAGAGCGCTTCATCCCAAAGTGCTGCATCGGGCATATGCGCGAAGGCGCATGAGACGAAGATCGGCGTGTTACACGCGCATCCATGTGAGAGATTCGGCGAACTGAGCACACCCTCCGCCGGCAGCAGGCTGTTGGTGCATCCAGAGCGCATGCCGCGGAAGAAATCCTGAAGGCCCGTCTGCACATCGATGTACGTGGCAATGCTGTCGCGCGCCGTCACCATGTAGGCGTTGGCCACCGCACGATTGCATCCGCGCAGCCCGCCGGTGTTGTAATTGCAGTTCATCCCCTCCCACAGGCGCTCTGCGATCTCCAGACCCGTCGTCAGATCATGCACCTGGCCGGCGTGCGTGATGAACCTGTCCGGCAGCACGATCGGAAGCTCCGGTCCGGAGTACTTGCTGTATACATCGCGGCAGGGCACGTGTCCGGCCCAGAGTTGCTCGCCGTCGTCGCCTCGGAAGCCCGCGACGGTGGCCGGCCTGTCACCGTAGATAATGCCGTACGAGACCGACTGGCTCCGGTTGAGTGTAAGCAGAAGTACGTCCTGCGCGGCGCAGTACTGCAGATACGGCTCCAGCGGCGCGGACCCTTCGCCGGTCATCTCCTCGGCGGGGTTGATCGGATAGTCGAGCCGGTGCTCCCATCGCACCTGGCCGCTGCTGAGGTCGAGCGCGGTGATGGTCGAGGGTTCCGTGCGCACATCGCCGCGCCGGAGCCGATCCGGCAGCCAGTAATCCACGCAGAAGACCGTGCTCTCACCGATGGCGAGGTGGAAGGTGTCCTGCCCTGACGGAATACGCCACTTCTCTTCGCCGGTGTGGCGATCGAGGCAGATCAGTTGGTCCGCGGCCGTCCCCACGAGCCGATCGTCCGACACGTAGACCTCACGCCAGAAAGCATCCTCACCAGGGTCCTCGGGAGCGGCCAGTTCACCGAGGCGGCGGCCGGATTCGGCCGAGATCTGCACGCAGGTGCCGTTTCCGACCACGTAGAGCATATCAGGCGTGGCGACGAAGTTCTCCGCCCACGCCCGTTGCTTGCGCATGTGGTGGCGCTGACGACGCATCGCCTTGCCGGTCTCCTCGAGTTCCGCGCTCCACAGCAGTTGCCCGGTGAACACGTCCACGGCGTGCAGTTCATTGGCCACCAGTACGAACATCCGGCCGTGCGCGATCACCGGCAGCGGGCCACGCTTGTGCGTGTAATCCCAAGGGGGGAATATCTCGTCCACCGAGCCGCCGAACCACAGCACGCCCAGCGGCGGCCGCACTCTCAGATCATCGGAGGCAAATGTATTCGCCGCCGAGCCGCTTTCGTGTGTCCATCCCGAGCTGGCCGGAAGGGCCCCTGGCTGGCGGATGACGGTGAAGTCGCCGCGCCGACGCAGCTCAACACCATCGAGGTCTGCTTCATCCGCGAGGCCCGTGAGGATGCGATGTTCACCGGCAGTGGTGGCGATCCAGGCGGAGCCACCGTACGGCCGCAGCCAGCGGGAGACCGTCTCTATCGCGCCGGGGTTGAGCAGCAGATCGGCTTCAGCGGCATCTGCGCATACAACGAGGCTCGCGAAGTAGGGCGAGAGCGTCAGCGAGTCAACCGACGCGGGAACGATATGCACGCGCGAGCCGTAGACGCCGCGTCCGTCATACCGCCGGCGTGCCTCATCCGCCGTCGCTTCGCGAGCATCGAGCACAATCACCTGAAGCTCCGACTGGCGCAGCAGTTCGTCAACCGCCTCGTAACCGCCCGATCCGATTACGACACAGTAGCCCTGATCGGGCTTCCCCCTCAGCATCCGCTCGACGTCCGCGCTCCAACGCTCATCGCCCGAGGGCATGGCGACATCGGGTGTCTCATGGTGTTGCGCCTCGGTATCTCCGGCGCCGAAGCAGTAGATCCGCCCCTCCTCGGTGACGGTGATCAAGCGCCCATCGCAGGCGAGCATGGTGCCGGGCGTGCCCTGTATCTCGACGCGCCAACTCTCCGTTGGCTCCCCCCCGGCCTCGGGAATGTCTATCGCGCCCACGGCGCCCCGCGCGCCGCCGTAGAGTCGCTGTCCGGCCTTCATCTGGACATTGAGGTCAGATTCAAGCCGCCACAGTTCGCGGAAGCGCATGGCGGGCCAGAGGATCGAGCGGGAGTAGGTGGTGAGCGTGTAGCCGGGCCGCGAATCAGAGATGTCGTACGCAAAAATCTCCGCGTACTCGACATGCTCGGGCAGATGTCCCCCACGCGCCTCCCCGACGAGCCGATGATCGGTCGGCCGCGAGTAGTACATCACTCCGGCGCTCAACACCGGCTCACGGAAGACGCCAAGTTCCCGGTAGTTGGCCGGATCGATCTGCACTCGAGGATGGGCCTGAAGCGTATGCCGCTCTCCCGCGGTCGCCGGTTCCTGGCCCCAGCCCACATAGTCCGACTGCCTCTGGTCGAGTGGATCGATCAACACTCGACCGTCGCGCTCGGTCGTGACGAGGTCCTCCTCGTCGATCCACTCCTGCACCTGCGCGACCGACACCGACGCCATCTCGGCAAAACGCTCGGGACTGAGCAACTCGGCATTCCCATCCAGCGGCCGCGGCGCCAGCGCGGGAGAGATCGTGAACATGTCACCACCGTGGAAGAAGTACTCACCGACTGCCGAGGTGTACCAGACGCCCTTCGCGAGGGCCTCGCGGCCGCCCCATCCGGTGGTATGTGGCTCCATCTCCCCGGTCTGAAGGTCGAAAAAGCCCGGTAGCGACCTGCCACCCGGAACCACGAGCCTGTCCCGCACGACCGCGAGGTAGCCCTGCGGCGAGAGACCGCCGGGGCGTCTGGCGCCATGGTCCACGAGGCCGTCGGGCACGATGCTGGGCGCATCGCTGACCCAACGGAACTCGCCTGAAACCGGATCCACCGCACAGACGAAGACGCCCTCGAAGGCCAGGTAGCCGAGCGCGTAGTAAAGCACGCCCTCATGGATCAGGGGCCCGCCACGGGCCGGCCAGCGCGAAATCAGTCTCTCGTCGCCGGGCAGCAACTGGCCGTGGTGCGTTTCGGGAAGCGGGGTGACGCGCCACAGCTCGCGCCCCGTCCGCGCGTCAAGACAGTAGAGGTAGCCGTCATCGCAAACGAAGTAGATGCGATCGTGCCAGACCACGGGAGCGAGTCGAACCGGGGCGTCGGCGAAGAAGCGCCAGCGCTCATCGCCGGTGCTCAGATCGTAGGCCGTTACGCTGTCGGTGACCATCGAGGGAACGAAGATCAGCCCATCGGCCGCCACGGGCCGGTACGTGCGGTCGAAGCACAGGCGCGGGCGGACATGCGGCGGGAACGCCGGGCGCGGGGAGGGCAGGTCACGCGACCAGTGCAACTGCAGGTCGTCGGCCAATTCCGTGGAGGTAGCGCTGCTGCGGAAAGCGTCGTACCGCCACATGGGCCAGCCGGTCTCCGACGAGGCGCCGTGTTGCTGCGACGAGGCCCGTTCCCGATCGTCCGGTGCGGCCGCCGTCGCCCGCAGGGACAGAAAGACCCCTCCGAGTGTCGCGCTCGCCAGCAGTATTGGCCAGAATCGCCTGATCGTCTTCATGACAGTCACCCTCCCGAACTGTCCATGTGGCGAAATCTTCAGGTCCGGTAGCCGGGTGCCAACATGCGGAAAGGCCCGGGCTCAGGGCGAAATCCGACTTTGCGGCTACGCCCCGAGCGCGGGGCGCCTCGGTCGCTGACACCGCTCTGCGGCGGGACACTGCCGCCCCCACTCACCGAGCGGTGTCCCGTTTCATCACTGTATGCGCGCCTCCGCTCACGGAGGTGCGATCCCGCCGGTCCAGAAGTTCGTTCCGCCCGTCTCCAGCGTGTCCTCGGTGACCCACTTTGCGTGGCCGTCGAAGAAGCCCACGTTCGCTCCCTCGTTATGCCGCGCATCGATCTGGCGCGGAGATCCGTCCGAGGCCACGCTCACCCAGAAGTGCGGGGACGTGCAGTCGGCCACAAGCAGGCACTCGGCGGGATACTCGATGCTGGACGTGCTGCGGTAGGCGTAGACATAGTTGTAGTAGGGGTGGAAGCCTTTGACATTGGGGGTCCGATTGGTCCCGTAGCTGCCGAAGCTCCACAGGTGCGTTCCGGCCGCGGTGGTGACATTCCACTGCCTGAAGCCCGTCTCTGTACTCGCGCAACTGAACACCTGCTGGTTCTTCACGTAGGGCATCAGCATGTCGATCCACGTGTATTTCGCGTAGCCGGCGCTGCTCACATTCACCGGCCAGTTGCAGATCGCGGCGGTACGCTCGTCGTTGTCACTTTCGTACATCAACTCCGCCTGCGCGATCTGCTTGATATTGGAGAGACAACTCGTCTGTCGCGCCTTCTCCCTGGCGCGCTGGAACACGGG
>JBNJEK010000160.1:0-10333 GCA_051745855.1 Armatimonadota bacterium
TGCCCCTCGAAGTTCGCCATGAACGCGTTGTCGTTGCGCTCGCCGATGAGCACCCGTCCCGCGCCGGCGTCACGCACGAGCTTCGCCAGCGCGACCACAACCTCTGGGCGCGCGATGTTGCCGTTCGCCGGGATCTGCTTCGCGAAGCTGTTGGGCTTGATCAGTACAGTGTCGCCGCTGTCCACGAACTGCTCGATGCCGCCGAGCAGTTCGACCGCCTCGGCTACCATCTGATCGACATTTTCGCCATGCACAATACTGACAGGTGCCTTCATTTATATGCCGCCAATCGTAGCGTGATAATCGCGGGATCATGGTAGCGAGGAGTGCGGGGGAGGTCAAGCATCGGCTGGGATGGGAGGGGCAATGAGTTCACTTGTCGGAAGATCGGATTGTAGTGGCCCTGCGCTCACAGTTGTGCCCTCCCCCTCTCCCGCCTGCGGCGCGTCGTTTGCGCTGCAGGTCTGAGGGAGAGGGGGCCGGGGGGTGAGGTTGCCTTTGTCGTCGCCAGGTCATCCTTCCGCGGCCGCCGCCGCGAACGCCTCGCAGATCTCAGCCGGATACTCGTCCTGCAAGAGAAGCTGCGGCACTGCCGCGCCCTCGCCGATGATCGCCAGCGTCCCCACGTCGCCCGCGCGGTGCAGCAGCCATGTCGCGCCCGTCGCGCCGTCGGGCACGGCCATCGGCTCGGTCAGCTTCTGCTCGTCATTGCTGCCGATCTGCCAGTGCTTGCGAGTTCCGTCGGGGGCCGTCAACTGCACCGAGGTCGCCCCCTCGTAGGGGCTCAGCCGCAAGCGCAGCGCGCTCGTGCCCTCCGGCACCCAGATCGAGTAGCCCGCCTCGTCGCGAGGGAAGAGCCGCCCGGCGACCGGGAACGCCACCGGCAGCGCGGGCTCCACCACGATCGGGTGGCGCGTCGCGCCGTAGCTTCCGGGCCGCGCGACGGTCAGGCGATAGACGCCCGTCTGCCCATCGGCAGGCACTGCGACCTCGAATGTCTTCTCGCCTTTCGGGTACGTCTCCACCAGGCGCGCGGCTTCCGTCCCGTCGGGCGCAGTTACCACCAGCGTCCACTCCGCCTGGTCGTACGTGTGCTCGGTCTTCACGCGCGCGATGAACGCCGCGTCCTCCCGCTCCAGCAGCCACGCCTCGACCGTCTCGATCTTCGTCGGCTCCCCGTCGATCACCGGGCGCGTGCGCTTGAAGGGCAGCGCAAAGCCCTCGGCGATGCGGAAGAGCGGATCGGCCTCGACTGGCTCGCCATGCCGCGCGATCGCCGCCAGCAGATTCGGCGCGCGTTGCACGCCGTAGCCGCTCAGCGAGGTCTGCCCGGCCATGATCAGGCCCTCGAGCAGCGGATCGTCGCGGTTCACCGACGCCTCGATGCGGTCAAGCTCCCAGAGGCCGCGCGCGAGGTACTTCGGGTCTCCGCTGATGACGTAGGCATAGGCGAGGATGTTCGTCTGCCCGGCCACGTGGTAGGTGGAGAACGCGTCGCCGTTGCCGGCCATGTAGGCGTCCGCCCAGCGCACGATGCAGTCGGCGGCGTTCTCGTCGCCAGTCAGTTCCCACCAGCGCTCCAGCCACGGCGCGTAGTTCTCCCACTGCGGGAAGGAGCCGTCCTCGTTCTGCGTCGAAATCAGGTGCTTCGCGAGCTTCTCCGCGTAGGCGAAGTAGCGCTCATCGAGCGTGTCCTTGTACAACTCGATCATCGCCGCGCAGGTCCCCGCGCCCTCGCGATGGCCGAAGGGTGAGCGATCGCGCTCGACGACCGCGTCGCCCCACTGCTTCGCGACCTCAAGGCCGCGGCGGTCACCGGTCAGGTGCCAGTACCACAGCGCGAAGTCGGTGGTCGAGTTGTAGTCGGTCAGCCGCCCGCCGGCGGCCCAGTGTACGAGGCCCTTGTAGTCGCACAGCGCGCCCTTGATCTTGCCCTGCGGCCACGGAAGCTCCTCGAACTCCTCGGTGCTCCAGTGGCAGAAGCCCGTGTCGAGGGTCTTTCGCGCGTTGCGCACGCCGTAGCGCCAGTAGTCGAGGTCCCCCGCGCGCGCGTAAAGCAGCCACGGGACGCGGTTGCAGCCGTGGTGGGTGTTGCGCCAGGTGCGGTAGACGTCATTCCAGCGATTTCGCGCCGGGTCCCAGCTTGTATGCCCGCCGCCGAAGTTCCACAGGCCGTAGTCCTCGGTGAATTCCTGCATGCGGCGCTCGGCGTCGAACGTTCCCGCCATCATGTCCTCATACTTCCCGAACGCGTCCTCGTCCACCGGGTCCATCATCCCGAAGACGCCCGACGCGCACATCCACTCGGGCGAGGCCGTCGCAACAGGCGGGTCCTGCAGGCGCGCGTTGAGCGCTGCGGCCTGCTCGGGATCGGCGCTCCCGTCCCCGAAGCTCACCAGCAGCTCGTGCGTCTTCGCCACGCCCATCCCGTTGGCGTCCTTCGAGGAGCGAACGTAGCGCATCTGGTACTCGGAGTGCTCGCCCTCGTGGGCGTAGACGTCCTCCGGCACCTCGAAGTCCAGCACGTCGCCCTCGTGCGCGAACCACAGGTACTGCAGGTTCGCGTCGGTCACCCCGCGATCCGGGTCGGTGATGCCGTGCGCGGGCCATGTGTGGAAAGTGATGCCCTCGGCCGTGGCCTCAAGCTCCTTTGGGAAAAGCTGCCAGAAATCGCGGCAGGCGAGGACGCAGTGGCGGTCGGGGCCCTCCGCCGCGAACCAGCCACGAGCGCGGCCGATCTCCTCGCGCGCGCCCTGCGCATCTATGAGGGCCTGGTCGTGATCGTATTGAAGCAGATAGGCGGGCACTTCGCGCGACATCGGGCCATCCGCGGTGCCGAAGATCGCCCTTTCGGCCGACACGGGGATGCGGAGGCCGATGTCGCTGAAGCGCAACTCCCGCGAGTCCTCGGTCATGATGAATGTGTAGAAGATGCGCACCCAGGGTTTGCCGTGGTAGGCGTGAATGCGGATGATCGCCATGCACTTCTCGTCGCCCGCGTCGTTCGCGAACCACCCGCGGGCGGTCACGACGGAGCGCAGCGGGCCCGCAAGCTCGACTTGGGCCTCATCGGCAATGTCTGCGCGATGCTCGTCGCCCGTGTCATCCACGAAGTATGGCTCGAACAGCCCGAGGTCAGAGATATCTACGCTCATCGGATTCTCAACCGCCGCCCGCTCGACGCCCTCACCGAACTCAAGCGTGAGCGTCCGGCCATCGGGCGGCAGGTCCGCCTGGAAGTCCAGCAGCAGCCAGCGCACCGAGCCATCGGGGTACTCGCCGGTGACGGTCACCTGCAGCGGAAGCTCCGCGCCCGCCTCGTCGAGGAGGCGCACATTGTCCCCGGACGCCAGCGCTCCTTCGGGGAAGGGCACGCCGGTGGTCACCGGCTCGGCCTCCACCGCGACGCCGGCCGGATTCTGGACGGTGATCGGCACAGTTGCGGCGAGCCCAAAGGTGGCGATAACTACAAGCAGGACGGTCGTTGTGGCGGGTGTGCGCATGGTCATTATCCCCGGAATCAACAGTGGGTGGGATGGCGAATTCTCCGAAACGCTGTCGAGCACCTGCGTGATACAACCCCAAACAAGAAGGCATACAGGATGGACAGGATGAACAGGATGGACGGCAAAGGGACAATGAGCAGGGTAGATAGTACTGCCTCGATCTGTCGATCCTGCACAATCCGGGGAGGGGTTGCTATGAAGTACGAAGACCTGACGCACGAGATAATTGGAGCGTGCTTCGAGGTCTCGAGAGAGCTTGGCGCTGGTTTTGTCGAATCGATTTACGAGAACGCTGTCATGATTGCACTGGAAGAAAGGGGACTGGATTCACAGAGGCAGGTACCTCTGGCAGTGCATTACCGCGGGCAGGTGGTCGGACGTTTTCAGGCGGACATTGTGGTCGAGAAGACAATCATCCTCGAACTCAAGGCTGTCGCTAAGATAACGCCGCAACACAAGGCCCAGCTGATCAACTACCTCAACGCCACAGGTTTGGACGTCGGCCTGCTGCTCAACTTCGGGCGGCCGAAGCTCCAGTTTGCACGGTGTTGGCGAGACGGAGACACAGACCTGCGCGGCTGAACACAGGAAGCGATTGCAGGATGCATGTTTGGGCCCTGTCGTTTGCCGTTGAATCCTGTATATCCTGTACATCCTGTAAGCCGTGTCGTTTGCCTTCCCGAGGAAGGACTCCGTCCCTCCCCCGTGGAACCGACCTGGGGCAAACAACACCCGCACGCGAGGGATGGTCACCGTGAGTGCGCCGAACCTTCTTTTCTTCTTCAGCGATCAGCAGCGGTGGGACACCTGCGGCTGCTACGGGCAGGAGCTTGATGTCACCCCCAACCTCGACCAGATGGCCGAGGAGGGCACGCGGTTCGAGCACGCTTACACCTGCCAGCCCGTCTGCGGGCCTGCGCGCTCATCGCTGCAGACCGGCAAGTACCCCGAAGCCACCGGCTGCTGGCGCAACAACATCCACCTGCCGCAGGACGAGAAGACCATCGCCCACTGGCTCACCGAGTGGGGCTACCAGACCGCCTACGTGGGCAAGTGGCACCTCGCCTCCGGCCCCGAACCCGAGCGCAACTACCGCGAGGAGCCGGTGCCGAAGGAATACCGCGGCGGCTGGGACTGGTGGTGCGCCTCCGACGTGCTGGAGTTTACGTCGCACTCGTATGACGGGCACATGTTCCGGGGCGACGGCTCGCGTTACGAGTTCCCCGAGGGCCGCTATCGCGTGGACGCGGTGACCGACGTGGCGATGCAGTTCCTCGAGGAGCGCGACCGCGACCGCCCGTTCATCCTCTTCGTAAGCTACATCGAGCCTCACCACCAGAACGACCACGACCGCTACGAGGGGCCGAAGGGCTCGCAGGAGCGCTGGGGCGACTACGAGGTCCCCGGCGACCTTGTTGGGACCGAGGGTGACTGGCGCGAGAACTACCCCGACTACCTCGGCTGCTGCAACGCGCTGGACGGGGCGCTGGGGCGCTTCCGCGAGGCCCTGGCCGAGGACGGGATCGATGACGAGACCGTGGTCTTTTACACCTCCGACCATGGCTCACACTTCCGCACGCGCAACAAAGAATACAAGCGCTCGTGCCATGACGGCTGCCTGCGCATCCCGATGGTGGCGACCGGCCCGGGCTTCACCGGCGGAGGCGTGGTGGACGAGATGGTGAGCCTGATCGACGCGCCGGCATCGGTCGTGCACGCGGCCGGAATCCCCGTGCCGGAGACCTACCACGGACGCGCGCTGCAGCCGCTCGTGGCGGGCGAGGCGGAGGACTGGCCCGCCGAGGCGTTCGCACAGATCTCCGAGAGCCAGACAGGGCGCTGCGTGCGCACCGAAAAGTGGACGTACTCGGTGAGCGTGCCCGATCGCGATTCGCGCAGCGACGTCTACTACGAGGAGTATCTCTACGACAACGAGAACGATCCGCACCAGCGGAACAACCTCGTGGACGACCCGGCGCTGGCGGACATCCGCGCAAGTCTCGCCAAGACGCTCAAGCGCCGCATGGCCGAGGCCGGCGAGGAGCCGTCGGAGATCCGGGCGGCGGAGTGACCGAATGCTGACGCTGTCGTGCCGTTCTGGAGCGGAGGGGCTTCAGCCGCTCCGACGATCGGGGGCCCTGGGAGCGGCTGAAGGCAGCACGCTGCGCGAGCTGTCTCCCCTCCATACGGCCTTACCTTTATACACATCTCACAAGGAGATGATTCGGCTCGTACGCCGTCATGGAGGGGCCGCACGAAGTCCGAGCGTCGTTTGCGAGGGCTGAGGTCGGCCCACTGCGGTAGTTTGCGTCGCGGGAGACCGAACGACCGATGGGCCGACCTCGCCGCAATAGACGGCAATTGCGGCTCGTGCGGCCCCTCCCACGGCAAACGGCCGCATTTCGAGATGTGTATAAAGGTAAGCCATACGGCTGGGCAACGGCCGTCACGCACGCATCGAGGAATCGACAACCGTTCAGATGACGAGGAGTGGTTCAGGATGAGCCTTCGAGCAGCGATCATAGGACTTGGCGGCATATCCGGGGCGCATATCACAGGCTGGCAGGAAACCGACGGAGTAGAGCCTGTGGCCGGCGCCGACATCAGCGAAGCGGCGGTCGAGCGCTTTGAAGAGAACTACGGTCTGACGGGCTACGCCGATTGGCGGGACATGCTCGATGCTGAGACGCCGGACCTCGTCAGCATCTGCACCCCGCCCTTTTTGCACCCGCCGATCTCCACTGAGTGCCTCCAGCGGGGGATTCACGTCATGTGCGAAAAGCCGATGGCCGCCGACATCGCCGGCGCCGTGAGCATGGCGCGGGCGGCGCGTGACGCCGACGCCCTGCTGATGGTGGCCTACTGCCACCGCTTCCATGGGCCCGCGATGAAACTGAAGGAACTCATCGACGACGGCACCCTCGGGCGGCCGCTCTTCTTCAGAGGCTGCTTCACCGGCCTCTCAGACATGGAGGGGAACCATCGCGGCGACCTCGCGAAGGCCGGGGGTGGCGCGCTGATGGACAACGGCTCACACGCCGTCGATCTCTACCAGTACCTCCTCGGCAAAGTCGCCAACGTCTCGTGCCGCGCGGGCACCTTCCTGCAGGAGATGGAGACCGACGACGTCGCGGTGATGCTCTTTGAGGGCGAGAACGGCTGCTACGGCGAGGTGCTGGTGGGCTACTCGATCCCGCCGCAGTTCACCGAGTGGCGTATCGCTGGCGAACACGGCGTCCTATCGCTCGAGAACTACATGAGCGGCCCGGTGCGCTTCTGGTCGCGCGAGACCACTGAGTGGACCGACTACGAATGCGACACGTCGATGACCCGCTTCGAGCGACAGTTCGCACACTTCATCGAGTGCATCAACACCGGGCAGATGCCGATCTCGAACACGGAGACGGCCCTGCACACGCAGCGCGCCATCGGCGCGGCCTACCAGGCCGCGCGGGGCAAGGGCCTGCCCGTCCAGCAGCGGAAGACGACGTGACATTTGTCCGCTGTGCAAAGATGAAAAAAGACCGGGAGGCCAGCGCCTCCCGGTCTCATATTTGGTGCGCGACGACCTGATTTTACTCCGCATCCGGGACCGGCCACGAGTAGACGTGGGAGCCGTGGCCGAAGTAGATGCGGCCGTCAAGGTAGTCGCCGCCAGGGCCGATGGCTACCGGTGACTCCGCCAGCATCTCGATCTCATGCTCGTGCTTGCGCGTGTCGATCTCCGCGATGCCCTTCTGGAAGAGCATGAAGATGCGGTCGCCGGGGCCCTGAACGAAGATCCGCGGGCCCTGCTGGCCGTTCGTGCGGCCAAAGCCCGACTCCTCCAGATCAATCTCCTTGATGATCTGGCGGGTGGACGGAGCGAAGACGAAGAAGCGCTCGTAGTTCGCGACACCGTACACGAGCCCCGTTGGCGTCACCATCAGGTCCGAGATGGACGTCGCGTCCTCGAAGACCTCGCGCCACTTGATCTGCTTTGTCTCCATGTCGAGGATGAACAGTTCCGCGACCTCTGCCTTCACCTCGCCGCCGGTCCCCGCGGAGATCGTCGTCCCACAGAGAAGCTCGTTCCGAGGCAGCGCCACCATGCTCATGATCGACTGGTCCTGCACGAGTTGCTCGTGTGTCAGGACCTGCTCCTCTTCAGCCTCGCGGTCCCAGAAGAGCAGACCGCCGCCGGTGTGGCCGTAGCCGGGTGTGCCCGCAAGCACCACGTACTGACCGCCGGGATGCACGAGCAGGTCATGCGGGCGATGGATCGTCGGCGTCACCTGCGTGAGGAAGCGCGGGTTCGACTCGGCGTTATCCCTTTCGGTGCGCACCCACTCCTCCTGCGGATTCCACTCCAGCAGAAAGCCCCCGCCGTAGCCGCCGATGTAGAAGAGCGTCTCCGCGGGCGCGACGGTATTCCACTGCCCGTATGCCTCGCGGTTGATCCACTCATCGGTGCTCGGGTCGTAGCTGAAGAATCGCATCGGGAAGGCCGTCCCGCCGCAGATCGTGCCGTCGGAGGCGGCGGCCATGCCCATCGAGTGCGCGCCCTCGCTCTCGTAGTCGAACTCCCGGGTCAGCGTCTCGCCCTCCGGCGTCTCCACGGTGAGCACACGGTCCACAAGATTCAGCGAAACGAGTGTATGCCCGGTGGGGAAGCTGCGGTGGAAGAGTGACTGGGAGCTCTCGATGATCGGCTTGCGCTCGACGTCAGGCTCGCCCTCGATCCGGGTCGCGACGCCCTCGTAGAGCATGTACCACTGGTCGGCGTTGCGCCCGTAGACTTTGCCGTCCACACCGCGCCACAGCGGGCAGCGGCCGTGCACGCGCTCGTCTTCGGGGACCACCGCCGTGGCCTCGCCACTGTCGGGGTCGAGGATGATCATCTGCGAGGCCGTGTTGCCGATGCCGAAGTACACCCAGCCCTGGTCATCGACCGCAACGTCCCGCGGGTACTGCGCCCAGTTCTGCTCGTAGACGCTGCCATAGTCACGGAAATCACCCGTCTCAGGATTGTACGAGCACACGGCGGAGTTGGGGTATGTCGCCGCCCAGATCGTCCCGTCATCGGCCTCCGTCATGCTCATCGCGACGCGCGCAACGGTCCTTTCCGAGAACGTAAACTCGCGCGCGGCCGGGTCGAACTCCATGAACGTGCTGCCGTAGTGCGTGTAGTAGCGGTTGTTGCTCGCAAGAACCGACGCGAACGGGCTGTCGCCGACCTGCGGCGTCTCGAACTGCTCGTATTCGCCGGTCAATGCGTTGACCATCAGCAGCGAGTAGCAGCCTCGATGGTCCATCAGCCATGACAGCACCACCGGGTCGCCGTCGCCATCAACCGTCGCGACGGTCCCGCGATGGTTACTGATCGGCGTGGCGACGCCGTGGTCGATGAAGCCGTCGCCCAACTCGACGCTTTGAGCCATGACACCCTCCTGCGGTGCGATCAGCAGTGCAAGCATGCAGGCAATCGGCAATATGCGCAGGATCACGCGCATCGATTATCATCCCCTCACTCGACGGGAGCTGCTCTTTCGCATGTCGGGCGGGCGGTAGTCGGTTGCAAGGTGTGGCCAGCTTGGCATGATCACATCGTCGGTATCCCACGACCAGCCGACCAGCCGTGAGCGCATCTCGTCGGCCAGATCGAGCCTGCGCGGCTGGCCGATGATGTTGTTCAACTCATCGGGGTCCTTCTTCAGATCGAAGAGCTCGTCATGGTCCTCGTGGTGATAGATGTACTTGTAGCGCTCGCCGATGACCGCGCGCATCTTCCAGCCGCCGTCTTTCCACCCGTTGTACTCCGAGTAGGTGTGTGTGCGCCACGGAGCCCTGCGGTCGCGCAGGATCGGCACCATGCTCTCCCCCTGGGCGTCGTCCAGCGGCGGCAGACCGAGAAGATCGAGCACCGTCGGCGCCATGTCGGTCTGAGAAGTCATGTGCTCCCGCCGCCCGGGCGTGTAGTCCGGAATTCGCATAATGAAAGGCACATTGATCGAGCGCTCGTACATGACCATCTTCTGATAGATCCCGTGTGAGCCGAGCATCTCGCCGTGATCGGTGGAGGCGATGACGATGGTGTCGTCCAGCCGCCCGCTCTCCTCCAGAGCGCCCATCACGATTCCGTGGCAGTGGTCGGCGAATGCGACGTAGCCGTAGTACGCCGCGATCGCCTCCGACCAGCGCTCCCAGTCCCAGTCGGCACAGCCCAGGGCGCCCGGCGCCTCGCGCACGTCCCGCGGGCGGCCTGACAGGTCGCAGTCAAAGCCCGGCGGCGGCTCCATGTGCTCGGGGTCGAACATGCTGCGGTAGGGCTCGGGAACCAGCAGCGGCGGATGCGGCGCGCCCAGAGAGCACCACGCCGCGATCGGCTCATCCTCGGGCGCGTCGAGGATGAACTGCGCGATGCGCTGGGCGCGCTGCATGTCCGGGTGAGCCTTCAGCGGCCTGTCCCACGTCGCGGGAACGGGCACCGAGATCTTCCACGGGATCATGCCCTCGTCGGTCATGCCGTGGACATCCGCGCGCTGGTCATCCGCGTCACGCCCCTCTTCTACGAGTGCCTCCCCGTGCAGGTCGTAGGGGAAGCTGCCCTCCTCGAAGTGCTCGTACGCGCTCCTCCGGTCATCCTCCTCGGGGCGACGGATATGCCAGATGCCTTCGTAGGCCACGCGGTGCCCCGAATCATGCAGGCGGTCGATCAGAAGCTCCGTGCCCCGCTCGATGGTGTCGTAGCCCTTGCCGAAGCTCAACGCGCCATGCGCATGCGGCCAGCGGCCGCTCATCATCGACGGCCGCGTGGGGATGCACAGCGGCGTGGCGCAGTAGTAGCG
>JBNJEK010000161.1:0-10300 GCA_051745855.1 Armatimonadota bacterium
CAGTAGATCGGGACTTTGTCGAACTCACGGCCTTCGAAGGTCGCCATCACGCGCTCTTTGCCGGTCATCTCGTCACCTCGTGAACAGTGCTCGATCAGTGTTATAAACGCCTTCGCCGTTGTGGAGAGGCCGGCGTCGCCGGGGTACACGACACCCCTGGGCAAACGACGCTCAGGCTCTCCGGCCCCTCCCCATAACGACAACGACAACGACAACGACAACGACTACCCGCTCGATCCCTGTTCCACCCGCCCGGTCATCATCACGCCTCCGGCTGTGACAAAACGCCCGACACCAGCACCACGCCCGCGATGATCAGCACCGTTCCCACGAGCTTCGGCGCCGTGATCGGCTCGCGGAACAGCGCGATCGCCGCCAGCGCCGCCACCAGCGGGTAGGCCGATGTGATCGGCACCACGCGCGAGGCGTCAGCGTGGCCCAGCGCGTGGTAGTACGCGACCTGGCCGATCAGCCCCGCCAGCAGCGCGCTGCCGATCGCAGCCACGATGATCAGCCACGCCGCCACCGGAGCGTCGCCCTCGCCGTACGCGGCTTCGCCCTGCGCGAGCATCTCGCGTATCTCCACCAGCGCGCCCGACTGAATCGCAACCACGGTGATCATCACCATCACCACGATTGTACGCAGAAACACCGCCGTCCACGAGGAGAGGCCCTGCTTGAGTATCTTGTCGAAGATCGGCGCCAGGCCCCAGGCCAGCACCGCGATGAGCGCGTACATCAGCGCGATTCGGGACATATTCGATGCTCCTTCTGTGTGTGGTCGCCCGCGCGCGGGCGGTTGTGACGCGCGCCCCAGTATCCACCGCCATCGTATCATACACGCCCGGTTGGACTCACGTCGAGGGGGAAACAAGACCGCCGGCCGGGACGTTAGTTAAGATGCGGGCGGCGACCATCTGATCGCGCTCGCGGGAGGCTGGTACTGGGATTGCAGCAAACCACCTTACACTCGGGCCGGACACGAATCGATTCTGTCGATTCGGCCCTTGTCTTGCGGCCTGAGTTATGCTACACTGTGTATCCAACATGACGCGGAGAGGTGGCCGAGCGGCTGAAGGCAGTCGCCTGCTAAGCGATTAAGGGGGTATAGACCTCCTTCGAGGGTTCGAATCCCTCCCTCTCCGCCACACGGCAGCAACGAAAGCAACGGAAGCGACGACAGCCACGAAAGCTACAACTGAACGGCAGTTGCCGAGCGAAGTCGCGACGAGTCGTTGCCGTAAGCCGTCGCTGTCGTTGCATTCGTTGCTTCCGTCGCTTTCGTTGCCGCCTTACGCGCCCGTAGCTCAGTGGATAGAGCACTGGCCTCCGGAGCCAGGGGTCTCGCGTTCAAATCGCGACGGGCGTACCATCGTCGTCCAGACTGCCGGGCGAGTAGTCGATCCCCGGCACGTTGACAATTTCCGCGCAGGTCGCGCCGTAAGAGGCGACCATGCAGTGAAAAGTGCGCCGGTAGCTCAGTGGATAGAGCGCCGCCCTGCGGAGGCGGAGGTCCCGCGTTCAAATCGCGGCCGGCGTACCACCCTTTTCTCTCACGGCTCCGCGCACACGGCGGGGCCGTCATACCGAAAGACAACGGGTCGGGCTTTTCAATCTCGCGGGCATCCCGGACCGGTCGATGACGCCGGCCGTAACTGCAGCGCGCCGCCGGCAGCATCCACCACGCGGGATACGTATTCGAACGGGATCATCCTGATCCCCTGCGCCCCCGTAGCTCAGGTGGATAGAGCAGCAACCTCCTAAGTTGAAGGTCGCCCGTTCGACTCGGGCCGGGGGCGCCATTTCAACAAACCCGGCGGACGTCACAAGCGTCTATACAGATAGAGGGACACGCAGACAACAGGTTCGGCGGTGAGGTGGCAGAGTCCGGTCGATCGCGCTCGCCTCGAAAGCGAGTAGGCCCGCAAGGGTCTCGTGGGTTCGAATCCCACCCTCACCGCCATACGGCAGCAACGAAAGCAACGAAAGCAAAGGCAGCAACGACAGCGACGGCGAAAGGCAAACGGCGCGACGGCGAAAGGCAAACGGCGAACCGCGTTTCGTCTCGCCGGGGGGATTGGACGATGAATCGCACTCCCTCCCTACAGCATCCCTTCGAGATCAGTCAGTCTGCGACGGTCAATAGCAAGAGAACCTTGACAGCTTGAGCCGATAAGAGAAAGCAGTCCTGGCGGGGCGACTGACGTCCCCGCAACGCCATCGCCAACGCTGTGAGCGGAGAGGTGACCGAGTGGCCGAAGGTGCTCGCCTGGAGAGCGGGTAGTCCCGCGAGGGGCTCGTGGGTTCGAATCCCACCCTCTCCGCCATACGGCAGCGACGAAAGCAACAAAAGCAACAAAAAGCAACGACAGCGAAGGCAACGGCAGAAGACGACGATAACGGCAGCGGGAGGCAACATGAACGGAGGGGGCTCCGGGAATGGCCGATTTCGAGAAACTGCTTGTCTGGCAAAAGGCACACCAACTCGCTCAACTCACATACGAAATCACATCGGACTTTCCGAATTCCGAACACTACGCACTCAGAGATCAGATCAGACGAGCAGTCGTAAGTATCTCGGCGAACATCGCGGAGGGCAAAGGCCGCAATGGCGACAAAGCCTTCGCGCACTTTCTGCACGTCGCGCTGGGATCACTGTCTGAAGCACAGGCACTCACACTTCTGGCGCGAGATCTCGACTACGTTGCTTCCGATCACGTAGATCAATTTCTCGCTCAGAGTGAGGAAGTCGGCAAGATGATAAGTTCATTGATGGCGCGATGCCGGAAGGCAACGCGCAACAGGTGAAAACTGCGCGCCACGTCGTCTGGTCGCTGTATGCCGTCAATCGTAAGCCGCGTGCCGTAAGCCGTCCGCCGTCGCTGTCGTTGCTTTCGTCGCTGCCTTTGCTTTCTTCGCTGCTCTGACTCGGTTGTGCTAAGCGGGGGACTGGCGGTACCCTGAACCCACAATCCGCCATAGTGGGGCCGAATTCCCGCCCGAGGATTCGTCGCTTGGCGTCTGACCCACGTAAGTGGTGATGAAGGCCGGGTCCCGCGCAAGGAGACAGCTGCTGAATCCCGTCAGGCCCGGAAGGGAGCAGCGGTAGGCAGCAAGTCTTCTGTGCCGCGGATCACCTGGCTGGAGCTAACTGCGAGGGTAACGGTCGGGCGGCGTCTTCGACGACCGGGTGCACAACCGAGTCAAGGCAGCGACGAAAGCTACGAAAGCTACAAAAGCAACGACAGCGACGGCGGACGGCAAAGCAAACGGCAACAGCAACAACAGCGACGGCAACAGCGTATATCGGCTCAAGCTCGCTCCATCATCACGCGGCAGTGCGGATCAAAGGGGCCCCAATGGCGTACCAGACCTTCGCCCTCAAATACAGGCCGCAGACGTTCGACGAAATCATCGGCCAGGATCACGTGTCCACCACCCTCAAGAACGCCGTCTCCGAGGGCCGCGTGGCGCATGGATACCTTTTCGCCGGACCCCGCGGCACCGGTAAGACCTCCACCGCCCGTGTGCTCGCAAAAGCCATGTGCTGCGAGGCCGGCCCCACCCCCGACCCCTGCTGCGAATGCCCGATGTGCCAGGCCGTCGCCTCCGGCAGCGCCATGGATCTAATCGAGATCGACGCCGCCTCCAACCGCGGCATCGACGACATTCGAGAACTGCGTGAGCGAGTAGGCTACGCTCCCACACAGGCGCGCATCAAATTCTACATCCTCGACGAAGCGCACATGCTCACACCCGCCGCCGCCAACGCACTCCTCAAGACACTCGAGGAGCCGCCCGACTTCGTACACTTCGTCCTCGCCACCACCGAACTGCACAACATCCTGCCCACCATCCGTTCCCGCTGCCAGACATTCGAGTTCCGACCGATTCCCCAGATCGAGATCGTCAAAGCCCTCCAGCAGATCGCCGAAGCCGAGGGCGTGGCGGCCGAGGAAGCCGCACTGGGTGCCATCGCACGAGCCGCCGGCGGAGCCATGCGCGACGCAGAATCGATCTTCGACCAGGTCATCGCATACGGGCGCGGCGAGGTCACGCTCAAAATCGTCAACTCGATCCTCGGCGTCACCGACGCCGAACTGCTTACCTCCATCGCCGACGCCGTCGCCGAAAGCGACA
Organism: Armatimonadota bacterium; assembly: GCA_051745855.1. Taxonomy (GTDB): domain Bacteria; phylum Armatimonadota; class Zipacnadia; order Zipacnadales; family UBA5352; genus UBA5352. Next base: position 4,141 of record JBNJEK010000161.1, read on the forward strand.
TCGAGGCCGTCTTCCACCTCGTGGATGAGATCGTCACCTCCGGCAAGGACATTGGCCAGCTTCTCGAGGACCTCAGCCTCTACTACCGCGACCTGCTGCGCCTCTCGCTGGGCGCCACACCACCGGCGTGGATGCGCGCCGCCTCCGACGGCGAAGAGCGCATGACCGCGCAGGCCGCCGCGATGGGCCCCAAACGCATCGGCGAGGTGATCGAGGAACTCGGCGAGGCGTCTGCGCGCATCCGCGACACCGCCCAAAAGCCGCTGCTGCTGGAGGTCACGCTCGCGCACATGGCGTCGATCCCGGCGCAAAGCCCCCTCGCCGAGGCGGCGAAATCGGCCGGGAAGGCCGCCGAAGCGAAGCCCTCGGCCCAGGGTGAACCTGCTGAAGAGGCAAAGCCGACCGCGGAACCCGCGGAATCGACCGAGGAGAAGCTGGCGGAGAAGCCAGCCGATGAACCCGAGGTAGAGGACGAGACACCCGAACCGGAACCACAGACCCAGGCGCCGACCGCCGTGCCGCAGGCACAGCAGCCGGCCCCCGATGAGGCGCCGGAGACGGAAGTCGTGATTGACGCGGTGGAACTGCCGGAGGGTCCGCTGGCGCTCGAGGACGTGCAGGAGCACTGGTCGCGGGTTGTCGAAGCACTGGACGAACTCGGACACCCGGCCGTTGCGGCGATTGTCAGCGGCGCCACCCCTCAGGCTGTCGAGGACGAGAAGATTGCCCTGGGCTTCACGCGCCAGTTTGAACGCGAACGCGCGGCCGAAAGCTACGCCGCGGAGATCACCGAAGCAGCGCGACAGGTCTTCGGCCGCGAGGTGGAGATTGCATGTCGCCTGCAGGAGACAGCCACAACAGCGGGGAATCATTTAGTTGAGGATGACAGTTCCGGCGAGGAGCAGGGCGAACTGAGCGCCTCCCGGCAGCAGGAGACGGTGCTGCGGTTGCTCAACGAGTTTGACGGTACCGAAGAAACGCCGGGATAGGATCTTGCGCCGCAAAGGTGCCCGCGCAGGTGTCGTGGAATATATCCCCCTGGCGATGAGGAGTTCGAGAAGGCAGATGCTAAATCCGTTCAAGAAGATGATTGAAAGTCAGCTCGAGGGCGTGCAGCAGAACATGGCCGATGCGGCGGAGGAGCTGCGGGTCATGGAGGTTGTGGGCAGCGCAGGCGGTGGGGCCGTCGAGGTGACCGTCACGGGCCTCGGTGAGATCGTCGAGGTCACCATCGATCCCGAAGTGATCTGCGAGGGCGACTGCGAACTGATTCAGGACCTCGTCTGCGCGGGTGTGCGCGAGGCGATGCGCAAGTCCGCGGAACTCAAGCGCGCCAGACTCTCCGATGCGCTGCCGCTTGCAGGCATGGGGATGGAGTTGCCCGACATCCTCTGAGAATACACTATCCGTCGGAGCGCCCGGCGACGGGAGCCGCGGCGGTGATCTGACCGCGTTTTTTGCAGCAAGGCGGACGATTTTGCATGCTCAACTATGCCGAACCTATCCGGGACCTGATCGAGCAACTTGAAACGCTCCCGGGTATCGGCCCCAAGAGCGCCCAGCGACTGGCATTTCACATCCTGTCCTCCGGCCCCGAGCGGGCCTTCGCGCTCGCCGACGCCGTGCAGTCGGTTCACAATCGCATCCGCGCCTGCGAGCGCTGTGGCAACTGGTCCGTCGATGCCCTCTGCCCGGTTTGCCGAGATCCGGAGCGCGACCCCGCGACGCTGTGCGTGGTGGCGGACGCCAAGGATCTGATGGCGCTGGAGCGGGCGGGGGAGTTCGAGGGGCGCTACCACGTGCTCGGCGGTGTGCTTTCGCCGGTCGAGGGTGTCGGGCCCGGGGACCTGACAGTCGGGGCACTGCTGGAGCGAGTGGATGAGGGGGGCGTCAGTGAGGTTGTCGTGGCGACGCCGCCCACCGTTGAGGGTGACGCAACTGCAGAATTTCTGCGCGAGGTGCTGCTTGAGATGGGCGGCATCCGCGTAACGCGCCTGGCACTCGGCCTGCCGGTCGGCGCCGATCTGGACTACGCCGACCAGGTGACCGTGGCTCGAGCCATGCGTGGACGCACCGAGATGTCGGACTGAAGTATCCGGCGGTTGCGCACGCGTGCCGCCGGCCGGTTGTATGCAGCGAAGCATCAAGTCTGCCGGCCGTTGTTGCCGATGCAAGACTGAGGAGGTTAGTCCATGGCACAACTGACCGAAATCCGCTTCCACGGACGAGGTGGGCAGGGCGCGAAGACCGCCGGTTACATCCTCGCCGTGGCCGCCGCCGAAGAGGGCTGGAACATCAATGCCTTCCCGGAGTATGGCGCAGAGCGCCGCGGCGCGCCCATGAAGTCCTACGTTCGCATCAGTGACGAGCCGATTCGCCTGCGCTCGGGTGTCCGCTCCCCCGACGTCGTCGTCGTACTCGACGACACGCTGCTGGCGACTCAGAACGTTACCGAGGGGATGGAGGACTCCGACATCCTGATCGTCAACACCGACCAGACCCCCGACGAGATTCGCGAGCAACTCGAGAACCCCAACGTGCAGCTTTACGTGGTTGACGCCACGCAGGTTGCGATGGATACCATCGGCCGCCCGATTCCCAACACGCCGATGTTGGGTGCGATGGTCAAGGCCGTCGATCTTGTGGAACTCGACTCGCTGAAGGCCGCCGTCGATGTGCGGCTTGGCGGGAAGCTCTCGCAGGCCGCCATCGAGTCGAACTACGCGGCTCTCGACCGGGCTTACGAGGAGGTTCACACATGAGCAAGAAGGTCTACGCCCCTGATGCCAAATGGCATGAGATGGAGCGCGGCGGGATCATCCCCCAGGCTGGTAACGCTGACGAGTACAGCGTGGGCGGCTGGCGAAACGAGCACCCGATCCGCGACAACGAAACCTGTATCGACTGCCTGTTCTGCTGGATCTACTGCCCTGACGTGGCCGTCCGGGTAAAGGACGAGTCCGTCAAGCACCAGGGCTTCAGCCCCGACCACTGCAAGGGATGCGCGGTCTGCGCGGAAGTGTGCCCTGTGGACGCAATCAAGATGGTCCCCGGCGGCGAGTTCCAGCCCGATGAACCCGGCCAGTCGGAGGAGGAGTGACAATGGGCGAGCGAGTCGCTCTTGAAGGAAATGAGGCCGTGGCGGAAGCCATGCGCCAGATCAACCCCGACGTCGTGGCGGCATACCCGATCACGCCGTCAACGGAGGTCGTCCAGACCTTCGCGCAGTTCGTCAATGACGGCAAGGTCGATACCAACTTCGTCGCAGTCGAATCCGAGCACTCGGCGATGAGCGCATGCCTTGCCGCGGCAACCGCGGGTGGGCGCGTGATGAACGCGACCGCCTCCGCCGGCCTGGCTCTGATGTGGGAGATCCTCTACGTTGTCTCCTCGATGCGCCAGCCGGTGGTCCTCACGGTCGTCAACCGCGCTCTGTCGGGCAACATCAATATCCACTGCGACCACTCCGACACCATGGGCGCCCGCGACGCCGGATGGGTCCAGCTTTACGCCGAGGACGTGCAGGAGGCGTATGACAACCTCATCCAGGCCGTCTGTATCGGCGAGAACATGGACGTGCGTCTGCCGGTGATGAGCTGTCTCGACGGCTTCATCCTCTCGCACTCGTATGAGCTGCTCGAGGTGGAGGACGATGGTGCGGTCCAGGATTTCGTGGGGCCCTACAAGCCCGACAACCCGATGCTCGACATCGAGAATCCGATGACCTACGGGCCGCTCGATCTCTACGACTACTACTTCGAGCATAAGCGCTCGCAGATGGAGGCCTACCCGGCCGCCAAGCAGGCGATCATCGACGAGGGCAAGCGCTTCGGCGAAGTCTTCGGCCGCGAGTACGAACTGGTCGAGGAGTTCATGACCGACGACGCCGACTTCGTGGTCGTGGCGATCGGCTCGACCTGCGGCGCACTGCGGGATGTCGTGCAGCAGCAGCGGGAGAACGGTGTGAAGGCCGGTCTGCTGAAGGTTCGCGCCTTCCGTCCGTTCCCGGCCGAGGAGATCGCGAATGCGCTTTCCGGCGCATCGGCGGTGGCCGTGCTCGACCGCGCCGCCTCGTTCGGCGCGCACGCGGGCCCTCTCTACCATGAGGTCACCTCGGCGCTGCACACGTACGGCAACGTCATTCCCACCAACAACTACATCTACGGTCTGGGCGGCCGCGAGATTCTGCCCGAGCAGCTCAGCAGCGTCTTCGACGACCTCGATGAGGTCGCCGAGGCCGGGCAGCCCGCGGAGCCTGTCAGCTTCCTGGGCCTGAGGGAGTAGGAGGAGAGCGAATGCCTAACCTCAAGACAATGTCGCATCGTGAGGAACTTCTCACGGGTGGCCATCGCCTCTGCCCGGGTTGCGGTGAGCCGATCGCCGTCCGGCAGATCCTGATGTCCACCGAAAAGCCGGTGCTGGCCGCGAACGCAACCGGCTGCCTGGAGGTCTCAACCACGATCTTCCCCTACAGCGCGTGGAAGATTCCGTGGATACATATCGCCTTTGAGAACGCCGGCGCCGCAATCTCCGGCGTGGAGGCCATGTATCAGTCGCTGAAGAAGCAGGGGAAGCTCGACGCCGACGCGGACTACACGTTCGTGGCCTTCGGCGGCGACGGCGGCACCTACGACATCGGCCTGCAGTCGCTGTCGGGAGCCGTCGAGCGCGGGCACGACTTCCTCTACGTGTGCCTCAACAACGAGGCGTACATGAACACCGGCGTGCAGCGCTCATCGGCGACGCTCAAGGGCGCGCATACCACCACCAGCCCGGCCGGCTCAGTGATCCCCGGTAAGCAGCAGAACCGCAAGGACCTCACCGAGATCATGGTCGCGCACGACATTCCGTACGCCGCGCAGACCATCCCGGGCCGCTGGAATGACATCACCCGCAAGGCCGAGAAGGCCTTCGAGATCGAGGGTCCGAAGTTCATGAACGTCCTCACCCCCTGCCCGCTCGGCTGGGGCCATGAGGGCGGTCTGACCCCGGAGATCTCGCAGCTCGCCGCCGACACCTGCATCTGGCCGCTCTACGAGGTGGAGTACGGCGAGTACAAGATCAACTACAAGCCCAAGGAGAAGAAGCCGATCGAGGCATTCCTTGAGCCCCAGGCCCGCTTCCGCCATCTCTTCAAGTCCGATCAGGGCGAAGAGATGCGCAAGGCGGTCCAGGAGTGGGTTGACTGGAAGTGGGATCAACTCCTGAATAAGGCGGGCGAGTGACGTTGTAGGGCGGGGACCTGTGCCTCGCCATCTCACCGGAAAATCCGACGGGGCGCCCGAAACTTCGGGCGCCCCGTTTCTCGTTGTGTGGGCGCTCTCGTGCACGGCTGTTGTCCGATCGTCTGAAGGGGCCGGAGAGCGTGAGTTGGCGGTCGTTTGGCCAACTCCACGCGACGCCGGTCGTTCGCTGTCGTCGTGTCGTCGCGGACGGCGGACGACAAACGTCAAACGGCCGGGCTGGCGTCGCGGAGGTAAACGGCACCTCCGCTCTCCAGCCCCTCCAGAACGACGGCGACGAAGTTGGGCCGAAGCTCGCCGATTTCGCGGCCGGGCGTGTCAGCAAGGCCGAGCCGTCACCGCTGCACGGGCCGGCAGAGGATCTCGTGGACCTTGAAGTCGCCGAGCTTCATTGTCGGTGCGGCGGTCGCGACGATCGCCGTGTCCGCGCCGCGGCCCGTCCCGGCAACGAGCACGCACTCCTCGTCCTCGGTCACGTGGCCCGCGTCGGCCGCCATCAGGCCGATCTCCATGCACACCTTCGTCCCCTGTCCGAACGTCCGCAGGATGTTCGCCATCGCCTTGCAGGCATCGTTGCCGTAGAACTCTCCGGTGTGAAAGAGCATGGTGGCGGCGTGGAAGGTGTGTCCTTTGTCCTCAAGCTGCGGCACCAGGTCGAGGTCGAATTCCGGCTCATCCTTCCAGCCGAACTGGTGCGGGATGATGACCAGTCGGATCTCGGTCCCCTCCACCATCTCCGCGGCCGTCTTCGCCGTGTCGCCGGTGGTGGATGCGACCACGATCGTCGAAAGGCCCCTCTCCGTGGCGGCGTCGATCGCGATGCGAAGGGTCTCATTGGTGTTGGCCTTTCCGGCCTGCTTGAAATGCGTCGTCTCAATCGTCATGATCATTCTCCCCGAATACAGGTTCCGTCCTCA